>CAZFIQ010000143.1:0-2388 GCA_964519185.1 uncultured Patulibacter sp.
GCGGAGGCCGGCGCGGGCGCCGTGGAGCAACCGCCGACGTTCGCTTCGCTCTCCACCGGGAGGCCGGTGCCTCCGTCGCTCGATCCGCGCGGTGCGCCGGGCGGGAGGGGCTGCTCGTACTCGTCCTCGTCGCTCCCCTCGCCTCGCGGGAGCTTCGGCGTGTAGCCGTCGCCGGACGGATCCTTCCCAGCATCCGTCTCGCCGCCGGGGTTCGACACCGGGGTGACGCCCTCGGGATCGTCGGGCAGGGTGCCGTCGCAGTCGATAGCCGGCGACCGGCCGTTGTGCGGCGAGGCCAGGACGGCCTTGAAGTCTTCGTCGTTCCGATCGGTGTCGGTGCATCCCCAGTTCTTGCGGAACGCGGCCGACGAGGCGCCGAACTGCGGCGCGGGTGCCGAGCCTTCCCAATCGGATGCGTCGCTTCCGTAGCCGACGAGATCGACGACTCTGCCTCGCGAAGGCTCCGAAGCCCCGCAGCGGGACGTCGCGCCACCGCACGCCAGCGGGTCGCTGCCGCGGACCTGCTTGAGCGTGTTCGTGAACCGCTCGTTCTTGTCGAGCGTCTCCCCGCCCTGGGCCTCGATCGCCGCGGTCACGCCCTTCTCGGTGCCGACGGCGGCGAGCGACTCGCCGACCCAGAGGATCGCGCCGTCGTCGCTGCGGTAGGCGTCCTGCCCGGCGATCTGGATCTTCTTCGTGTCCTTGTCGTCGGCGAACGACTTCTCCACGCTGGCGGTCAGCTTGGCCTGGTCCGTGACCGGCAGCACCATCGCGCCGTCGACCCCGTCGTCGGAGGTCTTGGTCTTCCCGGCGTTCTCGGCGATCAGCGCGAAGCCGGCGATCCGGTCGCCGATGTGCGGCTCGACGTCCTCCGTGAAGGAGATGTCGTTGTCGTCGTCGTTGAGGCCCAGCTCGTCGGCGATCGAGCCCTCGGCGCCGAACAGCTTGGCGAGCTCGTCGATAGCGGCCTTCTGATCGCCCTCCGGCTTCAGGTGGATCTCGGCGAACGCCTGAGCGTCGGCCGGAACCGACTTGGCGAGCTCGGACGTCACGTTGAAGCTGGCCGCCGCCGCCGGCGTGGCGGGGGGCTCCTGATCCTTGTCGTCGTCTCCGCCGCAGGCGGCGAGCACCAGCGTGCCGGCGAGCAGCGCGGCGATCGGCACCACGCGCGCGCGTCGCGGCGCGCGGGAGGAGGTCGGGATCGGGGTGGACGTGGAGGAGGGGGCGTGGATCGCGGGCAAGCGCATGGATCCTTCCGGCCGTTCGGCGTTGGGGTGTTCGCGAATCGTATGGCTTGTACCCGACGTCCGCCGCGATCACACAACGGCGTGGGTGTACGCCGGCCCGCCGGACGGCGTCGCCGACGGGTCGTTCGGCGACGGCGTTGCCGTCCGGCCGGGGGCCGTGGACGCGGGCGGAGCGGTGATGCCCCACCGCGCCCCACCGGGGAGCCCCACTTCGTCCCACCGGGGAGCCCTCGCGGGCGGACAATGCCGCAGATTGCGAGCTTCTTCCGCGGGTCGGGGGCGAATCTGGAGAGAATCGCGGGCGAACGTACGTTCCTATTTCCCTTGCAGCGTCGCTTGCAGATTCCGGTCGACTCGCCGAGATGAAGGTCGGATAATCACTTCATAACTGGGATTATGGCGATCGAACAGGTGTTCCGCCGGAGCGCCTTCTACGCTGAAGTGGGGCGTCGTGCGGAATCTGTGGTGCAAAGTGGGGTTCGGTGGGGTAAGTTCCTTCCAGCGAGTCGGGCCGGGGACGGTTCCTCCCACCGCTTCCGGCCCGGCTCGCACCGGTCATCTCCGCCGGTTCTCCGCTCTTGTCGGCCCTTCAGCTCCAGTCCCAGTTCGAGCTCACGCTCGACGCGAAGCACCGCCTCACGATTCCGGCGCGGTTCCGGGATCCCTTCAAGGCCGGACTGGTCCTCGTTCGCTCGCACGACGTCCCCGCGGTCGGGATCGAGCCGGTCGCCGACTACGCGTCGTTCGTCGAGCAGTCGCTGGCCGGACGTCACCCGCTCGACCCGAGCACCCGCCAGATCGAGCGCTTCCTGAACTCCGCCGCGACCCCGGCCGAGTTGGACGGGCAGGGACGCGTCACCATCGGCCAGGGACTGATGGAGCACGCGAAGATCACGTCGAAGGACGTCCTGCTGGTCGGCAGCGGCCGCCGCTTCGAGCTGTGGGACCGCGCCGTCTGGGCCGCGTACCAGCCGTCGCTGCAGGACGCGATGCTGGACATCGCCAACGCGATCGGCGGCCAGGCCTTCCCGCCGCCGCCCGCCCCGGGGACCGGCAACCCGCCCGCCCCTCCGGCGGGAGCGTAGGCCGTGGCCGATCCCGAGACCGACCCCGGGCCGGATCCCGAATCCTGGCCCGACGA
>CAZFIQ010000143.1:2398-6806 GCA_964519185.1 uncultured Patulibacter sp.
GGCGATGCTCGACCCGCAGCCGGGGGAGACGGTCGTCGACGGTACCTTCGGAGCCGGGGGGCACGCGGGCCTGGTCGCCGAGCGGCTGGGGCCGGAGGGCCTGCTCGTGGTGATCGACCGCGACCCCGTCGCGCTGGCGATCGCCGAGCGGTTCGCGGCCTCCGCGGCCTGCCGCGTCCGGGTCGTCGCGGCGCCCTTCGCGGCGGCGCTCGAGCGCCTCGCGGCGGAAGGATTCCGGGCCGACGGGGCGTACTTCGACCTCGGCATGTCCTCGATGCAGATCGACCAGGCGGAACGCGGGTTCGCCTACACGCGCGACGCGCCGCTGGACATGCGGATGGGCCTGGCGGACGACGGCGGCGAGCTGACCGCGGCGGCCGAGATCGTCGCGACCTGGGACGTCGACGCGCTGCAGCGGACGATCGGCGAGCACGGCGAGGAGCGCTACGCCGGCCGGATCGCGCGCGCGATCGTGCGCGAGCGGGAGCGCGAGCCGATCGCCACCACCGGGCGGCTGGTCGACGTGATCACCCGCGCCGTGCCGACCCCGGCCCGCTACGCCGCCGGCCACCCCGCCAAGCGGACCTTCCAGGCCCTGCGGATCGTCGTCAACGACGAGCTGGGGCAGATCGATCGCGCGCTGCCCGCGGCGTGGTCGCTGCTGGACGTGGGCGGCCGTCTGGCCGCGATCAGCTTCCACTCGCTCGAGGACCGGCGCGTCAAGCAGTACTTCGCGTCGCTGACCCGCGGCTGCGTCTGCCCGCCCGAGTTGCCGGTCTGCGTCTGCGGCCGGACGCCCGAGGCCGAGACGATCGGCCGCAAGGCGTCGGTCGCGCCGTCCGAGCACGAGCAGGCGACCAACCCGCGGTCGCGCTCGGCGCGGCTCCGCGGGGTCCGCCGGATCGGAGCGCCCGCGTGAGCGCTCCCGCCCGCAGCCTCTACGTTCCGGAGCCCGACGACCCGCCGCGCGCCGATCCGCGTGCCTTCCGGCACGCCGCGCCCAAGGCGCCGTCCGCGCGGCCCGCGGGACCGCGCACCGCTCCGCGGGGCGGCTCGCGTCCGGGCGAGCCCCGCCGACGCGGCCCCGGGGGGCCGGGAGGACCGTCCGGCCCGACCCCTCCGTCCGGGCCGCCCCGCCGGACCGCGGCGCCGCTGGCCCTGCGCCTGGCGCTGCTGCCGCTGCGGCTGCTCGTGATCCCGCTGCGGCTGGCCGGGCTGGTGCTCGGCCGGATCACCGGCGGGCGGCCGTGGCTGGCGCTGGTGCTGGTGCTCGGCTGCGGCGTGATCTTCGTCCACGCGGCCACGCTCCAGGTCAACCAGCAGATCGAGAAGCGCGATCAGGAGATCTCCGCGCTCGAGCGCAGCACCGCCGAGCTGCGCAACTCGGTCGCCGAGCTGGGATCGACCGACCGGATCAGCCGGATCGGTCGCGAGGCGGGCATGGTCTTCCCCGACCCGGAGGGGATCGGCTACCTCAGCGCCCGCAAGTCGAGCGCGGAGAAGGCCGCCGAGACCTTCGGTCCGCCCGCGGCGACCTGGCAGCCGGCGCCGAACCCGTCGACCCAGAACGGCGACGTGCTCAACGACGACGGGACGCTGGCGACCAGCGGCACGGAGGCGGCGGCGGGCGGCACGGAGGCGGCGGCGGGCGCCGCGGCGGCCGCGGGCGACGCGACGTCGGGGACAACGACCGGCCAGGCGGAAACGCCGCCGGAGGCGGTCGACGCCGGTACCGGAACGACCCCGTCGACCGACGCCGGGGGCTGACCGCGGCGGCAGGATCGCGCCCGCCGACGGCGAACGTCCGGGTATGTACGCAGATCGCCGCCTGCGCGTGCTGTTCACCGTCGCGATGACGCTCGTCGTCCTCGCCGGCGTCCGTTCCGTCTGGTTCGCCTTCGCCAAGGCCGACAGCCTCAGCGTCCGGGCCCAGAGCCAGCAGACCAGCGGTCGTGAGATCCTCGCGCCGCGCGGCCAGATCTCCGACCGCAACGGCGTCGCGCTGGCCGTCAGCGAACCGGCCTCCGACGTCTCGGTGAGCTCCAAGCAGGTGCTCGAGCTGCGGACCCTCAACCCGCCCCAGGAGCCGTCGGCGCTGGCCCCGCTGATCGCCGACGCGTTCGAGCTCGACGAGCAGGACGTGCTGGCCAAGCTGACCTCCGGCCAGGGCTTCGAGTACCTCAAGCGGACCGTGCCCGACCGGCAGGTCGAGCAGCTGCGGGTGGCGGCGCGCGAGGCGGGGCTGCGCCTGACCGGCCTGGCCTTCGAGCCGCGCAACCGCCGGATCTACCCGAACGGCCCGATGGCCGGCCAGCTGCTCGGTGCCTACGGCAACGACGACACGGCGCGTGGCGGCCTGGAGACGGCGCTCGACGACATCCTGCGCGGGACCTACGGCCGCGAGAAGCAGACGACCGCCGGCTCCGGCAGCGCGCTGCGCACCGTCCAGGAGCGCAAGATGCAGCCGGGCCAGGACGTCCAGCTGAGCCTGGACAGCCACATCCAGGCGCTGACCGAGGACGTGCTCGGGCGGCTCGGCGAGCAGTTCCGCCCGAAGAACGCGACGGCGATCGTGATGCGGCCCGACGGCGCGGTGCTGTCGATGGCCAACTGGCCGCGGATCAACCCGAACGACCCCAACGGGTCGCCGGAGGAGGCCAAGCAGAACTTCGCCACCGGGCTGACCTACGAGCCGGGATCGACCTTCAAGGCGGTCGCCGTCGGCGGCGCGCTGCAGGACCGGGCGGTCACGTCGGAGACGACGATGAGCGTGCCGCCGCAGATCCAGGTCGCCGACCGGGTGATCAAGGACGCGCACGACCACGGCGTGGAGACGATGACCCCGGGGCAGATCCTGGCCCAGTCGTCGAACGTCGGGACGATCAAGATCGGCCAGCAGCTGACGACCAAGCAGGGCAAGGGGGCGTTCGACGGCTGGATGCGGAAGTTCGGCTTCGGCGAGCCGACCGGCATCGGGCTGCCCGAGGAGCAGGGGCTGCTGCCGAAGGTCGAGGAGTACTCGGGCTCGACGATGGGCAACCTGACCGATCGGTCAGGGCCAGCTCGTCACGCCGCTGCAGATCGCCAACGCCTACGCCACGATCGCGAACGGCGGCATCCACCGCAAGCCGACGATCCTGCGCTCGATCGACGGTCAGCCGGTCAAGCGCGCGGCCGGCACGCGGATCATCCGCACCGAGGTCGCGTCGGAGCTGCGGCGGATGCTGACCGGCGTCTTCGAGGCCGGCGGCACCGCCTCCGCGGTCCAGGTCCCCGGCTACACGCTGGCCGGCAAGACCGGGACGTCGAACGTCTTCGACACCGAGGTCGGCGAGTACATCGAGAATCGCAACGTGGCCTCGGTCGCCGGCTTCGCGCCCGCCAAGGACCCGCAGATCGTGATCGCGGTCGTCGCCAACGAGCCCGCCGGGGGCGGCTACGGCGCCACCGTCGCCGGTCCGGCCTTCGCGGAGATCGCCCGCTACGCCCTGCAGTACCTGAAGGTGCCGACCGGCGAATGACGCCAGGCGGCGTTCCAGCGGCCGGGATCCCTACGCTCCATCACGGATGAGGCTCGGGGACCTGTTCGACCAGGCACCGCGAGACGCGACCGACGTCGTCGTCACGCGCTTGGCCTACGACGACCGCCAGGTGACCCCGGGAACGGTCTTCTTCTGCGTGCGCGGCCTGACCCGCGACGGTCACGACTTCGCCCCGGGGGCGGTAGCCGCGGGCGCGGCGGCGCTGGTCGTCGACCATCCGCTCGGGCTCGGGGTGCCGGAGGTCGTGGTGACCGACGTACGGGCGGCGATGGCGCCGGCGGCGGCGCGGCTGGCCGGCGACCCGACCGCGCGCCTGCGGACCGTCGGGATCACCGGCACCAACGGCAAGACGACCACCGCGTACCTGCTGCGCCGGCTGCTGGAGGCCGGGGGCGTGGCGACCGGGCTGCTCGGCACGGTCGCCCAGATCGTCGGCGGGCGGGAGCTGCCCGCCGGACGCACCACGCCGGAGGCGATCGACCTGCAGCCGCGGTTCGCCGCGATGCTCGACGCGGGCGACGGCGCCTGCGTGATGGAGGTCAGCTCGCACGCGCTGGAGCTGGGCCGCGCCGACGCGATCCACTGGGCGGCCGCGATCTTCACCAACCTGACCCAGGACCACCTGGACTTCCACCCGGACCTGGAGGCGTACTTCGCGGCCAAGGCCCGGCTCTTCGCGGCGGCCGGCGGCGCGCCCAAGGTGGTCGATCTGGACGACCCGCACGGCCGCCGGCTGGCCGAGCGGCATCCGGACGGGATCACGGTGGCGATCGACGCGGAGGACGCGCGCCACCGCGCCGTCGACGTCCGCTCGGACCTGCGCGGCAGCACCTTCACGGTCGACGGTCGGGAACTGCGGACCACGA
>CAZFIQ010000144.1:0-1332 GCA_964519185.1 uncultured Patulibacter sp.
ACGGTGGTCGAGGTCGACGGCGACGATCCCGCCCGGGTGATGGCCGACGCGGTCGCGGCCGCCCGCGCGCTGGCGCCCCCCGGTTCGACGGTGCTGCTGTCGCCCGCCGCCCCCAGTCACAACGTCTTCCGCGACTTCGTCGACCGCGGCGAGCGGTTCGCGGCGGCGGTCGACGGGCACCACTGAACCACCGTCGGCGGGGCGTCGCGCGGCGGGCCCGGCCGCCTTCAGACCGCAGCGCGCAGCGCCGGGGCCAGGTCGCCCGCGTCGCCGACCGCCACGTCGCCGAGGCCGAGCCAGGTCGCCATCGACGCCAGCTCGCTCGCCAGCTCGCCGGCCACGCGCAGTCGATCGGCCCCCGGCTCGAGGTGGGCCGCCTGGACCCGCAGCCGGCCGGCCGCGCGGTCGGCCTTCAGGTCGACGCGCGCGACCAGCCGGTCGCCGAGCAGAAACGGCAGGACGTAGTAGCCGTGCACCCGCTTCTCGCGCGGGACGTAGATCTCCAGCCGGTAGCGGAACCCGAACAGCGCCTCGGTGCGGTCGCGGCGGAAGATCAGCGAGTCGAACGGGGACAGCAGCGCCCGCGCGTCGACCGCCCGCGGACGCCGCGCGTCGGGGTGCAGGTACGCCGGGCGGGCCCAGCCGTCGACGCGCACCGGCACCAGCTCGCCGTCGGCGACCAGCGCGGCGATCGCCGTGCGTGCCTGCGGGGCGCTCAGCCGGAAGTAGTCGCGCAGGCAGGGCGCGGTCGCGATCCCGTGGGCCCGGGCGGAGATCCGCACCAGCTCGCGGATCGCCTCCTCCGGAGTCGGGTCGGGAGCGGCGGCCACCGCGGCCGGCAGCACCCGGTCGGTCAGGTCGTAGCGGCGCTCGAACTGGGCGGTCCGACCGGCGGAGCTGATCCGCCCGCAGAAGAAGAGGAACTCGAGGATCCGCTTAACCGGGGTCCAGTTCCAGGCGTAGCCGTTGCCCTGACGCGGACCCGCCAGCGCCTCCAGGTGGCGCTCGGCCTCGACCGCGGTCAGGGGACCGTGCGCGGCGACCACGGCCTCGACGGCGGCCACCGCGTCGCGGTCCTCGCCCGCTCGCCGGATCCCCCGCCACGCCTCTTCGTCGACCCGCGCCATCCGCCAGCGCAGCAGCCGGTGGGTCTCCGGGGGGACGAACGACGCCTCGTGCGCCCAATACTCGACGAGCCGGCGCGGCCCACGGTCGGCCGCTCGCGCCAGGACCGCCGGGTCGTACGGCCCGATCCGGCTGAACAGCGGCAGCTGGTGGGCCCGCGTCAGCACGTTGACCGAGTCGATCTGCAGCAGGCCGATCCGGCCGAGC
>CAZFIQ010000144.1:1342-6800 GCA_964519185.1 uncultured Patulibacter sp.
GCCGCGCCTGTGGCTCCCGCCCCGTCGGCCCAGTCAGCGTGTTCGATGACCCCAGCCGCCGTACACGCCACCGGGGACCATCGATGTGCCTGGCTCCGGCCGCGCGCCCGGCTTCCGGCGCGGTTCCCACACGCGGCGAGGCAGCCCGCAATCACGGCTCGGGAGTACACGACCGTCAACGGCCCCCGCCGGCCGCGGCGACCAACGCCCGGGCACCACCGAACGTCCGGTCGGCCAGCTCGAGCAAAACCCCTGCACCTCCGGCACCGCCGGCCTCGGAAAGCAGCCACGAAGGGCCCGCGCCGCCCGGGGCCACGGGGCCCGACCGCGGGACCCCCGCCAGCGCCCGACCCGGGCGCCCCAGCATCCACCGGAGTACCTACCACAAGTAGATTCGAGGAACAACGCGATGTCCCGACGCGAATCGGCGCGACGGCGGCGAACGACGCAGTACCGGCGGGCTCCGACGCGATACCGTCTCTGGTACAGGTGCCCGCCGGCCACCCGCGCACCACACGCAAGCTACCCGCCGTTTGAGGCAGTCCGTTGAATCTGATCGAAGACTTTCAGACCCGAATCGACGCGCGCATGGCGGAGATTCACCCGTTGGTCCAGGAGTACCACGCCCTGCAGCAGCTGCGAGGGGTGATCTCCAACCTGGACGCGGCCGACGTCGCGGCCCACATCGCCAACTTCCCGATTCCCGGGCTCACCGGCACCCCCGGCGAGCCGGTCGACGGCGGAGGAGCGGCGCGGGGCAAGCGCTCCGGAACCACCAAGCGCAGCCGACCGCGGGCGGCAGCGGCCGTCCCGGCCGACGATCGCTCGGGCGAGGGGTACGACAAGGAGATCGTCGAGCTGGTCACCGCCGAGCCGGGTCTGACCGCGGCGCAGCTCGCCGAGCGGCTCGACCTGCCGGTCAGCGTGCTGTTCCGGACCCTTCCCCTGCTCCAGCGGGACGGCCTGGTGCGCAAGCACGGCAAGGGATTCTCGGGCGCCTGACGCGCGCCTGACCCCTTCGGCAGCGGATACGACGAACAGTATACCCCAGTCGGGGGGCAGATCCCGCTCTTCGAAACGGCTATGTTCCTGCTGTGACCGAGACCCAGAGTCGCGGCCGGCGCCCCGGACAGCTCCCCCCCGGGCGGCACGGCCTGCCCCGAGAAACCGTCGTCCAGAACCAACGCGAGCGCATCCTGCGCGCCGTTGTAGACGTGGCGAGCCTGGCCGGATACGGCCCGATGTCCGTCGAGGACATCATCAGCACGGCCGGCGTCTCGCGACGGACGTTCTACGACCACTTCCCCAACAAGGAGTCGGCGTTCCTCGTCGCCTACGACGAGTCGGTGACCCGCCTCCAAGCGGCGATGATCGAGGTCTTCAACGCCGAGGGCTCGATCATCGAGCGCGCGACCGCGGCGGTCACGGTGCTGGTCGACGGCCTGGCCGCCGATCCGGCGATGGCCGAGATGTGCGTGGTCGAGGTGCTGGGAGCCGGAGCCGAGGCGGTGGCCCGTCGCGACCGCTCGATGCGCGAGCTGTCCGAACTGATCGCGACCGGCGCCAAGCAGGCCCGAGGCGGTGAGGGGATGCCGCCGATGACGTCGGAGACGATCGCCGGAGGCATCCACGAGGTGATCTACGCCCGGGTGCTGCGCGGCGAGCTGGAGGAGCTCCGCGAGGCCGTTCCGGAGCTGGTCTACGCGCTGTTCCTGCCGTACGCCGGGATCGAGGGAGCGCAGGCCGCCCACGACGCGGCCGTCGAGTTCCGCAAGCAGCAACGCGCCGGAACCGACGAGCCGACCCCGGACGGGGCCACCGCCCCGGCCGCCTGACGGCCGTCCCGGCCGCCGGCCCGGGAGGGGTCCGGGCTTCCCCGCGCGACGGACCCCGTCCGTCGCGCGTCCCGTGAGCGTCACGGACGGTTGGACTACGCGGCCGCCGCCATGCCGCGCGCAGTGCCTCCGCCCCACATCCCGAGGATCAGGCTGGGCAGGTCCGAGAAGCTGTCGCCGGCCTCGTGCCGGGCCCGCATCAGGGTGCAGGCCTCGCCGAGCAGGACCTCGAAGGTCATCCGCGGCACGTCGGCCCCGCCGCACTCCTGCCACTTGACGTGCATGATCTCGGCGATCCGGGCCCGCACGATCTCCCGGTGCCAGACCAGCGGTCCGCTGGTCGAGACCGGCAGGCTGGCCAGCACGCAGGTCTCGGCCACCCGCGGGTCTTCCTCGAGTAGTTGGACCACCGCCTCGATCCCCGCCTCGAACGACTCGCTCCAGGCCCCTGGCGCGGTGAACGCCTCCTGCCAGGCCGAGAACAGCGTTCCGCGTGGCTCCCGGTAGGTCGCTTCAGCATTCCGTTCCATCACGATCACCCGTTCCGCATTCGACTACGAGGACTGCTCGCGAACGTATCCCGGCGCCACGCGCCCCGGCAACGAAATCGATGGATTCGGTGCACTCTTATGCAGCACGGACGCACGCTTTCCACCTGATGGAACGCTCCGGAGACGATACGTAGAGTCGATCGACCCCTTCTCGGTATCGTCCCCGCCGCGACCGGACCGCCGGCTGCCGAGCGTCACTCGCGACACACGCCTGCGCGACACCCAGCCGCGCGCGATCCACGGGCCGAATCCCGCCTCGGCCCGACCTCCAGGACCTCGACCGCGCGCCTCCGGGATCGCTCGCCGGGCGCCCGGGAGACCAAAGGTCGTCGCACGACGATGCCCGCCACCGGCGGCCCCGTCAGGTACCCGCGCCCGTGTACCACGGAGGCACTGCGACGATCGGTACAGCGATCAATCGATCACCAAGACGGTGTAAAGAAAACACTTGCGTTCGCTAGGAACGCCAGCTATTCTGATTCCAGAGACGAGGTTGAGTCTCTGGCAAGCACCAGTACCTCAATAGGTTAGAGGATCGGACTAGTACTCCGAGCGTCCGGGTTCGAGCCCCGGCTGGTGTACTCGGACAATTCAACGGCAGCGACGGCCGGCATGGAGCCCAATCTCTTCGTACAGATCGACGAACTGGCGGGCCCCACCGACGGACGACCACGGTGGGCCCCGCGGGCTCCGTACGCCGCCCAGGCCGGCCGGGACCTCCTGCTGATCCCGCTGGCCGCCGACTGGCCCGACGATCGCGCCGCCACCGAGGCGCTCGCCGCGATCCGCGCGAGCGCACCTGTGCGCGACACCGTTTCCAATGGCCGGTCGGTTGCCGTGACGCTCGACGACGACTGGATCCGCCGGGCCGGCGACCGCCTCCGCGAGCACCGGGCCGCCACACCACGCCACGACGATCTGGCGGGCGACCAGCGGACGGCGGTCTACTTCTGGGGCGCCAACACCACCAAGGCGCTGCACGTCGGGCATCTCCGCAACCTGGCGATCGGCCACGCGCTCGGCGCCGCGCTCGCCGAGGGCGGCGCCACCGTCGAGCGTCGCAGTCTGCTCTCCGACATCGGCCGCGGCATGGGCGAGGCGATGGCCGGCGTCATGTACTCGGGCAAGCACGGACAGGTCCTGCACGAGGTCCCCGGCAAGAGCGACCACTTCGTCGGTGCCTGCTACGCCGCCTACATCAAGTCGCGGGCCCAGGCCCAGGACGAGGCGGTGATCGACTCGCTCGACCGCGAGTCGATCATGCACGACGACAGTGCCGACGCGATCGTCACCGGCGTGCTGGCGGGCGACCCGCACGTGCTCCAGCTCTGGTCCAAGACCCGCGCCTGGGTGCTGGCCGGGCACCGCAAGACGCTGGCCCGGCTCGGGATCGAGTTCGACCGGGTGATCTTCGAGTCCGACTTCCTCGACGAGATGGCCGAGCTCGGCACCAGCGGGATCGCGTCGGGGGCGCTCGAGCGGCGCGACGACGGCGTCGTGATCTACCGCACCGGACGCTCCGAGCTGGAGGAGATGCCGCTGGTGCGACCGGACGGCGTGTCGACCCAGCACATGCGCGCGCTCGCCTACTGGACGGTCGCCCCCGAGCTCGACGCGATGACCTCGATCCAGGTCTGCGGCGGCGAGTGGGTGTCGCACGTGACCTGCCGCCAGGACCTGATGGAGCGGCTGGCCGGGCAGCAGCAGGTCGAGCAGCACCCGACCCACACCGTCTTCCACGGACTGGTCGCCGAGGGCGGGCAGCGGCTCTCGTCGAGCCAGGAGGGCGCGCTGCTGATCGACGAGCTGATCGAGCGGCTCGACGCCGCGATCGACGCCGACGACGAGCGCCGCGCGATCCGCGACCGCCTGCCCGCGCCCGACGCGCTCGGCGCCCAGGTCGCCCTCGGGTACTTCCTGCTCCAGCAGACCGGCAAGGCGGTCGACTTCGATCCCGGCGAGCTCTTCGACGACGGCCGCAGCCTGGCCTGGGACCTGGCCCGCGCCCGGGTCCAGCCGGTCGCCCCGGCCGTCGACGGAGACCCGGTCGACGATCCCGACTACCGCTTCGCGGTCGTCCAGTCGGAGCTCTTCCGGGTCCACCTGGCGGGATCGATCGACAAGCTTGACGTGTCGCCGCTGGCCCGCCACGCCTCGCACCTGGCGCGCTGGTACGTCGAGCGTCCGCGTCGCCCGGAGGTCGCCGAGCTGGTGCAGATCGCCCTCGACGAGGTCGAGCGCGCCCTCGGACTGTCGGTCGGGCGATGAGGACGCTGCTGATCGACAACCACGATTCGTACACGTACAACGTGTTCCACCTGCTGGCGGCCGTCGCCGGCGAGGACCCCGTCGTGATCGACAACGACGCGGTCTCGTGGAAGGCGCTGTCGCGCTGGAGCTTCGACGCGATCGTGCTCTCCCCCGGCCCCGGCAACCCCAAGCGCTGGCACGACTTCGGGGTCTGCCACGACGTGCTCCGCCACGCGACCACCCCGGTCTTCGGCGTCTGCCTGGGTCACCAGGGGATCGCCGCCGCGCTCGACGGGACCGTGACCAACGCACCGCTCGCGATGCACGGCCGGCTGAGCCCGATCACCCACGTCGACGACGGGATCTTCGCCGGCATCCCGCAGGGGTTCCGCGTCGTCCGGTACCACTCGCTGGCCGTCACCGCCGACTCGCTCGGTCCCGACGCGCGCGTGCTCGCCTGGGCCGACGACGGCGTCGTGATGGGCATCGAGCACCGCCACCGCCCGCTCTGCGGGGTCCAGTTCCATCCGGAGTCGGTGGCCACCGAGCACGGCGAGCGCCTGTTCCGCAACTTCTACGCCCGGGTCGAGCGCCACGCGCACGAGCAGCACGGCGTCCGCTGGAGCGGTCCGGCGACCGTCCCGGTCGTCCCGCCGCCGGACGTCGGCGCCGAGCCGGCCGCGGAGCCGGCGACCACCGACCCGCCGCTGGCCGCGGAGCCCGACGAGCAGTACGCGCTGCGGGTCCGCACGGTCGCTGGCGTGCCGGCCACCGAGGCGGTCTTCGGCGCGCTCTTCCGGCACGCCGACCACGCCTTCTGGC
>CAZFIQ010000145.1:0-6777 GCA_964519185.1 uncultured Patulibacter sp.
CCACCAGGCGTACGTCGACAAGGCGAACGCCTGGTGGTGCTTGTCGTGGTGGATCCGCATCGTCTGCTCGTCGATGTGCGGCTCGAGCGCATCGTAGGCGTAGGGCAGCGGGGGAACGGAGAAGGCCATCGGTCAGCGTCCTTTTGGATCGTGGAGAGGGAGTTCGGTTACGGCGATCGTGCCGGGTTTTCCCGCGGCTTGCGCGTTCGGTATGCCTCACTCGCAACCGAGCCCCTAACTATGCAGCTTCAACCTAGGTTGAAGTCAAGCTGATGTTGCCAGCACCCGGAATGCGATGCCCGCCGCGACCAGCCGATCGACCAGGGCGTCGCCCATCGCCTGGGCCGTGGTGACCTGCCCGGACGTCGTCGGCAGCGCGTCGAAGGTCAGGCAGAGCGCGGACTCGGCCAGCATCTTGGCGGTCTCGTCGTAGCCGGGGTCGCCGCCGGAGACCTCGGTCACCACGCGCTGGCCGCCGCCCTCGCCGACGAACCGCACGCGGAACCAGCTCTTCGCGCGCTTCTCCGCCGTCGGCCCGTCACCCGACGCCTTGAGCTTCAGCAGCCCCTTGCGCAGCGGCTTGGGCTGGGCCAGCAGCATCAGCGACCCGACCATCCCACCGGTCCCGACGATCGTCGCCAGCCGCTTGGCCGACATGAAGTGACCGTAGGAGAAGTCCGGACCGTAGCGCTCGATCGCCCGCGCCGAGCGGAGCACGATCTGCGGGTCGATCGTCGGCAACGGCGCGACCCAGGCGGCGCTGGTGGGATCGCGCCGGACCCCGCCCTTGACCCCCGAGACCCGGCGGGCGGCGTCGCGCGGCTCGGCCGCCCGCCGCCGCTTGGCCGCCTGCAGCGTCTGCCGTCCGCGGCCGAAGGCGTTGACCGCCGAGTGGAAGGTCCCGCCGGAGAACATCGCGCTGGCGCGGACGAACCCCTCGACCTTCAACGGCACGCCCTCCGGCAGCTGCTGGACGGTGAAGTACGCGCCCAGGTCGTGGGGGATCGAGTCGAACCCGCAGCAGTGGACGATCCGGGCGCCGCTCTCGACCGCCCGCGCGTGGTGGTCGAGCCAGGTCCGGTCGACGAACTCCGGCTCGCCGGTCAGGTCGACGTAGTCCGTGCCCGCGGCGGCACAGGCCCCCACCAGCGCCCCGCCGTGCAACGCGTAGGGGCCGACGGTGGTCAGCACCAGGCGGGCGTCCTCGACGATCGGCCGGACCGCCGCCGGGTCCTCCGCGTCGACGACCAGCAGCTCCAGGTCGGCCGCCGCCGGCCGGATCGCTGCGAGCCGCGTGCGCAGCGCCTCCAGCTTGCCGCGGTTGCGGCCGGCCAGCGCCCAGCGCAGCTCGTCGGGTGCGTGCCGGGCCAGGTACTCGGCGGTCAGCCCACCGGTGAAGCCCGTGCCACCGAAGACCACGATGTCGAACCGCCGTGCGTCACTCATGCGGGCAGTCTGGCAGGGATCGGACCTCGGGTAGGAAGATCGCCGCGTCCACCGCGCGCCCGGGCGGCGGAGTGACCACGGCGGCCGCGTGCGATCGGGGTGCTCCGGGCCACCGAATCGCACGCAGCTCGACCGGCGAGCGGGCACGAACGACCATCCGGCACAGCCCACCGCGCCCACGTGCGACGATGGAGGCATGAGCGACGATCAGCCGGACCGCGAGCGTCGGAGCCTGGAGGAGACCCTGCGGGCGATCGCCGACGAGGTGACCAAGGGCGCCGAGCGCCTCGCCTCGGGCGACCTGGGCAACCTGGAGGACCTCGCCCGCGCGAGCGGGCTCGGCGTCGAGCCGATCAAGCAGTTCGCCGAGGAGGCCGGCGAGTGGCTGCGGGATCAGATCTCAGCGGCCACGCAGAGCGACGGGTCCGTCGAGCCGATGCCGGCCGCCGATCCGAGCGACCCGCGGGACGGTGCGACCCCGCCGCCGGCCGCCCCGGCGACCCCCGCCCGGCCGGCCCCGCCGGCCGCCGCCGACCCGGTCGTCGCCACCCCGCGCGCCGCCGGCCTGCCCCACCCGCTCGACCTGCCGAGCGAGCAGCAGGCCCGCGCGCTCGCCGCGCTCGAGTCCGGCCGCTGGACGCTGGAGCCCGGCACCACGGTGCTGGTGACCACGCTCAACCGCGGCGCCGGGCCGGAGGACGCGCACGCGCTGGGTCTGGAGCTGCACGTCCGCGACTGGGTCGACGTCGACGGCGAGCTGACCTCGACCGGCGTCCTGGCGCTGGCCCGCTGGGTGCGGGCCGCCGACGCCCCGGTCGAGATCGAGGTCGAGGTCGACGCGACCGACGCCGAGTAGTTACCTCACCCGCTCGAGCACGACGACCGGGATCTCCCGGTCGGTCTTCTCCTGGTACTCGTCGTAGGCGGGCCAGGCCGCGACCATCTTCCTCCACAGCGCGGGCTTCTCGTCGGCGCTCGCCACCCGGGCCCGCGCGCGGAACCGGTCGGCCTTGACCTGGACGTCGGCCTCCGGCTGCTCCTCGAGGTTCAGGAACCAGGCCGGCGGGTGGTCGTCGCCGCCCTTCGACGCGACGATCGCGTACCCGTCGTCGGTCGGCTGGTAGATCAGCGGGGTGCTGCGCCGCTCGCCCGACTTGCGGCCGACGGTGGTGAGGATCAAGGCGGTGGTGCCCTCCCACTCGTGCCCGACCTCGCCGTCGGTCTCCTGGTACCGCTTGACGTGCTCCTGCCCGAACAGCATCGTGACCTCCTCGGTTCGCGCGCGGCCCCGACGGCCCGCGTCGTCCGCCCGACGCTACTCGTCGCGCTCGCGGAGCCCGTGCGCAACGGACGTTCGTCGTGGGCGGCGTGCGCGGGCGCACCGGCCGTCCAGCGATCGGCGTCGGACGCCCGCCGGACGCCCGGCCACGACGAACGGCGCCGCGAGCGCGGCGGATGCCGCCTACGGCCGGTTCCGCCCGTGCTGGTCGTGGGCCTCGACCCACTCCCCCGCCGCGACCGCGGAGGCCAGCGAGATCTCGCCGCAGAGCACCGTCGCCGCGACGATCTCCGCGAGCTTGCGGACCTTGCCGGAGCCGTAGCAGCCGAGCAGCTCCAGGCACTCGCGCTGGGTCGGCAGTCCGGTCCCGCCGCCGTAGGTCGCGACGATCAGCGACGGGATCGTGATCGAGAAGTAGTAGTCGTCGTTCTCGCGCAGCTCGGTGTAGACCAGCGCGGTCGACGACTCCGCGACGTTGGCGACGTCCTGGCCGCAGGCGATGAACAGCGCGGTGATCCCGTTCGCCGAGTGCGAGCCGTTGTTGCTCGATCCCGACATCAGGCCGGCGTGGGTCGCGAGCTGGCGCGAGCGGTACATCTGCCGGGTCGTCGCGCGGGTCATCCGCTGGACCAGCTCTTGGGGCAGCGTGGCCTCGGCGACCACCCGCTTGCCCCGCGTCTTGAGCGTGTTGATCTGCGACGCCTTCTTGTCGGTCGCGAAGTTCGCCTCCAGCGCGTGGAACCGCACCTGCGGGTGCTGGCTCAGGATCCAGCGGCAGGCCGCCTCGGTCGCCTTGCCCGTCAGGTTCTGGCCGGCCGCGTCGCCGGTCGTGTAGTCGAAGCGGCAGAAGACGGTCGAGCCGGACTGGTACTGCTCGATCTCGATCAGCCGGCCACTGCGGGTGGTCGCCTCGGCGACCTCGCGGATCCGCTCCTCGTGGCGCCGCAGCCACAGGCCGAAGTCGCGGGCGTCGCGCGCATCGTCGAACTGGAACGCCGGTGCGCGCTGCATCCGATCGTCGATCACCGTGGTCTTGACGCCGCCGGCCTCGTGGAGGATGCGCATACCACGGCCGTAGCTGGCCGCGAGCGTGCCCTCGGTCGTCGCCAGCGGCACGTAGAAGTCCCCGCGGGCGTGCTCGCCGTTGACGCGGAGCGGCCCGACGACGCCGATCGGCACCTGCGCGACCCCGGTGAACGACTCGATGTTGCCCGGCAGCACGGCCGGATCGATCGAGTGGTGGGCGACGTGCTCCAGGGGCGAGTCGGTCCGGTCGCGCAGGAACGCCTGCCGCGCCGCGATCGCGTCGGGCGCGAAGTCGTCGTCGCGGTCGCGGGGTACGGCGATTCGGTTCACGGTCATGCACCGATCAGACTATCCGCCCCGAGCGCCACGGAGGAACCGCCGCCCGCGGTGACCGGTGTGCGGTTCGCCCCGCCAAGGGTGGAGAACCGCACGCCACTCCAACCTCAGGCGTCCTCTCAGTCCCAGAAGCCGTCCTGGATCGCCGCCGACTCGTCCTCGATCAACGGGCCGACGACCTCCACCTCGCGGCCGCAGCGGGAGACGACCTCGCGCAGCGGCAGCTTCAGGTCGGTCGGCCGGACACCGCGCACCGATCCCAGGCGCTCGGCGGACATCGCGTAGACGACCCGGCCGATCCCGGCGCGCACCAACGCGGCCGTGCACATCGCGCAGTTCTCGCACGACGTGTACATGGTGGTTCCGGCCGCCGTCGCCGCGTCCAGCTCGCGCGCGGCCCAGACGGCCAGCTTGAATTCCGGGTGCGCGCTGATGTCGTCGTCCGTGCGCTCGGTGTTGCGATCCTCCGCCAGCACGGTGCCGTCGGGCCCGACCAGCAACGTGCCGAACGGCGGATTGCCGCGCTCGCGCGCCTCGGCGCTCAGCTCGATCGCGCGCCGCAGCCAGCGCAGGTCCTCGTCACGTTCGGCCATCGAACGAGCGTAGCCCCAACGGCGCGTTCCGGCCTGAGGCTCCGTACACCGGCGGACCGCGGCCCCGCGGACCTCCGTCCCGTCCCGGCCGGACGCCCAACGACCGGCGAACGACGACCGGTCGGCAAACGGCACCCGGGGGACGTCCAACGACGACCGGTCGGCGAACGACCCGGCCGGGGCGGCGGGCAGCTCGTCGGGCGGCCTAGGCCGTGACGGACGACGGGTCCGCCGTGTCGCCCTCGGGCACCGGCACCACGCGCCCAGTGTCGAAGTCGAAGTCGTGACCGGCCTCCGAGCACCAGAAGTCCGGGTGCCGCTCGAGCCAGGCGAAGGCGTCGCGCTGGCCGGCCTCGATCAGCATCTCGAAGTACAGCTGGTCGAAGAGCAGGAACGACAGCAACTCGCCGCGGGCGGGCGTCCGGCCCCCGCCGAGGAACCGCGAGAACAGCGGCAGATCAGGGTTGCGCAGTCCGCGCAGTCCGGCGTAGCGCTTGCGGAAGACCTCGTCGGCCAGTGCCCCCAGCTCGCCGCGGCGCGGCGGCGAGACCAGCGCGTACTCGACCTTGCGGTACGGCGGCTTGCCGCGCGCCTTGCGGATCGTCGCCGAGGCCCGAGCGCCGCGGCTGCGCGGGACGGCGAGCATCTCGTTGAGCGTCACCATCTGGTGCAGGTCGTCGTTGACCTGGTCGACGAGCAGGCCGTCGACGATGTTGCCGACGACGTCGGCCAGTCGCGGCTTGAGCGGCACGGTGCCGACGCTGCGCGGCGTGCGCTGCCCGAGCGGCTCGAAGCCGACGACGATCACGCGGTCCGCGCCGAGCGCCAGCGCCGGTGCGATCGGCGTGTTCAGGCGGGTCGCACCGTCCACGTAGTACTCGGGCGCCTCCGCCGGGTCAGGATGGTCGACCCGCACGGGCGCGAACAGCAACGGGATCGCCGCGGACGCGCGCACGTGCTGCGCCTCCAGCCGGTCGACCGGCAGATACCGCAGGTCGGCCCCGGGCCGCGACTCGGGGATCGTCGTCGAGCCCTGGACGAAGGCGACGGGGCCGCTGCGGGCGAGCGAGGTCGCAACGATGCAGACCGCGTCGTAGGCGCCCTCCTGGCCGTTGCGGGCCAGGTCGTCCCAGTTGACCATCCGGTCGAGGGTCTTGCGCAGCGGCCTCGGGTCGAGCAGGCCGGAGAGGCGCACCCCGGGGATCTCCAGCATGTCGCCGAGCATCCGGGCGACGGTGATCGGCAGGCCGGGGCCGACGACGTTCTTGATGATGTCGCGACGGCCGATGCTCTGCCAGTGGCGCAGGCCGAGCGCGACCTGCTCGGCGGCCGGCAGGTGGGCAACCGAGCCGAGGAAGGCGGCGTTGATCGCGCCGACCGAGGTGCCGCTGACGATCGATATCCGCTCGCCGCGGCGCTCCAGCTCCGGCAGCAGCACCGAGAGCGCACCGACCTCGTAGGCGCCGCGCGCGCCTCCCCCGGGCAGGACGACCGCTACCCGGCCCCCGGTCGGCTGCTCGCGATCCGCGTTGCGCGTCACAGTTCCAGTATGCCGGGCCGGCCCGACGGCCGAGCCGCGACGCTACCGGGGGTCGGGTCAGCGAGCGGTGCGAAGGCGGTGCGAGCCGTCGTCCCGGGGAACGAGAACGGGCGCGAGGATCGCGCCCGTTCGGGATCGGCCACCGGCCGCGCGAGGCGCGGCGCAGCGGACTGAGACGACGTCCTAGAAGTCGAAGTCGCGGGGCGGCTTCTGCTCGAACCACAGGCGATCGTGGTCCGGGGTCTCCTGCAGGAACTCCGGGGTGTCGGAGAGCGGGTCGTCGCTGGTCCGCTCGTGGGCCGGCGGCGCGGGCGGATCGCCGGCGTCGTCGATCCGGCGGCGGGGAACGGCCGGGATGCCCGGGGTCTCGGACTCGGTGGCGTCGGCCGGCGGGGCGGGCGGAGCCGGGGGCTCCGGCGTGCGCGGGGCCGGCGGCGGGCTGGCCGGGGCCGGGGGCGCGGGCGGGGCGGCGGCGACCGGCGGGGCCGGGGGCGCAGGCGGCGCCGCATCGGTCGGCGGGACCGGGGGTGCGGCGGGCGGGGCCGGCGGAGCCACAT
>CAZFIQ010000146.1:0-4873 GCA_964519185.1 uncultured Patulibacter sp.
GCTTGAGCACCTTGAGCTGGTGGACGATCGGCTGGCCGCCGTAGATGGGCAGCACCTGGGCATCGAGCTCGCGGCCGTACTTGTAGACGGCCTCGGACACCTGGACGGCCAGCTCCCGGGTCGGCACCAGCACCAGGGCGATCGGCTCCACCGCGGCACCGGGTACGAGGCGCTCGAGGATCGGCAGGGCGAACGCCGCCGTCTTGCCGGTGCCGGTCGCGGCCTGGCCGAGCAGGTCGTGGCCCGCCAGCAGCGGGCCGATCGCCTCGCGCTGGATCGGGGTCGGTTCCTCGTAGCCGAGGCCGGCCAAGGCGCTCAGCAGCTCGGGGCGCAGCTCGAGGTCGGCGAACGTCACCGGCTTGTCGAGCGTGGTCGGCTCGTCGCCCGTGGTCGACGCATCCAGCGGGGCCGGGGCGTCGACCGGGGTCGGGGCGTCAGGGGCGTCGGAAGCGCCGGGGGCGTCAGCGCCGGCAGGAGCGGTCTCGCTCAAGATCGTGGTTCCTCGTCGGACTGGACGCAGGCGCGGGGCCGGCGCTCGGTGTCGGTCGGTGCCGGCCACGCGGGTGCGCGGTTGCCGCCATCCGTCCCAGTTGGTCGCCGGAGAGCGCTATTCTGAGCCCTCCGCTCGCGGATCGGAGGCTTCCGAGTCCGTCGTCTAGCGTGACAGACCGCGACGAACGGTGCTCGGGCTGTCCTCCGCGCCCCCGGGCGGGATGCCGGTAGGTCGGAACCGGCACGTCCCCCCATCCCCCGCTCGTACACTGCACGCATGCGCCGGTCCCCCACCCTCGCCCTCGCCGCGGCGATCGCTGGGCTGCTCGGGGCTCCGACGGGCGCGACGGCGGCCGAGCTGGTGCGGGACGGCGGGTTCGAGGCGGGGATCGCCGCGTCGCCGTGGGCCCAGGCCGACCGCTTCGTGGGACGCCACCTGTGGTCGACCGGGACCCCGCTCTGCGTCAACGTTCCGGGAAGTCCGGCCTACTGCCGAGACGCCTACTCCAGCCCGGGACGGGCCGCGCCCCACAGCGGCGGCTGGTGGGCCTGGTTCGGCGGCTACAACTTCATCGACGGGCTGCTCGGCCTGCTCGACCCGACACCGCACACCAGCAGCCTCAGTCAGGCCGTGACGCTGACCGCGGGCACCCCGGCGACGCTCTCGTTCCGGCTCTGGATCGGCCGAGCCGACGCGGCGTCGGTGCTCAACGTGTCGCTCGGCGGCACGACGCTGTTCGCCGTCCGCGGCGACGACGCCCGCTACCACGGCGGCTACGCCCAGGTCGTCGTCCCGGTCAGCGGCGCGATCGCGACCGGCCAGCCGCAGGCGCTGTCGTTCGACTACGTCGGCGCGGTGACGCTGCTGCAGTACCCGATCGTCAACGTCGACGACGTCTCGCTGCAGGTCGCCGACGTCGACCTGGGCGTGGGGCTGTCCAGCACCCCGGCGCAGGTCACGCGCGGGTCCACCTTCACCACCACGCTGGCCGCCGGCAACGCCGGGCCCCACGCGGCGGGCGAGGTCGATCTGGAGTACCCGCTGCCGGCGGGAGCCACGCTGGTGGGGCTGGCGGGCGAGGGGGCTTGCGCCGCCGCCGCGACCACCCCCGGGCACGTCGTCCACTGCGACTTCGGCACGCTCGCCCCCGGCCAGACCAAGCAGGTCACCGCGACGCTGCGGGCCGACGCCGTCGGCCCGATCGCCCAGTCGGCGACGATCGGCCACCGCACCGGCGACACCAACCCGGGCAACCAGGTGGCGCACGCGACGGTCGAGGTCGTCGAGCCGGAGGCCCCGAAGCCGCCCGCCACCTGCACCGCGCCACGGAGGTTCACCGTCGGCCTGCAACGCGGCAAGAAGGGCTCGGGTCTGCTGCTCGGATCGCACCGGCCGCAGCGCTCCCGGATCCTCTCCGCGCGGATCACCGGTCCCAAGCGCTTCAAGGCCCGCAAGCTGAAGCACACCCGCTCGCGGGTGACGGTCGACCTGCGACGGCTCGCCGCCGGCCGGTACACGGTGCGCACCCGGGTCCGGGTCTCGGCCAAGCGGACGCTGACCGTCAACCGCACGTACAACGCGTGCGGGGCGGCGTCGGCCCGGCGCTGAGCCAGGACGCGCTCGGGCCACGATCGGGCCGGGTCAGCGCGGCCCGCGACCACCGCCGACCAAGGCCGGCGCGCCGGGCCGGGCTCGGTCGACGGCCGAGCCCAGTCAGCAGACGAGCGTCAGGTTGATCACGCCGATCACGTTCACGCCACAGAGCCCGTTGACCTTCTTCACCAGCCCGGAGGAGGCGTCGCCGACGGTCGTCACCAGCCCGCCGACGGTGCCCTGCAGGGTCCCGACCGTGGTCTGCAGCCCACCGACCGTCGTCTGCAGGCCCGAGATGTCGCTGAGCGCGGTGGTGACCGAGCCGTTCAGGGTGGTCAGCGTCGCTCCGTGCGCGGCGACCAGCGTGTTGAGCGCGCCGAGTCCGCTCGTGCCGTCGTTGATCGTCGCTCCCAGCGTGCTGACGGTGCCGTTCAGCGTGCTGACCGTCCCCTGCAGGCCGTTGACGGTACCGACGAGCCCGTCGGCGGTCGCCTGGGCCGTGTCGGCGACCGCCGAGACCGCGTTCAGCTGGCTCTGCAGCGTGGCGATCAGATCACGGGCGTCGTCGGCGTCGATCCCCAGCGCGGCCAGGCCGCTGTCGAGCGCGGCCAGCCGCGCGAGCACGCCACTGCCGCTGGCGTTCAGCAGCGCGTCGATCCCGTCGAGGCCGTCGGTCAGCGTGTCGACCCGGTCGCCCAGGCCGCTGACGGTCGTACCGAGCGTGCCGACGGTGCCGTTGAGGGTGGTCGCCAGCGCGAGCGCGGCGTCGGCCGTACCGCCCAAGCTCAGGATGTCGGCGGCGTGCTGGGTCACGTCGGTCCGCAGCCCGCCGATCAGCGCGACGACGCCGGTGGCCGGATCGTTGATCGTGCCCTGCAGCCCCGCCAGGCCGGTGGTGACGACGCCCAGGCCGGAGTCGAGTCCGTCGAGCCGGGCCAGCACCCCGGTCCCGGCGGCCGTCAGCGCCGTGTCGAGCCCGCTGACCCGCTGGAGCAGCCCGGTCGCCGGGTCGTTGATCAGCGCGACGAGCGCGTCGAACTGTGCCTGCAGGTCGGCGTCCAGGCCCAGGGCGTCGAGCCGGCCCGCTAGGCCGTCGAGCTGCGACTGGAGCCCGCTGGACGAGCTGGTGACCAGCGTGCTCAACCCGGCGAGCTGATCGACCAGGCCGGTACCGCTGGTCGTCAGCAGCGCGTCGAGCGACGCGAGTCGGTCGACCAGACCGGTCCCGTCCGCGTTCAGCAACGCGTCGACCAGGTCGAGCCGGCCGGTCAGCGCGGTCACCGTGCCGGTCAGGCCGTCGAGCCGTGCCACCAGTCCGGTGGCCGGATCGAGCACGGTGTCGCTGAGCGCGTCGAGTCGGCCGAGCAGGCTGCCCGGGCCGTCCAGGACCGACGCGCCGAGGTCGGCCAGCCCGGTCGTGAGGCCGCCGACGTCGGAGGTCAGCCCGTCGACGCGACCGGTCAGGGCCGAGATCGCGCCGGTCGCGGCCAGCAGGTCGCTGGTCAGGGGCCCGATCAGCGCCTGCGTGTCGAGCAGCGCCGCGAGCGCTTCCGGGGTCAGCCCGGTGAGCAGGCTCTGGACCGCGCCCAGGCTGGACGTCAGCCCGCTGACGGTGCTGGTCAGCGCGGTGAGCCCGTCGCGGGTGGTCGCCAGGTCGGCGGTCAGCGTCGTCAGGTCGCTGCGCAGCGACGCCACGCTGCTCTCCAGCGTGGTGATCCGCTGGAGCGCGGCGGTCAGCGTCGTCCGCAACCCGCCGACGTCGTCGGCGAGCCCGTCGATCCGGGCCGACAGCTCGCTGCGCGCCGCGGTCAGCGCGGCGCTCAGGGCGTTGGTGGTGGCGGTCAGGCCGGCGAAGTCGCTGCGCAGCCCGCCGAGGTCACCGCGGACCGCCGCCAGCAGCCGGTGCAGCTCCTGGACGTCGGCGGCCTGACCGGCCTGCATCGCCCGCACCACCGCGGTCAGGGCCGCCAGGTCGGACTCGGTCTTGGCGACCCGCGCCGCCAGCTCCTCGGTGGTCACCGGCCGCGGCACGCGCTTGGTGACGACCAGCCGGCCGGCCCGCGCCGTCAGCCGCGGGAAGGCGGCCCGACGGGCCGCCCGCGGCACCGTCAGGCTGACGCGGAACTCATCGCCCAGCCGCAGGTTGCCGGGCCGTCCCGCGCGCTCGCCGCGCGGCATCCGCACGGTGCTGGTCCGCGGTAGCAGGATCACGCCGGCCGGTGAGCGCAGCTTGGCCTTGCGCGCCGACGCCGACGTCAGCAGCACGGGCACCGCGGTCCGCTTGGCGACGACGTACGGCGACCCCGTGACGGTGCCCTTGAGCGAGGCCGCGTGACCGGGGGCGGACAGCCCGCCGACGGCGGCGACCGTGGCGACGACCACGAGGATCCTACGACGCATGCAAACGAACCTTCCGGCGATTGATCGATGCGCCGGCGGGGACCCGGCTCGGCCCGGGACACGCGCCCGGGACAGAGCCGACGCTAGCCCGGGATCCCCTGCGGGCCGCGCTAGCTGGACGAACGTCGTAGTGCCGTCGCCGCGGGCGCGACCGGCGCGACGACCCGTAGACTGGCCGCGATGTCGCTGCGCCCCGTCAACCCGCGGTGGTTCGCCGTCAGCGTCGCCTGCCTGGTGCTGATGGTGGTGGCCGTGCTGCTCGGCGACTGGCTGACCTCCGGCGTCGCGGTCGCCGGGGCCGCCCTGACCGGCTACCAGGCGTATCTGCCGCCCCGCGGCGACGACGCCGAGTCCGACGACGCCGCCTGACGCGTATCCCCGTCGGTC
>CAZFIQ010000146.1:4883-6768 GCA_964519185.1 uncultured Patulibacter sp.
ACCGCAGTCGGCCAGCGTCGGCGATTCCGGTGCGGGGCCAGACCGCGCGTCCCGCGTGTGCGCACCCACACGGACGATCGCGCGAACGCCGTCTACTCTGGATGACGAGTACTAGTTCGATCCGACGAGGCCCCCGTCACCACGTGGCGGGGGCTTCGTCGTTTCCGGAGGACCGGCGAACGGCGCGGCCCCGGCGGCGAACGTCAGCGGCGGCGCCGCGGCGGATCGTCGCTCGCGTCGGCGGTCAGCCGGCTGCGGAACAGCCCGTAGCTGAACAGCAGCGCGGCGAGCAGCAACCCGAAGACCGCCGAGACCACCCAGCTGTCGGAGACGATCAGCCGCCAGAACCCGGTGCCGAGGACGAAGGCGACCAGCGCCTCGATCAGCTTGCCGGTCCGGTCCGGCGTCGGCAGCTCCCCGTCGGGCCCGGCGAAGGCCCCCTGGATCTGGTCGCGCATCGCCTGGCGGCGGCGCTCGAGGCCGCGGCCGCGGCCGGATCGGTCGTCGTCACGGTCCCGTCGTGCCATCCCGCAGAGGGTCGCACGATCCGGGGGCTCGCCGTCGGGCGGGCGGGGCCGACCCGACCGTGGGCGGCGCCGCACCGCCCGCCTCGCCCGCCGAAGATCAGACCGAGGGCAACTGCTCGGCCACGCCGCCGTGGCGCTGCGCCGCGACCGCCCGCTCGACCGCGTCGACGTCGCGGACCGCGCCGGTGTCGGCCGAGGTCGCCATCGCCGCGTAGGCTCGCAGCGCCGGCGAGACCACGCGGTCGCGGTCGGCCGGGCGGTAGCCGGTCGTCGCCTCGAGCTGCGCGCGACGCTCGACCAGCTCGTCCTCCGCGACCTGCAGCTCGATCGCACGGTTCGGGATGTCGATCGCGATCGTGTCGCCGTCCTGCACCAGCGCGATCGCGCCGCCCGACGCCGCCTCCGGCGAGACGTGGCCGATCGACAGGCCGGAGGTGCCGCCGGAGAAGCGCCCGTCGGTGACCAGCGCGCAGGCCGCCCCCAGGCCGCGGCCCTTGAGGTACGAGGTCGGGTAGAGCATCTCCTGCATCCCCGGCCCGCCGCGCGGCCCCTCGTAGCGGATCACGACGACGTCGCCCGGCTTGACCCGGTCGCTGAGGATCGCGTCGACCGCGTCCTCCTGCGACTCGACGACCACGGCCGGACCGCTGAAGACCAGGATCGACTCGTCGACGCCGGCCGTCTTCACGACGCAGCCGTTCTCGGCGAGGTTGCCGTAGAGGATCGCCAGTCCGCCGTCCGCCGAGTAGGCGTGCTCGATGTCGTGGATGCAGCCGTCCGCCGCGTCGACGTCGAGCGACTCCCAGCGCTCGGACTGCGAGAACGCCTTGGCCGAGCGCTTACAACCGGGCGCGGCGTGGAACAGCTCGACGGCGCGCTCGCTCGGCTTCGGCCCGCGCACGTCCCACTCCTCCAGGAACGCCCGCATCGTCGGCGCGTGGACGGTCGAGACCTCGTCGTGCAGCAGCCCGCCGCGCAGCAGCTCACCGAGGATCGCGGGGATCCCGCCGGCCCGGTGGACGTCCTCCATCAGGTAGGTCCCGTTCGGCGCGACCTTGCAGAGGCACGGCACCCGCCGCGACAGCGCGTCGATGTCCTGCTGCGTGTAGTCCAGCTCGGCCTCCTGGGCGGCGGCCAGCAGGTGCAGCACGGTGTTGGTCGATCCGCCCATCGCGATGTCGAGCGTCATCGCGTTCTCGAACGCCTCGCGGGTCGCGATCGAGCGCGGCAGCACCGACGCGTCGTCCTGGTCGTAGTACTTGCCGCAGATCTCGACCGCCATCCGGCCGGCGTCCTCGTAGAGCGCCTTGCGGGCGGTGTGCGTGGCCAGCGTCGAGCCGTTGCCCGGCAGCGCCAGG
>CAZFIQ010000147.1:0-6688 GCA_964519185.1 uncultured Patulibacter sp.
TCGCCGCTGCTCCAGCGCCCCCCGGACGTCCGCGCCGAGGTCCGGTCGGCGACGTCCGCGGAGATCGCGTCGGGGCTGGACGCCTTCGAGCTCGACGTCGGCGTCAGCTACCTCGACGGGGCCGACGACGACGGGCTGCGGATCTGGCCGCTCTACGCCGAGCGCTACCTGCTGGTCTGCCCCCGCAACCAGCTGCCGGCGCTCGCGCGCGACGCCGACGCGGTCCGCTGGCGCGACCTCCAGGGCCTGCGGCTCTGCCTGCTCAGCCGCGACATGCAGAACCGCCGGATCCTCGACGACGTGCTCGGCCGGGTCGGGGTCCAGCCCGACGTGGCGCTCGAGACCAACTCGCTGACCGCGCTGCTCGGGCACCTGCGGATGGGCTGGGCGAGCGTCGTCGCGCACCCCTGGCTCGACCTGCTGACCGACCTGCCGGCGGTCGCGGTGCTGCCGCTCGAGGAGCCGGTGGTGACGTCGCCGGTCGGGCTGCTGGCCCGCGACCGCGATCCCCAGACCCCGATGGTCGCCGCGCTGGCGGCGCTCGCCGAGCGGGTCGAGTCGCCGGACGGCTGACGCTACCCCGCGGGCTCGCCGTCGAGCGGCACCAGCCGCACCGCGGAGGCGGGCACGATCAGGTGGGCGACGTCGCCGGTGGTCGGCAGCGGCCCGGCGGCGCGTCCGTCCAGCTCACCGACCAGGCCGGCGACCCGCACGCGGACCCGGCCGCCCTCGGCGACGACCTCGGACACGGCGCCGCTGAGCACGTCGGGGGCGTCGGGGCGCGTGCCGACCCGGGCGACCACGTCGCAGGGGTCGACGACCACCCCGACCGGGCCGGTCCGCGGCTCGTCGGCGTGCAGCAGCGTGCCGTCGTCGAGCGTGACCGCGCTGCCGCCGCCGGCCGCGGGCGCCGCGACCCCGGTCGTCCACGGGGTTCCGGCGATCGCCGCGACCGTCGCGCTGCGCGGCCGGGCGGCGACCTCCGCGGGCGGCCCCAGCTGGTGCAGCCGGCCGTCGACGATCACCGCGACCCGGTCGGCCAGCACCAGCGCGTCGCGGAAGTCGTGGGTGATCAGCAGCGTCGGCAGGGCCAGGTCGGAGAGCAGGGCGGCCAGCTCGCGGCGGACGACCGCGCGGGTGTGCGCGTCGAGCGCGGACAGCGGCTCGTCGAGCAGCAGCACCGACGGGTCGCGGGCCAGCGCGCGGGCGAGCGCCACGCGCTGCCGCTCGCCGCCCGACAGCTCGCCGGGGCGGGCGTCGGCGAGCGGCTCGATCCGCATCCGCGCGAGCAGCTCGTCGACCCGCTCGCGCCCGCCGTAGCCGACGTTGGCCCGCACCGTCATGTGCGGGAACAGCGCGTAGTCCTGGAAGACCAGCCCGACCGACCGACGCTGGGGCGCCCGGTCGATCCGCCGGTCGCGGTCGAGCCAGCAGTCGTCGCCGACCGTGATCCGTCCGCGGTCCGGTCGCTCGAGGCCGGCGATCGCGTGCAGGATCGACGTCTTGCCGGCCCCCGACGGGCCGACCACGGCGACCGTCTCGCGCCCGACCTCGAGCGCGACCTCGAGGACGAAGCGGCGGCGCCTCAGCGCGAGATCGAACCGGAGGGGCGCCATGCCTCGAGCAGCTTGTAGACGATCAGGACGGTGCCGCTGAGCACGACCAGCAGCACGCCGATCGCGATCGCCGTGTCGAAGCTGGAGTTCAGCTGCTCGTAGATCCCGAGGGTCAGCGTCTGCGTGACCCCCTGGACGCTGCCGGCGAACATGATCGTCGCGCCGAACTCGCCGATCCCGCGGGCGAACGCCAGCACCCAGCCGGCCAGCAGGCCGGGGGCCGCGATCGGCAGCGTGACCCGCAGGAAGGTCCGCAGCGCGCCGGCGCCGAGCGTGCGCGACGCCGCCGGCAGGGTGGCCGGGACCGCGCCGAAGGCGGCGATCGCCTGGCGGACGTAGAACGGCGACGCGACGAAGACGATCGCGATCACCACCGCCCACTCGGTGAACGGCAGCACGATCCCCGCGTCCTCGAGCGTGGGGCCGACCAGCCCGCCGGCGCCGAACGCCGCCAGCAGGCCGATCCCGGCGACGGCCGGGGGCAGCACCAGCGGCAGCTCGACGAGGGTCATCAGCGCGCCGCGGCCGCGGAACCGGCGGGTCGCCAGCAGGTACGCGGTCGGGGTCCCGATCAGCAGGATCGCGACGTTCGCCACCAGGTTGGTGCGGGCGGTGACGGCGAGCATCTCGCGGACCGCCGGGTCGTCGAGCAGCCCGGGGACGTCCCGCAGCGGGATCTGGACGAAGAGGGCGACGATCGGCAGCGCCAGGAAGACCGCGGTCAGGCCCGCGGCGAGCGCGAGCGGCGCGGTCGTGCAGGCACGACCGGACCGCCCGCGGCGCTGTCGACCGCCTCCGATCACCGGGCGGGCAGACCGAACCCGGCGGCGCGCAGCAGGCGGCGACCGCGATCGCTGGTGACCTGGGCGATGTAGCGGCGGGCGCCGACGGCGTCGACGCCGCTGCGGCGGACCACGCACAGGTCGTAGCGGACCGGCGGCTGGGCCCAGCGCGGCAGCGCGATCACCCGCACGCGGTTGCTGACCAGCCGGGCGTCGGTGGCGTAGACGAAGCCGGCGTCGGCGGAGCCGAGCGCGACCTTGGCGGTGACCCCGGCGACGTTCGGCTCGGTGCTGACCGTGTTGCGGGTCAGCACGCGGCTGAGGCGCATACGGCTCAGCAGCTGGCGCGTGTAGTTGCCGATCGGCACCGACGGCGAGGTCGTGGCGATCCGCTTGACGGCGCCGCGGTTGAGGTCGTGGACAGTGCGGATCCGCGCGGGGTTGCTGCGCGGGACGATCAGCACGACGCGGTTGGTCGCGAAGGTCACGGGCCGCTCGCAGCGCTGGGCGTCGAACAGCGCCCGCGGCTCGCGGGTGCTGGCCGCGGCGAAGACGTCGGCGGGGGCGCCGCGCTCGATCTGCAGCTGGAGCGCGTTGGAGCCGGCGAAGTTGTACGTGGCGGGGGCGATGTCCGGGAAGACGTCGCGCAGCGAGGCCGCGGCGTAGACGGTGACGGCGCTGGCGGTGGCGGGGATCGCGGCCAGCACGCCGGCGACGGCGGTGGCGGCGATCAGGGAACGGAAGCGGGACACGGGAGAGGCTCCTAGGGTCTCAGGCGGTCTGGTCGGGATCGGCGAGGAACCCGTCGATCGTGCGTCCGAAGGTCTCCACGGACACGCGGCCCGGAACGCGCAGCGGGTTGCGGCCCTGGAAGCCGCGGACCTGGCTCAGCAGCTGGGCGTTGGTCAGCGTCGTCCCCGACAGGCTGCGCCGGGCGTTCGGCGTGACCACGTCGGCCAGGCCGCGGCGGCCGAAGCCGACCAGCAGCGTCTCCAGCTCGCGGACCAGCTCGAGCACCGCCGTGCGGTCGGCCGTGCGCTTGGCCGGCAGCACGATCTTGAGGTCGGCGTCGGTCGGGGCGTCCTCGCCGATCGCCCGCGACAGCTCGCGGATCGCGGTCGACTTGCTGCGGCCGGCGGCGACGAAGGCCGCCCGCTCGTCGGCGCGCAGGCGGCGGGCGCCGACGCGGTAGGCCTCGCGGGCGATCCGCTCGCCGACGGCCGCGGCGTAGAGGTAGCTGACGTCGTCGTTGGTCGCCGGGGCCTCGGTCTGAGCGTGGGCGGCCGGGGCGACGGAGCCGGCGAGGGCGACGGCACCGGCGACGAGCAGGCCGGCGGTCGCGCGTCGGCGGGTCGCGCCGCGCCGCGGCCGGGATGGGCACGGACGGCTCGTACGGTACGGACTAGGACTAATCATTCTGTGACTACGTTAACGCGGCGCGTGACCGTTGCCTAGTCAGAACATGACGATCCGACGATCGGGGGGAGGGCGGAGGGCTGCGGGATCCCGGTCAGCGGGTCCGCAGCCGCTCGAGGTCCGCGGGACGGTCGACGTCGTCCTGGCCGCCCAGGTCGCCGACCTCGACGGCGGTCGCCTGCTCGCGCAGCAGCGTCCGGCGCTCGTCGTCGGACAGCGACGCGACCCGCGACGGCCACGGGGCGCGCAGCAGCACCGGATGGCCCGGCCGTCCGGCGACCGTCGCGCGGACCAGCGGGCCCGGCGCCGCGAGCACGCGGTCGATCGCCGCCGCCGGCAGCCGCGGCTGGTCGCCGAGCAGCACCAGCACGTCGTCCCCGCCGGCGGCCTCCAGGCCGCAGCGCAGCGACGCGCTCGGCCCCCGGCTCCAGTCCGCGCAGGTCACGGTCCGCACCCGCGGGTCGTCGGGCACGGCGGTGACCACGCGCTCGCTGCGCGCGCCCAGCACGACGATCACCCGGTCGATCGCCGGATGCTCGACCGCGACCGCCAGCGCGTGGGCCAGCAACGGACGGCCGTCCAGCTCGGCCAGCTGCTTGGCTCCGCCGAACCGCTCGCCCGCGCCGGCGGCGAGCAGCACCGCGACCAGCGCCGCGGGGGCTGCGGGGGGCGTGCTCGCGGTGGCGTCCATCGGGGCGCAGTCTAGGCTCCGGGGCGGTCCCCGGACCGCAGGTCCTCGGTCGCGAACCCGTGCTCGCGCAGGTGCTCGCGGACGGACTCGGCGTGCTCCGGTCCGCGGGTCTCGATCGTCAGCTGGACGCCGGTCCGGCGCACGTCGAGCCGCACGCCGTCGCGGACGTGGTCGACCTCGAGCAGGTTGGCGTCGGCCTGCGCGACCGCGGTGACCAGGGCGGCGAGGCCGCCGGGGCGGTCGTTGACCTCGGTGTAGAGCCGGATCCGCCGACCGGCCTGCGTCTCGTGGCGGGCGGCGATCCCGGCGATCAGGCCGGCGTCGACGTTGCCGCCGGAGAGGACGATCGCGGTCGTCCCGCTCGTCGCCGGGCGGACGGCGCCCGCGAGCACCGCGGCCAGGCCCGCGGCCCCGGCGCCCTCGCAGACCAGCTTCGAGCGCTCCAGCAGCAGCACCATCGCCTCCGCGATCGCGTCGTCGGAGACGGTCACCAAGCGGTCGACGTGCTCGCGGACGATCGCCAGCGTCAGGTCGCCGGGCCGCTTGACGGCGATCCCGTCGGCGATCGTCGCCGCGGACGCGACGGCGACCGCGCTTCCGCCGCCGACCGACGCCGGGAACGGCGCGCAGCGCTCGGCCTGGACGCCGACGATCTCGACGCCGGGCCGGGACTGGCGGAGCGCCGCGGTCACCCCGGCGATCAGTCCGCCGCCGCCGACCGGGACGATCACGGTGGCCAGGTCGGGAACGTCGTCGTGCAGCTCCAGCCCGAGCCCGGCCTGGCCGGCGATGATGTCGTGGTCGTCGAACGGGTGGACGAAGGCCGCTCCCGTCTGCTCCGCGCGGGAGCGGGCGAGCGCCACGCAGGCGTCGACCGAGTCGCCCTCCTGGTGGACCGTCGCGCCGAACGCCCGGACCGCGGCCAGCTTGCCGATCGCGGCGGCGGTCGGCATGTAGATCTCGCAGGGGACGCCGAACGCCCGCGCGGCGTAGGCCAGCGACTGGGCGTGGTTGCCCGCGCTGCCGGCGACGACCCCCGCGACGCCGGGCAGGCACCGCAGCTTGCTCATCGCCCCGCGCAGCTTGAACGACCCGGTCCGCTGGAGGTTCTCCGCCTTCAGCGCGATCGTGCCGCCGAACCGCTCGGAGAGGCTGGTCGCCGTCAGCACCGGGGTCCGGCGGACGCTGCCCGCCGACGCCCGGTGGGTCGCCTCCAGCCGGTCGCGGCGCAGGGCGGGGTCGAATCCGGCGGTCGTCATCGGGCGATCCGCACGGGCTCTCGCGGGCTCACCGGAAGCCCGCCTGGCGGATCACGGGATGCTTGGCGGCGCCCGCCTCGTCGAGTCGCCGCACCGGGGTGTCGTGCGGAGCGCTGCGGGCGATCTCCGGGTCCTCGCGGGCTTCCCGCAGCACGTCCGCGAGCGCGTCGGCGAAGGCGTCGAGCGTCTCCCGCGTCTCGGTCTCGGTCGGCTCGATCAGCAGCGCCTCGTCGACGATCAGCGGGAAGTAGACCGTCGGCGGGTGGAAGCCGTGGTCGAGCAGCCGCTTGGCCAGGTCGAGGGTCCTGATCCCCAGGTCGCGCTTCATCGGCGCGCCGGAGAGCACGAACTCGTGGGCGCAGCGGCGGTCGTAGGCCAGCGGCAGCAGGTCGAGGACGCCGATCCGGCGCAGCCGGGCGATCAGGTAGTTGGCGTTCAGCACGGCGGTCTCGGACGCGTCCTGCAGGCCGTCGGCGCCGAGCGAGCAGATGTAGGCGTAGGACCGGACGAACGTGCCGTAGTTGCCGTGGAATCCGCGCAGCCGACCGATGCTCCGGGGCCGGTCGTGCTCCAGGTCGAAGCGGGGACCGTCCGGACCGTCGGCCCGGACGATCCGCGGGGTCATCAGGTACGGCTCGATCCGCTCCGAGACCGCGATCGGCCCGGCTCCCGGGCCGCCGCCACCGTGCGGCTGGGTGAAGGTCTTGTGCAGGTTGTAGTGGACGATGTCGAAGCCCATGTCGCCCGGCCGGGTGCGGCCCATCACCGCGTTGAGGTTGGCGCCGTCGTAGTAGAGCGTCGCGCCGACGCCGTGGACGATCTCGGCGATCGCCTCGATCTCGTGGTCGAACAGCCCCAGCGTGTTGGGGTTGGTCAGCATCAGGCAGGCGACGTCGCGGTCGGCCTTGGCGCGCAGGTCGTCGA
>CAZFIQ010000148.1:0-6681 GCA_964519185.1 uncultured Patulibacter sp.
TCGACAACATCTTCCGCTTCGTCCAGGCCGGCTCCGAGGTCTCGGCGCTGCTCGGTCGCATGCCGTCGCAGGTCGGCTACCAGCCGACCCTCGAGTCGGAGATGGGGCAGCTCCAGGAGCGGATCACCTCGACCCGCCAGGGCTCGGTCACCTCGGTGCAGGCCGTCTACGTTCCCGCGGACGACCTGACCGACCCGGCGCCGGCGTCGGTGTTCGCCCACCTCAACGCGCAGACGGTGCTGTCCCGCGCGATCTCCGAGAAGGGCATCTACCCGGCCGTCGACCCGCTGGAGTCGACCTCGACGATCCTCAAGCCCGAGGTCGTGGGCCAGGAGCACTACGAGGTCGCCAACCGGGTCAAGGAGATCCTGCAGCGCTACAAGGAGCTGCAGGACATCATCGCGATCCTCGGCATCGACGAGCTCGGCGAGGAGGACAAGATCCTCGTGCAGCGCGCCCGCAAGGTCGAGCGCTTCCTGTCGCAGCCGTTCCACGTCGCCGAGCAGTTCACCGGCACGCCCGGCTCCTACGTGCCGATCGCCGAGACGGTCCGTTCGTTCAAGGAGCTGATCGACGGTCAGCACGACGACCTGCCCGAGTCGGCCTTCCTCCTGAAGGGCTCGATCGACCAGGTCGTCGAGGCCTCCAAGAAGGGCTGATCGACGTGGCGCACACGCCGTTTCGTACCGATGTCCTGACCCCCACCGGCGAGCTCTTCGCCGGTGAGGTGCAGCAGATCTCGACGCGCACGGTCGACGGCGAGATCGGCATCCTCGCCAACCACCAGCCGCTGCTGGGGCGGCTGGAGCCGGCGGAGCTGCGCCTGACCCTTCCGGGCGAGGGCGCGGAGGTCAAGCGCTACGTCCAGACCGGTGGCTACATCCAGGTCGCGCAGGACGGCAACGCCCTGCTGCTGGTCGACGACGCGTACCCGGTCGAGCAGTACGACCGGGCCGCGGCCGAGGAGCAGCAGCGCGAGGCCGAGGCGCGGCTGGAGAAGGCCGAGAAGGGCACCGAGGCGCACCGCCTGGCGACCCTCGGCAAGCGCCGCGCCGACGCGCTCGTGCGGCTCGGCGACAAGCTCCGGGGCTAGTCCCCGCGTCGTACCGGGCCCGCCGCGGTCCGGTCCGACAGAGGCCTGAACGACGACGGGCCCCGGTCATCCGACCGGGGCCCGTCGTCGTTCCGCGTCCAGGCGCCAGCCTGCCGCGGAGTGCGCCGCCTGCGCGGCGCGGCCGGCGGCTAGAAGGAGTTGCCGTTGGCGTTGTAGAACATGATCAGGTACGCGGCGACCACCGTGATCACGGTCAGGACCGCGAACGTGACCGTGCTCGGCACGAGGGAGACGGTGGTCGGCTTCTTCTTCGGATCGCTGGCGCTCATCGGTCGCTCCGGTCGGCGGTCGGTCGGACGCACATCCTCTCATGCGCAGCGGCCGGGGCGGAGCGCGGTCCGGCGGCGGGGCACGGACGGCCGGCGGCGGCCCTCGCGCGGTGCGGTCTGCGGCAGGCCCTATCCTCTTGGGAATGGACGAACGGCTGCTCACGGAGCGGCTGGTCGGGTACGACACCTCGACGCCGGACGGACTGCGGGCCGCGGGAGGGTTCGTCAAGGGCTGGCTGGAGTCTCACGGGATCGATGCGGTGCAGCACGATCACGACGGGCTCCCCGTGCTCTTGGCGGAGGTCGGCCCGGCTCGGCCCGGCGTACCGACGGTGATCCTGCACGGGCACCTCGACGTCGTGCCCGCGTCGCTGCCGACGCAGTTCGCGGCGACGGTCGACGGCGACCGGCTGCGGGGGCGGGGCACGTACGACATGAAGGGCGGTCTGGCGGCGATGATGTGCGCCTTCCGCGACCTGGCGGTCGGCGCGCCCGACGAGCTCTCCGGGGTGACCGCGCTGCCGGCCCACCCGGCGGACCACGCGCTCGACGCGGTGCGGGTCAAGCTCGTGATCGTCCCCGACGAGGAGAGCGAGCAGGTCGATCGCCGGTCGACCGAGACCTTCGTCCAGGCCGGGCTGCTGGACGGCGACTTCGCGATCACCGGCGAGCCGACCGAGATGCAGATCGGCGTCCAGGCGAAGGGCGTGCTGGCGGTCCGCGCCGCGATCCACGGAGTCTCCGCGCACGGATCCACGCCGTGGATCGGCGACAACGCGATCCACAAGGCGATCGGTGCCTTCCGGCGGATCGAGAGCCTGCCGTTCAGCCGCCAGAGCAGCGAGCTCTACGACCGGCCGTCGATCAACCTGGCGCGGATCGCCGGGGGAGACGCGTTCAACATGGTCCCCGACCGTTGCGAGATCACGGTCGACATCCGCTACGTGCCCGGCCAGGACGCCGACGAGATCCTCCGCCAGATCGCGGCGATCCCTGACCTGGAGGTGCTGCGGGTGTTCCGCCGCGCTCCGGCGATCGTGCCGCGCGACAACCCGTTCGTGCGGGTGCTCCAGGCGGCGGCCGGCTCGACCGGCGAGGGCGTCGGGCTGACCGTCGGGCGCGACGGCGCCTCCGACGCGATCGCCTTCCTCGACGCCGGGATTCCCGCGGTCGAGTTCGGACCGAGCGGCAGCGGTCACCACGGGCCGGACGAGTGGGTCTCGGTGCGCTCGCTCGCCCAGTACCGGCGGGCGCTCGTATCGTTCGTCCGGGCGATCCCTGAAGCTGGCGGCTGTACCGGCGCACGATCCGGCGCCGACCGGGAGGATGCCATCCGATGACCAGCCCCGTGACCCCCGATTCCGGGACCCCGCGTCCCGGCGTCCGCTTCGCGCTGCGGATCCTGCTCGCGGGCCTGGTCGTCGTGCTCGCCGGGGCCGTGACGGTCACGGCGGCGGTCCGCAACGAGGCCAAGGACATCGTCGACGTCCTGGTGGAGAACTCGCAGGTCGACGACGCGACGGTCGGGGCCCTGGACGACGTCGAGGCCGGCAAGGCCCAGACGATCCTGCTGGTCGGCGACGACTACCGGATGGCGGAGGGCGACGCCGGCGGTCAGCGGTCGGACACGATGATCCTGCTGCGGCTGGACCCCGACGCGCAGGCGACGACCATGCTGTCGCTTCCGCGGGACCTCCAGACCACGCACACCGGCAGCACGGCCAAGCTCAACGCGGCCTACGCCAGCGGCGGGCCGAAGGGCCTGATCGACACGCTGAAGGAGCTGCTGAGCACGCCCGACGAGCCGTTCCGGATCCACCACTTCGTATCGATCCGGTTCACCGCGTTCTCGAAGGCCGTCAACACCTTCGGCTGCTTCTACGTCGACATCGACCGCAAGTACTACAACGACAACAACCCGCCGGCGGGCGGCGGCGGGCGCTACGCGGAGATCGACGTGCCCGCCGGCTACCAGCGGATGTGCGGCGAGAAGTCGCTCGAGTACGTGCGCTTCCGGCACCTCGACAGTGACCTCGTGCGCGAGGCGCGGCAGACCCACTTCCTGGCCGAGGCGCGCGGGCAGATCGCCAACTCGACGATCCTCTCCAAGCGCGACGAGCTGCTGAAGGCGATCGCGGAGTACATCAAGACCGACATCCGCACGGAGAAGGGCCTGCTCGGCGTGATCAAGCTGGCCGTCGACGTGGTCGGCAAGCCGACCAAGCGGGTGACGGTGGACGTCAGCGACGTCGGCGACGGCAACGTGGCGACCACGCCGGAGGCGCTGGCCAAGGCCGCCCGCGACTTCCTCCACCCGAAGCTGCCGAAGGCCGCGTCGTCCGGGTCGTCGTCGACGTCGAGCGGCTCCGGCGGGTCGGGCTCGTCGAGCCGCAGCGGGTCGTCGTCGCGCAACCGCTCGTCGAAGGCGCCGAAGCTGCCCGACACGATGTTCACGTCGACCGAGGGCGCGCGCGAGGCGATCGCCACCGGCGTGGTCGGCGGCATCGACGCGCTGCCGATCTACTACCCGAAGGTCCAGGAGAAGCAGTCGCGCTACCAGCCGCAGATGTCGACCGGCTACGACATCGCGTCGCCGGGCGGCACCAAGTACCCGTGGCAGGCCTACCGGCTGGTGGTCCAGCTCGGGCGGGGCAACGCGGGCCCCGGCCAGTACTACGGCATCCAGGGCACGACCTGGAAGGACCCGCCGGTGCTCAAACTCGCCACCTCGACCGAGCGGCTCGGCGGTCGGACGTGGCGCGCCGAGTACGACGGCAGCCGGATCCGGCGCCTGGTCTGGAAGGCGCCGCAGGGCACCTACTGGGTGACCAACACGCTCAACAGCCGCCTGACCAACGCCGAGATGCGCGCGATCGCCCGCTCGTTCACGCGTTACGGGTCGTGAGCGGCCCGTCGCCTTCCAACCCCGGCGGGTCGCCCGACGCGCCTCCGGGACCTCCGCGGACCCCGCGACCAGGGCGGGGGATAGCGGCCCGGCTGCTGGCGGGCGGTGCGATCGTGATGGTCGCCGCGGCGGCCGCCGGGGCGTCGACCGTCTGGCTCGAGGCCGACGACATCCAGGAGATCTTCGAGGAGGGGCCGACCGCCCCGGTCGAGCGCGTCGTCACGCCCGCCGCGACCGGCAAGCCGCAGACGATCCTGCTGGTCGGCGACGACTACCGCCGCTACACCGACGACGGATCGCCGACGCCGAAGGGTGATCCGACCCGGGCCGACACGATGATCCTGGTGCGGCTCGACCCCAAGGCGAAGGCGACCACGCTGCTGTCGTTGCCGCGCGACCTGCTGGTCGGCGGCGGAGTGGCCGGGGGCGGGCAGAAGCTCAACGCGGCCTACGCCAACGGCCCGGAGGGCCTGATCCGCACCCTCCAGCAGATGCTCGGGACGGCCGACGAGCCGTTCGAGATCAACCGCTACGTGTCGGTCCGCTTCATGGCCTTCGCCAAGGCGGTCAACGCCTTCGGCTGCTTCTACACCGACATCGACCGACGCTACTTCAACGACAACAACCCGCCGGTCGGCGGCGGGGGCAACTACGACGAGATCGACGTTGCGTCCGGGTACCAGCGCCTTTGTGGCCTCGACTCGCTGTCGTACGTGCGGTTCCGTCACCTGGACAACACGATCGTCCGCGAGGCGCGGCAGACCAACTACATCGCCGAGGCACGCGGGCAGCTCACGGGATCGCAGCTGTTCGGCGACCGCAAGCGGCTGCTGCGGGAGATCCGGCCGGAGATCACGACCAACAAGCTGTCGACGCGCCAGCTGATCCGGTTGCTGGCGCTGATCACCGACGGGGCGACCAAGCCGACCAAGCGGGTCCAGCTGGACGTCGGCTTCACCCCGGGCGGCGACGCGACCACGACGCCGGAGGCCCTGCGCGCGGCGGTCGACGGGTTCCTCAACCCCGATCGCGTCCCCGGCGACTCGGTGCGGCGGCAGGCGGCCGCCGAGGCCAAGGGCGGACAGGCCAAGCGGCGGCCGTCCCGGCGGACCAAGGGCGACACCCCGGCGACGGTGACGTCCGATCCCGCGTCGGCGCGCGCGGTGGTCGCCCGCGACATCGTCGGCGGCCTCGACGGCCTGCCGGTGCTCTACCCGCGGATGGTCCACCGCAACGCGACCTATCCCGAGGGGCATTCGCGCGCCTACGACATCGAGTCCCGCGCCCAGACGTACCCGTGGCAGGGCTACCGGATCGTGGTCCGTCACGGGGCGGCCGCGCTCGGCCAGTACTACGGGATCCAGGGCACGACCTGGAAGGACCCGCCGATCCTCGACCTGGCCGACGATCGCGAGCGGCTCGGCGGACGGACGTTCCTGGTCCAGTACGACGGCCGCAAGATCCGGCGGATGATGCTGCAGACCCGACACGGCACCTACTGGGTCAGCAACTCGCTGAACGATCGCCTCAGCAACGCCGAGATGCGGGCGATCGCCAAGTCGCTCGTGACCTACCGCTGACCGGGGCTCCGTACCGGCTCGCAACCCGCGGCCGAGCTCCGCGGGACAGCGGCACTGAGATCAGGCGCGACCTGTAGCCTCACCCGCATATGTCCGCAGCGCGTGAACCCATTGGCGTCATCGGTACCGGGTACGTCGGCCTCGTGACCGCAGCGGGCTTCGCCGAGCTCGGCAGCGACGTGGTCTGCGTCGACATCGACGCGGAGAAGATCGAGCGTCTGCGACGCGGCGAGATCCCGATCTACGAGCCCGGCCTGGCCGAGCTGGTGGAGAAGAACCGCGAGCGCCTCACCTTCACGACCGACATCGCCGACGCGCTCGAGCGGGCCCGTCTGCTGTTCGTCGCCGTCGGCACCCCGCCGACCTACTCCGGGGACGCCGACCTCTCGGCGGTCCACGCCGTCGTCGGCGCGATGCCGGCCTCGGACCGCCACGCGCTGGTGATGAAGTCGACGGTTCCCGTCGGCACCGGCCGCGCGATCAAGCGCCTGTTCGACGAGCAGGGCAAGCCCGGCTTCCGCTACGTCTCGTGCCCGGAGTTCCTCAAGGAGGGCTCGGCGGTGGCGGACTTCCTGCACCCCGATCGCGTCGTCGTCGGCGACGACGGCGACTGGGCCGGCGACGCGGTCGTCGAGCTCTACCGGCCGCTGCTGGAGGCGGTCACGCCGGATGGGGCCGACCCGAGCGACGCGCTGGTCCGGACCGACATCGCGTCGGCGGAGATGGTCAAGCTGGCCTCGAACGCGTTCCTCGCGACCAAGATCTCGTTCATCAACGAGATCGCCAACGTCTGCGAGGAGACCGGGGCGGACG
>CAZFIQ010000149.1:0-4948 GCA_964519185.1 uncultured Patulibacter sp.
GCCCACACGTTCTCATCGGTGGCTGGTCGGCGTATCCTCGGCAACTCGACTGGTCTATTTTCCGTGAGATCGCTGATGAAGTTGGCGCTAAACTCTGGGTAGATATGGCACACTTCGCAGGGCTCGTTGCTGCGGGGCTACACCCAAGCCCGGTGCCCTATGCCGACATCGTGTCCTCTACCGCGCACAAGACCCTCGGCGGTCCTCGCTCCGGGTTCATCTTGGCGAAAGAAGAATATGCCAAGAAACTCGACTCCGCTGTGTTCCCAGGACAACAGGGCGGGCCGCTTATGCACGTTGTTGCGGCTAAAGCTGTGGCGTTTAAGGCCGCGGCATCGCAGGAGTTCAAAGCCCGCCAACAGCGAACAATTGACGGGGCAAAAATCATCGCTGAACGTTTGACGGCCGCAGATGTCACCGAAGCTGGCGTATCTGTTCTTACCGGCGGTACCGATGTTCACCTCGTGCTGGTTGACCTACGCCATTCTGCACTCGATGGACAACAGGCTGAAGATTTACTGCACTCGATCGACATTACGGTTAACCGCAACGCCGTGCCCTTCGATCCGCGGCCGCCGATGGTCACCAGCGGCCTCCGGATCGGCACCCCGGCGCTGGCCACCCGCGGCCTGACGGTCGACAGCTTCAAGGACGTCGGCCAGATCATCGGCCGCGCGCTGGCGTCCGACGCGACGACCTTCGCCGCCGAGCGCGACGGACTGGCCGACCGCGTCCGCGCGATCGCCGACCACTACCCGCTCTACGCCGAGCTCGGCTGAGGGCCCGTCCGGCGTTCCGGGTCCGGCGCGGCGGTTGCGACCGCTGCGTCGGCGGGGGCTGCGGATCCGTCGCGGAACTCATCTAGGCTTGCGGGCGGATGAACTGGCGCGAGCCCTTCGTGGCGCTGCTGATCGCGTTCGCGGTCGCGGCGGCCCTGACGCCCCTGGTCGCCCGGTTCGCCCGCCTCGTCGGCGCGGTCGATCGGCCCCGCGGGCGCGGGCTCGCGGCCGGCGGCACGCCGCTGCTCGGCGGCATCGCGATCTTCGTCGCGGTCGCGGTCTCGGTGCTGATCATGCTGCCGGACGGCGTCGGCCTGCTGGACGGCCCCCGCGGCCGGCTCCACGCGATCCTGCTCGGCGCGCTCGCGATCACCGTGGTCGGGGCGATCGACGACCGCTTCGACCTGCCGTGGCTGGCCAAGCTCGCGGGCCAGGCCGCGGCGGCCTGGATTCCCGTATCGCAGGGCGTGGTCGTCGGCAACATCACCTTCCCCTGGCTGGGGCCGATCGACTTCGGGGCGTTCGGCGAGCCGCTGACGATCCTGGCGTTCGTGGTGCTGATGAACGTCGTCAACTTCTCCGATGGGATCGACGGCCTGGCCGGTGGCGTCAGCATGATCGCGGCGATCGCGATGGGGATCGTCGCCTGGGACCTGGGGATCCAGAGTCAGCACGCGTCGCTGCTGGCGGGTGCGACCGCCGGCGCCGCCCTCGGCTTCCTGTTCCACAACTTCCACCCGGCCCGGGTCTTCATGGGGGACACCGGGGCGCTGCTGCTCGGCTACCTGCTGGCGGCGATCGCGATCGAGGGCTCGGTCAAGACCAACGCGGTGCTCGCGCTGGTGGTGCCGTTCGTGGTGCTCGCACTGCCGATGCTCGACACGACCTTCGTCGTGCTCAAGCGGCTCAAGTCCGGCGTGCCGATCTACAGCGCGGACCAGAACCACTTCCACCACCGCCTGACGCGGGTCGGCTTCAGCCCCCGGCGGACCGTGCTCTACCTGTACGCCTGGGCCGCGTCGCTGGCGTCGCTGGCGGTCGCGCTGCGGTTCGTGCCGTACAGCGACGATCGCGGCAACTTCGACCTGCTCTGGACGCTGGTGATCGTGGTGATCGTGGGCGCGGCGCTGGCCGTCAGCCTCTACCTGGTGGTGGTGCTGGAGATCGTCAAGCTGCGGCGCCTCGACGCCGCCCGCCTGCGGCGGGTGCGGCCGGGCACGACCGACCAGGAGATCGACGCCGACGTCGCGCGGGCGCTGGAGACGGGCGAGTTCGACGCGATCACCGGATCGTGGGCGGTAGCCCCGGACGACCGCGACCGCGACGGATAGCCGGCGGCGTAGCGATGCGGGCGCTTGCGGGGCCGGCCGGACCCCGCGCTTGGTGTCGGCGAACAGTCCGCCCGGTCGGCGGCGACGTTGCGAGGCCGAGCGGCTCGACGACCCGCTATACCTTGCCGCGTGAAGCAATGGATCTGTGAGCCCTGCGGTTTCATCTACGACCCGGAGGAGGGCGACCCGGACGGCGGCATCCCGGCCGGCACCGCCTTCGAGGACATCCCGGAGGGCTGGTGCTGCCCGGTCTGCGGGGCGCGCAAGAGCGACTTCGTTCCGCTCGACTAGTCCCTCGCCGCTGCCTCGCTGCCACTGCGGCGGCTCGTGCCTCGGCGCGCGGTGCGCAGCCTGAGCGCCGCGACCGTCTGTCCGATCGGTGCACTTGTGCGGCTCCGCACGAGGGCTGCGGCAGACCGACACGAGCCCTCGTGCAGCCTGTCACAAACCCGGGGATCATCCGTGGCAATGGGCGATCGCGGGCTCCGGGCCGCCGCGCATTCCGCCTCCGGTTCGGATAGGCTCAGCGCTCCGTCGGGTGCACGTCACGCCAAGCGTGACGTCGCGCATCGCTTGCTGCGGCACCGGACGGATCGATCGATGCCCTCGCACGACCGCCGCCACCGTCCCTCCGATGCCGCCATCGACGCCTCCTGCTCAGGGTCTGGGCGCCGGTGCGCTGCTGATCGCCACGATCCTGCTCTGCGCGGCGATCGGGTACGGGATCGGCGCCCTGGTCGGAGCGGGACTCGCGCTGGCGCTCGTCGGTGCGGCGGTCGGCTTCGTCGCCGGCGTGCTGCTGGTCATCCGAGCGTTCCGAGCCGGGTGACGGCACCGTGAAGCTGCTCCGGAACGCCGACCTCGTCGTGCTCTTCGGGGCGCTCCCGGTCTTCCTGATCGGCGGCATCTCGCTGCTGGCGTGGGGCGCGATCGCCGTCGCCTGGATCGCCCAGCGGCTGGTCAACAACGCGCTCGTCCGCCGCTCCCAGCGGGCCGGCGCGGACGTCGGCCGTGAACTGAACTTCGTCGCCGTCGGCGTGGTGTCCCGGGCCTGGCTCCCGGGGATCGCCGCCCTGCTCGTCGGCCTGCTGACGGACCGCGAGGTCGGCCTCGCGGCTGTGATCCTCGCGATCGCCGTCTTCACCGTCCACTTCATCACCAGCCTGGCGCTGCGTTCGGCCTCGTCGCCGGCGTCGCCCAGGGCCTCGGTCCAGTACCCCACGGAGGGGCAATCGTGAAGCTGCGCCAACGCGCCTTGATGGCCGCCACCCCGTTCGCCGTCGCGCTCGCGACGCCGGGCGTCGCGGCGGCCGCCGACGAGTTCAAGCCGGACGCCGAGTTCGACATCAGCAAGCCGGTGTTCGGCAGCCCGAAGATCGAGCTGCTCGGCATCGATCTGTCGATCAACAAGGCCGTGCTGTACGTGATCCTCGCCGGGATCCTGACGGTCGGCGCGCTGGTCCTGATCGCTCGCCGGATGCAGGCGCATCCGACGGGACGGGCGCAGACGGTGATGGAGTGGGCCTACGAGTTCGTCGACTCGACGATCGTCAAGGACAACATCAAGGACCGCAAGACCGCGCTGAAGTGGTTCCCCTTCATCGCCACGCTGTTCTTCTTCATCTACTTCTCGAACATCCTCGGCTACCTGCCGCTGCCGACGAACGACCACCACCCGATCACGATCTTCGGGGTCGACGTGCCGCAGCTCGCGCTGTTCGCCGCGACCGCCAACATCAGCATGCCGCTGATCCTGGCCCTCGTCGTCTGGGTCTCCTACAACGTGGTCGGCATCCGCAAGCACGGCCTCTTCGGCTACATCAAGGCGCTGGTCCCGAGCGGCCTGCCCTGGTGGATCCTGCCGCTGATGTACCCGATCGAGATCCTCTCGCACTTCGTCCGCCTGATCTCGCTCTCGCTGCGTCTCTACGCCAACATCCTGGCGGGCCACCTGCTGATCCTGTTCATGGCGGGCGGCCTGGTCGTCCTGCTGGAGCCCGGGATCGTCGGCGCAGGCGTCCTCGGCCTGCTGACCGCGGCCGTGGCCGTCGTCTTCTTCCTCTTCGAGCTGACCCTGGTGAGCGCACTCCAGGCGTTCATCTTCAGCACACTCACCGCGATCTACATCGGCGGCGCCGTCGCCGAGGAGCACTAAGGAGCACCCGTGTCTGATCTTTCCATCATCTCCGCCCTCGCTCAGGCCGAGGTCGCCGAGACCGCCGGCCGCGCGATCGGCCTCGGCCTGGGCACCGGCCTGGCCGCCCTCGGCACCGGCATCGGCGTCGGCTTCATCTTCGGCAAGACGATCGAGGCGATCTCGCGTCAGCCCGACCTGGCCGGCGAGCTGCAGGGCCGCATGTTCCTCGGTTTCGCCCTCACCGAGGCGACCGTGTTCTACGGCTTCGTCGCGGGTCTGATCGCCTTCTTCGTCTAGTCCGATGCTGGCGACGTTGACCACCACCACCGAGGCGCTCGTCTTGGCGGCGTCCGACGAGGGACTGAACCCGCTCGTCAAGCCCTCGCCGGGCCTGATGATCTGGGTTCTCCTGGTCTTCGTCGTCTCGATGTGGGTGCTGAAGAAGTACGCCTGGCCGGCGATCACCGACGTGATCGACAAGCGCCAGCGGGCGATCGAGGAGCAGATCGCTGCTTCCGAGGCCGCCAAGGCCGAGTCCGAGCGACTCGTGCAGGAGTACCGCGACCAGCTGGCCGCCGCCCGGGGCGAGAGCGACGAGATCGTCGGTCGCGCCCGTCGCTCGGCCGAGCAGATCGAGCGGGATGCCGTCGAGCAGGGGCGCCAGACGCGCGAGGACCTGCTGGCCCAGGCCCGCAAGGACA
>CAZFIQ010000149.1:4958-6583 GCA_964519185.1 uncultured Patulibacter sp.
GCAGCGAGGTTGCCGCGCTGACCGTCGAGGCGACCGCCAAGGTCACCCGCAAGTCGCTCACCGACGCGGATCAGCAGCGTCTGCTGGACGAGGCGCTCGGCGAGATCGACTTCACGAAGCTCTCCGGACAGGGCAGCCGGTAGCCCATGGACGACCTCGCACACGTCTACGCCCGCTCGCTGTTCGCGGTCGCCCAGGATCAGGGCAAGCTCGACTCGGTCGCGGAGCAGCTGGGGCAGATCGACGAGGCCCTCGCGGCCTCGGACGACCTGCGGCTGTTCTTCTTCTCGCCGTACTTCTCGAGTGCGGAGAAGCGGGAGGCCCTTCCGCGGCTGTTCGTCGACGCCGAGCCGGCGGTGGCGAACCTGCTCGACCTGCTGGTCGAGAACCACCGCCTGCCGATCGTGCCGCGACTGCGCCGCGCGTTCGACGAGCTGTTCCGTGAGGAACGCAAGCTGCTGCCGGTCTCGATCACCAGCGCGGTCGCGCTGGACGAGCAGGCGGCCCAGCGCATCGCCGACGAAATCGGTCGTCGGACCGGTCGCACCATCGAGTTGACCCAGGAGGTCGACTCCGAGCTCATCGGGGGGCTGACGTTGCGCGTCGGCAACCAGATCCTCGACGCATCCATCCGTAACCGCCTCGAGTCGCTCCGCCGCACGGTCGCGGCCGGCTGACCCTTCCGCTCAAGGACCAGAACTCCATGCAGATCAAGCCCGACGAGATCACCAGCATCCTCAAGAGCCGCATCGCGGGCCTGGACGCCGGCGCATCCGAGCTCACGGAGGTCGGCACCGTGCTGTCCGTCGCCGACGGCATCGCGCGGATCCACGGCCTCGACAACGCGGTATCGCTCGAGCGCCTCGAGTTCCCGCACGGCGTCACCGGCCTGGCCCTGAACCTCGACTCCGACAACGTCGGCGCCGTGCTCTTCGGCGACTGGCAGAAGGTCGTCGAGGGCGACACCGTCAAGCGCAGCGGCAAGCTGCTCGAGATCCCCGTCGGCGACGCGCTGCTCGGCCGGATCGTCTCGCCGCTCGGCGTGCCGCTCGACGGCAAGGGCCCGGTCGAGACGACGGAGGTCCGTCCGCTCGAGTTCAAGGCGCCGGGCATCATCGCCCGCCAGCCGGTCGAGGAGCCGCTCCAGACCGGGATCAAGGCGATCGACGCGATGATCCCGATCGGCCGCGGTCAGCGCGAGCTGATCATCGGCGACCGCCAGACGGGCAAGACCTCGATCGCGATCGACTCGATCATCAACAACAAGGACTCGGGAGTCATCTCGGTCTACGTGGCGATCGGTCAGCGGATGTCGACCGTCGTCAACCTGGCGCAGACGCTGGCCGAGGCCGGCGCGCTCGACTCGACGATCATCGTCGCCGCGTCGGCCGACGAGGCCGCGCCGATCAAGTACATCGCCCCGTACGCCGGCGCCGCGATGGCCGAGTACTTCCTGTACAAGGGCGGCCACACGCTGGTCGTGTACGACGACCTGACCAAGCACGCGTTCGCGTACCGTCAGATGTCGCTGCTGCTGCGCCGCCCGCCGGGTCGCGAGGCGTACCCGGGCGACGTCTTCTACCTGCACTCGCGCCTGCTCGAGCGTGCGGCCAAGCTGAACGATC
>CAZFIQ010000150.1:0-6056 GCA_964519185.1 uncultured Patulibacter sp.
CCGTCCTCGACCGCCTCGATCGCCGGACGGGCCAGCTCGTCCATGCGCATGAACCACTGGAGCGAGATCAACGGCTCGATCCGCTCGCCCGAGCGCTGGGAGAACGGCACCGTGTGGACGTAGGGCTCCTCCCCGCGCAGCACCCCGTCGGCGCGCAGCGCGTCGACGATCGCGGTCCGGGCCTCGGCCGCGGTCATGCCCTCGAACCGCGGAGCGAAGCCGCCGGTGATCCGGCCGTCCTCGCCGATCACGTTGATCGGCTCCAGACCGTGGCGGTTGCCGATCTCGAAGTCGTTCGGGTCGTGCGCCGGGGTGATCTTCAGGCAGCCGGTGCCGAAGTCGGTCTTGACGTAGTCGTCGCCGATGATCGGCAGCTCGCGGCCGACGAACGGCAGCACCACGGTCGACCCGATCAGCGACGCGAAGCGCTCGTCCTGCGGGTTGACCGCGACCGCGACGTCACCGAGCATCGTCTCCGGGCGGACGGTGGCGACCACGACCTCGGTCAGCGCTCCGACGGCGTCCTTCAGCGGGTAGGCGATCTCGTAGAGGGTGTCGGTCTCCTCCCGGTCCTCGACCTCCAGGTCGGAGATCGCCGAGCGGGAGCCCGGGTCCCAGTTGACCAGGTAGGTGTCGCGGTAGATCAGGCCCTGCTCGTAGAGCGCCACGAAGGTCCTCAGGACCGCCTGGACGTAGTCGTCGTCCATCGTGAACCGCTCGTGCGCGTAGTCGCCGGAGCAGCCGAGCCGCCGGAACTGGCCGATGATCGTCCCGCCGTACTGCTGCCGCCACGCCTGCGTGCGCTCGAGGAACGCCTCGCGGCCGATCTGCTCGCGGCTCGTGCCCTCGTCGACCAGGGCCTGCTCGACCTTCGTCTGGGTGGCGATTCCGGCGTGGTCGGTGCCGATCGTCCAGCGGACCCGCTTGCCGCGCATCCGGTTGAGCCGGATCAGCGCGTCCTGGATCGAGCCGTTGAGCGCGTGCCCCATGTGCAGCGCGCCCGTGACGTTCGGCGGCGGAATCGCGATCGAGAACGTCTCGGCGTCGGGCCGATCCGGATCGGCCGGCTCGGTCGTCAGCAGGCCGGCGGCGTCCCAGCGCGCGAAGACCCGGGGCTCGGCCTCGGCGGGCTCGTAGCGGGACGGTTCCGGCGTCTCGGGCATCTGAGGGAGTGTAGGTCGCGCCCCGCAGATCCGGCGTCCGGGGGACGGGGCGCGCATCCGCGCCGAACCGGCGGTCTCGACGGGGCGCGAGGCCGGACGCGATTCGCTCGTTTCCGGGTACAGGCGGGTCACACGATGATGCATCCGCCCGGTCCCCCACTCCGTAGGTTGTGCTGATGGCTCCGTTGCTCCATCGCCACCCCCTCACCGGCCGGCCGCCGGCGGCCGCTCGCCTGCCGCTGCTGCTCGTCCACGGGCTCGGCGGCGACCGCAACACCTGGCGCCCGATCGTCGAGCCGCTGCGCCGCGACCACGACGTGCTGGTCGCCGAGCTCCCGGGCTTCGGCGCGGCGCCGCCGCTACCGGACGACGTCGAGCCGCGTCCGAAGGCGCTCGCGCGGGCGCTCGGGGCCGAGCTGGAGCGGCAGGCGATCGGCCCGGTCCACGCGGTCGGCGTGTCGCTCGGCGGCTGGGTCTCGCTCGAGCTCGCGGCCGAGGGCCACGCCGCATCGGTGACGGCGCTCGCGCCGGCCGGCTTCTGGCCGCGCCCGCTCGGCGTCCCGCGCGGCGAGCTGGCCAAGCTGGCCCGGCTCAGCGACCCGCTGCTGCCGGCCCTGCTGCGCGCGGCCCCGCTGCGCAACGCGGTGCTGACGCGGATGATGGGCGGCCCGGGCCGCTTCGGCTACCAGGACGCGCTCGACCTGATCCGCGGCTACGCCCGGGCCACCGACCTGCCGCGGGTCAACGCGGCGATGCGCGCCCGGACCTTCGACTGGGAGAACCGGCTGGAGGGGATCGCCGATCGCGTCCCGGTCCAGGTGGTCTGGGGCGGAACCGACCCGCTGGTCCGCGCGCCCCGCGGCGTCTTCCCCGACAACGTGGTGATCCACCGCCTGCCCGAAGCCGGCCACATGCCGATGTTCGACGACCCGGACGCGGTCGTCGCGCTGATCCGCAGCGTCAGCGACGCGGGCCCGGCCCCCGCCGACCGCTCCCCGACCCCCACCGAGAGCAGCTGAATGAGAATCGCCGTCGTCGGCACCGGGATCTCCGGCCTGACCTGCGCCCACCACCTGCGGCGACGGCACGACGTGCTGCTGTTCGAGGCCGATCAGCGGCCCGGCGGGCACACCCACACCCGCGACGTCACCGTCGACGGCCGGCGCGTCGCGGTCGACAGCGGCTTCATCGTCTGCAACGACCGCACCTATCCGAACTTCCTGGCGCTGCTCGACGAGCTCGGGGTCGCGACCCGCGAGACCTCGATGAGCTTCTCGGTGACCGCGCGCGACGAGGACTTCGAGTACCACGGCGACTCGGTCGGCGGGCTCTTCGCCCAGCGGCGGAACGCGGTCGACCCGCGCTTCCTGCGGATGGTCGCCGAGTACGTCCGCTTCAACCGCGCCGCGCGCCGCTTCCTGGCCTCCGGCGACGAGACCACGTCGCTGCGGGCCTGGTTGGAGCAGCTGCGGTTCTCGCCGTGGTTCGTCGAGCGGCTGATCGTGCCCCAGGCGAGTGCGGTCTGGTCGGCCGACCCGGCGTCGATGGGGACCTTCCCGGCGGTCTTCCTGCTGCGCTTCTTCGCCAACCACGGGATGCTCAGCCTGCGCGACCGGCCGCAGTGGCTGACGGTGGCCGGCGGGTCGCGGACCTACGTCGACGCGCTGCTCGCCCCGTTCGCCCCCGAACAGGTGCTCCTCGGCCAGCCGGTGCGGACGGTCCGCCGCCACGCCGACGGCGCGACGGTGACGACCGCCGACGGGACCGAGGCCGTGGTCGACCACGACGTGTTCGCCTGCCACAGCGACCAGGCGCTGGCGCTGCTGGGCGACCCGAGCCCGGCCGAGCAGGCGGTGCTCGGGGCGCTGCCGTACCAGGAGAACGTGGCGACGCTCCACACCGACCGCTCGCTGCTGCCGCGACGGCGACGCGCCTGGTCCAGCTGGAACGCGCACCTGCTGGCCGAGCCGCGGCCGCGGACCACCGTCACCTACGACATGAACCGGCTGCAGGGGCTGGAGCTGGAGACGCGGCTGCTGGTCACGCTCAACCTCGACGACGCGATCGACCCGGCGACGGTGATCGACCGCACCGTCTACCACCATCCGGTCTTCACCCCCGCCGGCCTGGCCGCCCAGCGTCGCTGGGCGGACATCTCGACCGCCCGCACCCACTACTGCGGGGCGTACTGGCGCTGGGGCTTCCACGAGGACGGGGCGTGGAGCGGCCTGCGGGTCGCACGGGCGCTCGGGGCCCGCAGCGCCGACGATCGCAGCCCGGTGGTCGCCGCGTGAACGGGCCGATCCCCCGCGCCCAGCCGTCCCCCGCTCCCCGGGCGTCCTCCGCGCCGCCCGCGGCCGCGGGCGGCTCCGGGTCGGCCGTCTACCTCGGCACGGTCGATCACCGGCGGCTACGGCCGACGGTGCACGGCTTCCGCTACCCGACGGCGATGCTGCTGCTCGACCTCGACCACGTCGCCGCCGACCTGTCGGGGCACCGCGGCTGGGCCTGCGAGGGGCGCGCCTACGCCAGCTTCCGTCGCCGCGACCACCACGGCGACCCGCGGGTCCCGCTCGACGCGGCGATCCGCGCCACGATCGCCGCCCGGACCGGTGACCGACCGCCGGGGCCGATCCGCCTGCTGACCCAGCCGCGCGTGCTCGGCTGCTGCTTCAACCCGGTGACCTTCGCCTACGCCTACGAGGACGACGGCGTCACGCTGCACTCGGTGCTGGCCGAGGTCACGAACACGCCCTGGCGCGAGCGTCACGCCTACGCGGTCGCGGTCCGCGACGCCGACCGCGATCGTGACGGCGGGCTGCGCTGGCGGCTGGACAAGCGGTTCCACGTGTCGCCGTTCATGGCAATGGACCACGAGTACCGGTGGCGGGTCGACCCGCCCGGTCCGCGGCTGCGGGTCGAGCTGGCCAGCGACCGGGCCGGCGAGCGCGTCTTCGTCGCCCGGCTCGAGCTGGCCCGTCGTCCGCTCGACGACGCCGGACTGCGCGCCTACCTGCGCCGCCAGCCGCTCGGCACGATCAGCGACGTCGGCCGGATCTACGGCCAGGCCGTCCGCCTGGCGCTGAAGCGCACCCCGACCTTCCCGCACCCCGAAGCTCCCCGATGACCATGACCCCGCGCGTCTCCCGCTCAATCGCCCTGCGCCTGCTGCGCCCCGTCCGCGGCGGCACGCTGCTGCTGCGCGAAGCCGACGGCCGCGAGCACCGGTTCGGCGACCACGCGACGGATGCCCCCGGCGCCCCCGACCCGATCCACGCCGAGCTGCACCTGCACGACGACGCCGTCTGGACGTCGCTGCTGCGCGGATCGTTGGGGATCGGCGACAGCTACGCGGACGGGCGCTGGAGCAGCCCCGACCTGGTCGCGCTGGTCGCGCTCGGCGCCCGCAACATGCCGGCCTTCGACCGGCTGCGGACGCGTCTCCGCCCGCTGCTCGTCCCGGTCCAGCGGGTCACCAACGGCGCGCGCAACACGGTCGCCCGGGCGCGCCACCAGATCTCGGCCCACTACGACCTGTCGAACGACTTCTTCGCGACTTTCCTGGACCCGACGATGAGCTACTCGTGCGCGGTCTTCGACCCGCCGACGCTCGCCCTGGAAGCCGCCCAGACGGAGAAGATCGACCGGCTCTGCCGCAAGCTGCGGCTGGAGCCGGGGCTGCGGCTGCTGGAGATCGGCACCGGCTGGGGCGCGCTGGCGATCCACGCCGCCCGCCACTACGGCGTCCACGTCACGACCGTCACGATCAGCCGCGAGCAGCACGCGCTGGCCCGGCAGCGGATCGACGCGGCCGGCCTCCAGGAGCGGATCGACCTGCGCCTGCAGGATTACCGCGACGTCGACGGCCGCTACGACCGGATCGTCTCGGTCGAGATGATCGAGGCGGTCGGCTGGCGCGACTTCCCGACGTTCTTCGACCGGATCGACGCGCGACTCACGCCCGACGGCCTGGCCGCGATCCAGGCGATCGTGATCGACGACGCCGCCTACGAGGCCGAGAAGCGCGGACGCAGCTTCATCAACGTACGGATCTTCCCCGGCGGCTGCCTGCCGTCGTCGGCACTGATGGCGGCGTGCGTCGCCGACGGCACCCGGCTCCGCTCCGTCGGCCACGAGGACCTGACGGAGCACTACGCGGAGACGCTCGCCCGCTGGCGCACGAGCTACCTCGCCGCCGAGGAGCGGGTCGCCGGGCTCGGCTACGACGCGCGCTTCCGGCGCCTCTGGGACCTCTACCTGGCCTACTGCCAGGCCGGCTTCCAGGAGCGGCGGATCCGGCTGGTGCAGGACGTCTACGCCGGTCCGGAGCGGGCACCGGACGACGACCGTCCGCCGACGGAGCGGGCTCAGCCCTTGCCGCCGCCGCCCAGTCCGCCGAGTCCGGAGGCGCCGAGCGCGACGCGCTTGCCGAGCGCCACGATGTCCAGCTTGGACGCCAGCTCCTGAAGCTCGTTCCGCTCGCGCGGGCTGAGCGCCCCCGGGCGGCCGCGGCTGGCGACCAGCAGCTCGGTCAGGCGCCCCCGCTCCTTCGGCGTCAGCTGCTCCTGCCAGTGGGCGTAGCTGTGCCGCAGCACTTCCAGCAGCAGCAGCCACGGCACGAGCTTGCGGCCGAGCGGGACGGCGGGGGTCCGGGAGAGCAGGCCCATGGAGAGAGAGTACCCGCCCTCCCGTCCGCCAGTCGCAGGAACGCTGGCGCGGGCGGTCGGGCGTGACGGGGAGCCGCGGCTAGGAGCTAGGCCGACTCGGCCGCGAAGCCGTCGCTGCCGGTGCCGTCGTCGGCCACCGCTTCCGTGACCAGCGTCGGCGGTCGGCCGTCGGCGATCGTCTCGCGCGTGACCACGCACTTGCGCACGTCGCGCCGGCCGGGCAGCT
>CAZFIQ010000150.1:6066-6447 GCA_964519185.1 uncultured Patulibacter sp.
ACTCCTCGGCGAAGACCAGCTCGATGTCGTCGAACGCGAAGCTCGCCTGGAACTGCTTGGTCAGTGCGTTCTTCGGCTCGGTCAGGATCGTGATCAGGTCGCCGCGCGAGAGCTGCCGGACCGCGGTCACCACCGGCAGCCGGCCGATGAACTCGGGGATCAGGCCGAACTCGACCAGGTCCTCCGGCAGGCAGTGGTCGAACAGCCGGTCGGACGGCGGTGCCGCCTCGGGCGTCTCCTCGGCCGACATGAAGCCGACGCTGCGCTGCCCGGTCCGCCGCTTGATCACGTCGTCGAGCCCGGCGAACGCCCCGCCGCAGATGAACAGGATGTTCGTCGTGTCGATCGTCAGGAACTCCTGGTGCGGGTGCTTGCGCCCGC
>CAZFIQ010000151.1:0-5321 GCA_964519185.1 uncultured Patulibacter sp.
CTCGAGCGAGGCGTGCCAGGCGGCGAGCATCGAGAGGTCGTGCTCGTCGAGCTCGGCGAGCGTCTTGGCGTAGTGGGCGACGAGCTCGGGCTCGGGGATCTCGTCGACCCAGGCGCGGACGACCTCGCCGACGAGCTGCCGGCGGGCTTCGCGGCCGATCGACTCGGCGATGACGCGGATGGCGTCCTGGGGGTTGATGAAGACGAGGTCCACGGGGAAGACGCTAGGGGGTGGTGCGGACGGAGCGGGAGGGGCGATCGGCCGTGGCCACCGGGGTTGGCGCGTTCACGGCTCGATCCCGAACTCGCGAGCCGCAGACCCCCTGCTATCGGCCGCTTTCCCGGCGGCGGGGCGGGCGACGGGGGCGCGGGCGACGGGCGGACCGGCGGCGCCGGAACGGTCGGCCGGCGGCGCCGACTCGGGACCGAACTCGCGTTGGGCGGTGGCTCCGGCGGGCGCCGTGGACAGGGCCCGGCGGGTCCGGCGGTCGCTGATCGGCGTGGTGGGTCCGGCGGCGGCGGACGCCGTCGACCGTCGTTCGCCGCCGGCCGTCGACCGGGTGGCCGGAGCGCGGAAGCGGGTCGGGTCGCGGGCGACGAGCAGGCCGGGGTCGGCGGCTGCCCGCAGCGACGTCGCGGGCGTGACGGGGCGCGGTCGATCGGGCGGCTCGCGGCTGCCGACCACGAGCGTGCCGGCGGCCAGCGCGGTGGCGGCGACGCCCGCGGCCACGGCCAGGCCGGCGTCGGCGACAGCGCCGCTGCCAGGCAGCAGGACCGCCAGCCGGTCGGCGACGAGGTTGCCGACCCGCGCGCGGGTCGGCGGGGCGCCGCCGAGCCGGCCGACCCACGGCAGCCAGCCGAGCAGCACCGGTGGCACCGCGACCCAGTGGCTGCCGCGGGCGCGACGCAGGCGCGAGCGGCAGCTGGTGCAGCGGCGCAGGTGGGGGCGCAGCGCGAGCAGGTCGTCGCGGCTGGCGTCTCCGCGGACGAGTCGGTCGATCCGCGGCTTGGCCGCGGCGCAGCCCTCTCCCGCGGCGATCCCGCGCAGCCGGTCGCGGAGGTGCGCCCGTCCCTCCGTGAGGCTCCGGTTCACCTTGGTTCGGGTCCACGCCAGCTGCCCGGCGATCTCGTCGTAGCTGTGTCCCTCGGCCTGGAGCATCAGCGCCTGGCGCTCCTGGGGCTTGAGCGCGGCGAGTGCCTCCCGGGCGAGCTCGACCTGCTCCTCGCGCTCGGCCAGCTCGGCGGGGCCGTCGCCGGGCTGCGGGAGCTGCTCCTCGTCGACCCCGGTGGCGGTGTTCCGGGTACGCACCTGGCGTATCCGCAGCGCCTCGTTGCGGGTGACGGTGACGAGCCAGCCGACCGTGGTCTCCGGGTCGACCCGTGGGTGGTGGCGCAGGTAGCGCTCGGACGCGGCCTGGACGGCGTCGTGGGCGTCGTCGTCGCAGAGCGAGACGCGGCGCGCACGGCGGAGCATCAGCGAGTGATGCTCGCGGAGCGTCTGCTCGACACCGCCGGAGCCGACCGATGGTCTGCGCGGGTCGCCGGAGCGCTCCCGGTGCGAGGGAGCGGGCGGCACGCGACGGATTCCGGACATGGGAGCGGCTCCGAATCTAGCGGGTCGCCGGCCGCGCGGCAACCGCGCCGTGGCCGACCCTACGCGTCGTCGTCGGAGGCGTCCGCGCCGGGCTCGTCCTCGGCGTCGTCGACCAGGCCGAGCGCGGCGGCGAAGCGCGTGACGCGCTGCGGGTCCGGGTCGGCCGGCACGCCGGCGTCCAGGCGACCGAGCGGCACGCCCGGTCCGGGGCGCAGCTCCCAGTTGAGGAAGCCCAGGTCGCAGGCGGCGATCGACGTGCCGAGCGCCCGCGCGAAGGCGCCGAGCCGCCGCTGCAGCAGCACCGAATCGCCGGTCAGGAACGCGCGCTTGGCGGCGACGGCGAGCGGGTCGCGGCCGTCGCGGGCGCCGTCGAGCAGCAGCGACCAGGGCGCGACGTCGAGGATCCCGAAGGTGCCCAGGGTGAGCACGAACTCGAAGCGGGCCGCTCGCGAGAGGCCGGGCAGCGCGAGCGCGCGGTAGGCGGCGTCGAAGCGGCGCGCGGGATCGGAGCTCGCTCCGCCGGGCGCCAGACCGGCGAGCTGGCCGCCGGCCCGCTGCGCCCACTCGCGGTAGGCGGCGAGGGTGGCGGTCCCGCGGTCGTGCGCGTGGGCGCCACGCGGACCGACGGCGACGGCACCCAGGGCCGCGTCGTCGGGCAGCGGCGCGTCCCAGCGCACCAGCAGCGGCGTCAGCGGCGCGAACGGGTCGTCGCCCTCGACCGGGCCGTAGTAGGCGATCTGGAACAGCAGCCAGGCCGCCTCCTCCCGATCGCGGTCGTCACCGCCGGCCAGCGCCCGGACCGTGGCGTAGGGGCCGGGCGGGTCGTTCCGCAGCCGCTCCAGCCGCGCCTCGGCGCGGGCCAGCTCGGTGAGCAGGTCGCGGGCCTCCAGGCTGGAGCGCAGTCCGGGCAGCAGCTCGTTGCTCCAGCCGTCGCCGGCGTGGCGCGTGGCCTGCTTGACCCGCACCGCCCGGCCACCGGACGCCCCGCGCGCGGCGGCGACGTTGGTGCGCCGGACGCTCGACGCCGCGGTCCGCGAGGCGCTGCGCGCGGTGCCGGCCGAGCGCGCGCTGATGATCCCGCTGGAGCCGCTCCCGGCGGTCCGCTTGGCCGCCTTGCGACGCTGCTCCTTGGCGCAGACCACGCAGTTCTCTTCCCGGCGGCCGTGACGACAGAACACACGCGGATTCTAGCTCCGGGCCGGGGTCGTCGCCGTCCCCCACGGGTTCGACGCCCCGCCAGCCGCCCCGACCGCGGCGACCGCGGCCGGGGGCGCGCGGACCGTCAGCCGAGCAGGCCGTCGACGACCAGCGCCTGGAGCGCCGCGATCGCCCGCTCCGGGTCCGTGCCTCCGGACTCGGCGAAGCGCATCGCGATCTCCATCCCGGCGCCGATCACGCCGGCGGCGAGCAGCTCGGTGTCGAGCCCGCGGGACCCCGACTCGGCCAGCAGCCGGTCCAGGTCGGAGCGCAGGCTGTCGACGATCCCGTCGACCAGCGCGCCGGCCGCGTAGGCGCGGATCGCGCCGGCGTTGCGGCGGTACATCGCCAGCAGCGACGGGGACTCCATCAGCAGCCGGAAGTACGCGACCGTCCCCCGCTCGATCGCCTCGCGCGGGGTCGTCGCCGCGGCCCGCGCGGCGGTCATCCGGGTTCCCGCCTGCGCCACGTGCTCGGCCACCAGCTCGCCGAGGATCGCCTGCTTGTCGGCGTAGTAGTTGTAGAAGGTGCCCGACGCCAGCCCGGTCCGGCGGACGATGTCGCGCACGGTCGTCGCGCCGTAGCCCAGCTCGGTGAACGCGTCGATCGCCGCGGTGCGGATCTCGTCGCGGTTGGCCGCCTTGGTGCGCTCGCGCTTGCCGACCGGTCGGCCGCGACGTGCGTCGGCGGCCACCGACTCCTGGCCGTCGACGGTCATGCCCCCATTAGACCCGATTCGCGCGGGGGCCGACCGGCCCCCGCGCGGAGCCGGTCTAGATCCCCGCCAGCGCGGCGGGGCGGACGTCGCGGCCGGCCTGCTCGCCGAGGTAGCGATCGACCATCCGGGCGCACTGCCGGCCCTCGTTGATCGCCCAGACGATCAGCGACTGGCCGCGGCGGCAGTCGCCGGCGGCGAAGACCGCCGGGTCCGACGTGGTGTAGGTGCCGGCCTTGACGTTGCCGCGCTGGTCCTTGTCGAGCGCCAGGCCGTCGATCAGCTGCGCCTCCGGGTGCAGGAAGCCCATCGCCAGCAGCACCAGCTCGGCCGGCTGCTCGCGGTCCGTGCCCTCGACCGCCGCGAACGGCGGCGCCGGTTCGGCCTGGGCGTAGCGCAGCGTCGCCACGCGGCCCTGGTCGTCGCCCTCCAGGCCGAGCGTCGCGACCGAGAAGTTCTGGACGCCCTTGCCGATCGCGCGGGCCTCCTCCATCGCGTAGCTGAGGCGGAACTTGGCGGGCCACAGCGGCCACGGGGTGCGGTCGTCCGGGCGGTTGGTCGGCGGCTCGGGGAGCAGCTCGACCTGGACCACCGAGGCGGCCTCCTCGCGGATCGACTGGGCGACGCAGTCGGCGCCGGTGTCGCCGCCGCCGATCACGACGACGTGCTTGCCGCGCGCGCTGATCCCCTGCGCGGCGGGCCGCGGCGCCTGGTGCGGCACGCCCTGGTCGTCCTGCGCCCAGCGGGTCCGCTCGTAGAGGTACTCCATCGCGAAGTGGACGCCCTCCAGCTGACGGCCCTCGACCGGCAGGTCGCGCGGGACGCGCGAGCCGATCGCCAGCACGACCGCGTCGAACTCGGCCTTCAGCTCGTCGACCGTGACGTCGACGCCGACCTCGACGCCGCAGCGCAGCTCGACGCCCTCGGCGACCAGCTGCTGGACGCGCCGCTCGACGACGTCCTTCTCGATCTTGAAGTCCGGCACGCCGAAGCGGATCAGCCCGCCGGCGGCCTCGTCCCGCTCGAACAGCACGACGCCGTGGCCGGCCCGCCGCAGCTGCTGGGCGGCGGCCATCCCGGCCGGGCCCGAGCCGACGACCGCGACCCGCTGGCCGCTCTCGTGGGCGGGCGGCTGGGCGGTGACCCAGCCCTCGGCCCAGGCGCGGTCGATGATCGTGTTCTCGATCTGCTTGATCGTGACCGCGTCGCCCTCGTTGATCTCGAGCACGCACGACGCCTCGCACGGAGCGGGGCAGACGCGACCCGTGAACTCGGGGAAGTTGTTGGTCGCGTGCAGCTGGCGGATCGCGTCCTGCCAGCGGCCGTGGTAGACGAGATCGTTCCAGTCGGGGATCAGGTTGCCGAGCGGGCAGCCGTTGTGGCAGAACGGCACGCCGCAGCTCATGCAGCGGGCGCCCTGCTGCTGGATCTCCTCGACCGGGCGGTCGAGGATGAACTCCTGGTAGTTGCCGGCGCGGCGCGCCGGGTCGTCCCACTTGACCGGCGACCGCTGGATCTTGAGGAACCCGCCGAGCTGACCCATCAGTTGCCCTCCTCGATCGTCTGCGGAGCCCCGATCGTCTCCGCCTCCGCCGCGCGCGCACCGACCGCGGCCTCCTCGCGTGCGAGCTGCTGCAGCACGCGCTTGTAGTCGGCCGGGTAGACCTTGACGAACTGCGTGCGAGCGCGGTTCCAGTCGGCCAGGACCCGGGCGGCGACCGTCGATCCGGTCCGCTGCTCGTGCTCGGCGATCAGCGATCGCAGCTCGATCAGGTCGGCCTCGTCCGGCGTCTCGAGCTGGTCGAGCATCGTCGGG
>CAZFIQ010000151.1:5331-6430 GCA_964519185.1 uncultured Patulibacter sp.
GGTTGACGTTGCGCCGGAAGCTGTGCAGCTCGTCGAGCACGTAGGCGACGCCGCCGGACATGCCCGCCGCGAAGTTGCGGCCGACCGGGCCGAGGATCACCACGCGCCCGCCGGTCATGTACTCGCAGCCGTGGTCGCCCACGCCCTCGACGACCGCGCTGGCGCCCGAGTTGCGCACGGCGAACCGCTCGCCGGCCCGGCCGCGGAAGAACGCGCGGCCCTTGGTCGCTCCGTAGAGCACGGTGTTGCCGACGATCTGCTGCTCCTCCGGCACGAACGAGACGTCCGCCGAGGGCCGGACCGACAGCACGCCGCCCGACAGCCCCTTGCCGGTGTAGTCGTTGGCGTCGCCGATCAGCGAGAACTCGACGCCGGCCGCCAGCCAACCGCCGAAGCTCTGTCCGGCCGAGCCGGTGAAGCGGATCCGCAGGGTCGCGTCGGGCAGGCCGTCCGCGCCGTGGCGCTGGGCGATCTCCGAGCTCAGCACGCCGCCGACGCAGCGGTCGATGTTGCGCACCGTGGCGGAGATCTCGGTCGGCTCGCGCCGCTCGACCGCCGCGGCGACCTGCGGCAGCGGCTTCCAGTCGAGGTGGTCGTCGAGGTGGCCGGTGAGCTGCGGCTCGATGCCGTGCAGCGGCTGGCCGGCGGCGACCGGCGGACGGTGGAAGAGCTGCGACAGGTCGACGCCGCGGGCCTTCCAGTGGTCGATCGCCTCGTCGGCCTTGAGCAGCTCGACGCGGCCGATCAGCTCGTCCAGCGTGCGGGCGCCGAGCTGGGCCATGATCTCGCGGATCTCCTCCGCCACGAGCAGGAAGTAGTTGACGACGTGCTCGGGCGTGCCCTTGAAGCGCTTGCGCAGCTCCGGGTCCTGGGTGGCGATGCCGACCGGACAGGTGTTGAGGTGGCAGACGCGCATCATGATGCAGCCGGTCGCGATCAACGGCGCGGTCGAGAAGCCGAACTCGTCGGCGCCGAGCAGCGCGGCGATCACGACGTCGCGGCCGGTCTTCAGCTGACCGTCGGTCTGGACGCGGACCCGGCTGCGGAGGTCGTTCAGCAGCAGCGTCTGCTGCGTCTCTGCCAGGCCGATCTCCCACGG
>CAZFIQ010000152.1:0-6327 GCA_964519185.1 uncultured Patulibacter sp.
CCCGCCAGGCGTCCCAGGCCACGCGGTACATGTCGCCGCGGCCCGACCCGAGCGATCCGGTCAGCCGGTCGCCGGTCGGCGCGACCTGCTCGTAGCCGCCGTGCAGCGCCTCGTCGACCTTGTCGACGCCCCAGCGGACCGGATTGCCGACGGCCGCGACCGCCCCACCCGCGACCACCACCGCCACCAGTCCGGCCGCGATCGCGCCGGTCCGGCGGCCGTCGACCGCCCGGCGGGCACCGCGCGGAAGCCGCGACCAGACCGCGGTCCAGGCGATCCCGAGCAGCGCCACGACGATCGCCGCGAGCACCACGCGCTCGACCACCAGGTCGAGCTGGACGCCCAGCCCGGTGGCCTCGGTCGCCCCGCGGACGTCGACGATCGCGGAGAAGCTGGCCGCGCCCGTCGCCGCGACCACCGCGCTCACCAGCAGGACCGCGCCCCGCCGCGGACTGAGCAGCACCAGCACCGCCAGCGCGCCGGCGAGCGCCAGCAGGCCGCCACGGCTCTGGGACAGCAGGCAGAGCGCGAGCATCACGCTGGCCGCGCTGAGCGCCCCGATCCGCAGCGGGGCGCTGGCCGTTCCGCCCGCCGCCAGTCCGATCGCGACCGGCAGCGCGAGCACCCAGAGGCCGGCGGCGGCGTTGACGTAGCCGGCCGGATCGACCAACCGGCCGTCGATCAGCAGCGACGCCGGGTCCTCGGCCGTCGCCAGCCGCAGCAGCACGATCAGCGCCACCGCCGTTCCGCCGCCCAAGGTCAGGACCAGCAGCCGGCGCAGCGAGGCCGCCGGCCAGCGCGGCAGCAGCACGATCGCGAGTGCCGCGCCGTAGACCACGGTCCGGCCGGCCGCCTCCTGCGCCCGCTGCGGGGTATCCGCCCACAGCATCGAGGCCGCCGTCCAGGCGACCATCGCGGCGGCCAGCGCCAGCGCCAGCCGCACCGAGCGATCGACGCGCGGCGGCCGGCCGAGCGCCCAGGCCCCAACCGCCAGGCCCACCAGGACGATGCCGGCGACGCCCCAGGCCGCCGGCTCGAAGCCGCCACCCCAGAGGCTCAGGGCCCAGGCCACCAGCACGACCGCGCCGGCGGCCCAGCGCGCGCCCTGCTCGCGGCTGCGTGGCCCGAGCCCGGGTGCCCGGGCGTGAGGATCCCCGTCCGCGGGGTCCGCGGAGTCAGGTACTCCCGGGGGCGCGGGCCGTTCCACCTGGCGGGGATCGTCCCACTCCTCCCGGACGCGTCGCGCCGCCGCCCGCGGCGGCGCGCCCGTTGGATGGAGAAACCCCCCAACCAGCGGCGCGATCGGCCCTCTAGGATCGTGCTCCACGGGCCAGCACCGCCGCCCGTCGAGCCGATGCAGCTCTTCGTCGCCCTCTCGTCCTCACGTCCCCTTCCGCCGCCGCTGGCCGACGCCGCCGTCGCCCGCCTGCGGCGCAGCGTCGACGAGCATCCCGGCCTGGCCGGCGGAACCCCCGAGCAGTGGCTCAGCGCGAGCCGGCGGACCGCCGTCGCCTGGGTCGGTCACCCGCCCGGGCGGGCGGGCGGCGTGGCCCGCGCGTGGCACGACCCGTCCCGGCTGCAGATCCTCGACGGCGTGCCGTTCGCTCCGGGGTGGCTGGTGCCGGCGACCGGGCCGATCGATCTGCTCGCGCCGGACCGACCACCGCCCGAGGGACGGTTCGGCCTGCTCGACGTCGACGGCGTCGACGATCGGGTCGCCGTGACCGGCGACGCGATCGGCAGCTACGCGCTCTACCGGCGGCGGCTGGCCGACGACACCGTCGCGGTCGGCAACTGCCTGCCGCTGCTCGCCGCGCTGCCGCCGCACGCGCGCCCCGACGAGGAGGCGCTGGAGGATCTGCTGCTGGCCGGCTGGGCGTTCGGTCCGCGCACCCCGTGGGACGGGATCACCCGGCTCCCGCCCGGCACGTCGCGGGTCCACGGCGGCCGGCTCGACGCGTCGCCCGACCGCCTGATCGACCCGGCGCTCGCCGCCGCCGAGCGCCCCGTCCACCGCGACCTCGACGTCGGCGCCGAGCGCCTGCGCGACGTGATCTCCGCGGTCGCCGCCGCGCACCGCGGGCCGGTCGAGCTGGGCCTCAGCGGCGGCCGCGACTCGCGCGTGATCCTGGCCGCCGCGCTCGCCGCCGGCGTCGAGCCGCACCTCTACACGGTCGCGCTGCCCGACGATCCGGCGTTCCCGGAGACCGGCGACGTGGTCGCCGCCCGGCGGATCGCCGCGACCCTCGGACTGCCGCTGGAGATCCGCGTCGGCACCACCACCTTCGACGTCAGCGAGCGCTGGCTGCGACAGGTCGTCAGCGGCGTCTCGCCGTTCGACGGCACGCCGTCCGACATCCGCACCGACCGGCCGACGCCGATCGTGCTCTCGGGGGCGGCCGTCGAGATCGGCTGGATGACCTACGGGCGCGCGGTCGCCGACGCTCCGGCCGCGCAGGCGATCGCGACCGCCGTCGGGTCGTGGGTCCACGGCTGGCCGCGGCCGCTGGGCGCGGCGGGCTGCCGCGAGCGGGTGGTCGCCCGCGGCAGTGCGGTCGCCCGCGGGTGGCTCGCCGACGGACTGCCGTCGCGGATGCTCGCCGAGGCGTTCTACGTCTTCGAGCGGGCGAGCGGCTGGGGCGCGCCGACGCACCTCGCCTACGCGCCGTTCTTCGACACCGTCTCGCCCGGCTGGTCGGCCGCGCTGCTGACCGAGCTGTGGTCGCTGCACCCGGAGGACCTCGACCGCGACCGCTGGCGCCGGCGGATGATCCACCGGCTCTGCCCGGAGATCGAGACGCTGCCGTTCAGCGGCGGATCCCCGGTCTGGCCCGACGAGGTGACCCGCGACGCCTACATGGTCTGGGGCGAGCGCCGCGACAAGCTGCGCCGCTACCTGCGATCGCGCGTGACCGGCAGCGGCGTCGGCCGGCTGCCCGCCCAGGTGGCGGGGCTGCGGACGCTGCAGCGGGAGGTCGCCGTCGCGGTCGACGAGCTCGACCCGTTGCGCCGGACCGTCGACCGCGGCCGCGTCCAGCGACTCTGCCGGATGCCGGTCGGACGGATCGACCCGCGGTCGCTGCAGCGACTGGTGCGGCTCGCGCACGTGGCGCGGATGGTCCGCGACGCCGGCTAGCCGGTCCCGCGTCCGAGCGGCGGTTCCCCCGCGCGCTCCCCCGATCGGCGGATGGTGCCGGTCGCGGAAGCACGGGATCCTGAGCCGATGGGCGCCCGCGTCCGTTCGCTGGTCGCCGTCCTGCTCGCGGTCGTCACCGCCGTCGCCGCCGTCGTGCTCCTGACCGACGGGGACGACGTGCGCCCCGACGCCGACCGGACCACGACCGCCGCCGCGCCGCCGCGCCCCGCCGAGCCGCCCGCGCCACCGTTGGTGCGCGCCCACGGATCGGCGGTGACGCTCCGTCCCGACCGGCCGGCCCCGGACGGCGGACGCACGACCGCGCGGATCGCGGCGGCGGCCAACGAGAGCGCGTCGTTCCAGGTCGACCTGCGGACCCGCGGCATCCCGCTGACGGGCGTCCGCGCCACGTTCCCCCGCGCGCTGCGGCGGGCCGGCGGACCGGACGAGGCGACGATCCCGCCGTCGGCCGTGACGATCTACCGCGAGGGCAGCTACACCGTGGTCCAGGAGAGCGACGGCGAGGGCGATCCGGGACGCTGGCCCGACCCGCTGATCCCCGACCGCGATCCGCTGCTCGGCGGCGACGGCGGGGCCTTTCCGCTGAACCTGGGCGCGCGCGACGCGGCGGCCCTGTGGGTCGACGTCGCGGTCCCGCCCGACGCCCGGCCGGGCCGCTACGCCGGGACCCTGCGGCTCCGCGCCGACGGCGACGCCCCGCTCGCCGACGTGCCGATCCGGCTGACGGTCCGGCCGTTCGCGCTGCCGTCGACCTCGTCCCTGCGCAGCCTCTTCCTGGTCAACCCGTGGGACGTCTGCGCCGCGCAGCCGGGCTTCTGGGGCGGCTACGTCGAGCTGGCGCGCCCCGACCGCAGCGGCTGCGACCCGGCCAAGGAGGGCACCTGGCGGGTCTTCCGCCGCTTCGCCCAACTGGGACTGCGCAACCGGATCACGATCGCCAACCCCTACCCGACCCCGCAGATGCGCGCCCCGGACGCGACCGCGGTCGTGCCCTCGCCACCCCGCCCGGGGGCCCCGACCACCGCTGCCGACGCGTTCGACGCCTACGTCCGTCCGCTGCTCGACGGGAACAGCCGGCTGGGCGCGCTGCCCGGAGCGCGCCTGACGTCGTTCACCACCCAGTGGAACTGCGTGCTCGACCCCGGTCCGGGCCGCAACTGCCTGGCCGACTGGCGGAGCTTCATCGCCAGTCATGCCCCCGAGCACGCCGACCGCTTCGTCGCCTGGGTCTGCGACGAGCCGCGGTTCTCCGGCGACGCCCACCAAACCCCGTGGGGCGAGCTGATCGGCGGACGGATCACCGACCGGCACGCGCCCTGCGAGCAGCTGCGCGACGCCGCGCGGGCCGGCTGGCCGGAGGTCCCGACGAAGATCACCACGCCGGCCGAGGACCCCGGGCTGTACCCGGACGGCGCGGTCGATCCGCCGGCGCTGGGGCGCGACGCCGTCGACGTGCTGGCGCCCGACGTGACGTCGCTGGTGACCCGCCGCGACGGCAGCACGCGGGCCCGCTACGACGGGTTCGTCCGGCGTCCCGGCAGCGAGCTCTGGTTCTACCTGGCGTGCCCGACCACCGGCTGCGACCCCGGCCGCAGCGACCCGCAGGCGGTGCGCGACCCGGAGTACGACGGCTGGCCGTCCTACGCGATCGACCAGCCCGCGACCCAGGCCTCGGCGATGGGCTGGATGGCGTTCCTCTACGACGTGCGCGGCGAGAGCTACTACGACGTGGCGGCCGGCTTCGACGAGGGCCCGGGGTTCCAGTTCGGGATCCGGCGGTTCGGCGGCAACGGCGACGGTCAGCTGCTCTACCCCGGGCGCGTGCGGGTCGCAGGCGCCTCCGGGCCGGTCGCCGAGCCGATGCCGTTCGAGTCGATCCGGCTGAAGCGGATCCGCGAGGGGCGCGAAGACTACGAGTACCTGCACCTGCTCGAGCGCTGCGGCCGACGCTCCGAGGCGCGGGCCGTGGTCACCGACCTGTTCGGCGACCCCGAGCACGCGATGTTCCAGACGACGGTCTCGCCCCAGCGGCTCGACGCCGCCCGGGAGCGGCTCGCCGACCTGATCGTCCGCTACGGCTGCAGGTAGGCGTACGGCGGCCGAGCAGGTCGGCGGGTCCGGTCCGAGAGCTGTACGCCAGTACTGCCGAGGTCCGGACGGGCCGAGATGCGACGCGCCGCCGTGCGCCTCAGCGACCGGTCCGCGCCTCCTGGCGGATCTCGCTGAGGATCCGCTCCAGCCGCGGCTCGGCCGACGTGTCGACGTGGCGCATCGCCGCCGCGACCGCCGGGTGCGCCTCGCCGATCAGCCGGTGCATCTCGTGGGCGACGGCGCGGTACGACGGGTGGCCCTCGCGGCCGGAGCGCAGCTCGATCAGCTGCATCGCGGCCCGCGCGTTGAGGTCCAGCACGTAGCGGATCCGGTACCCGAGCGCGACCGCGTAGGCCGCCTGCTTGGGCCGCCCGGCGTCGCGCAGGGTCGACCACGCCTGGGCCGACAGCTCGAGCGCCCGCCGGTAGTCGTCCCCGCCGCCAGCCTGCTCGACCTCGGACGGCACCTCCGCCCCCAGCTCCGGCGTCAGCGCCTGCCACTGGACCGTCAGCATCCGGTGCCGCTGGAGGTCGCGGAAGGCGCCGTAGTCGCTGACCACCTCGAACCGGTAGCGCAGCCGCTCCAGCCCGCGACCGGGCCGGTGGCGGCGGTTCTCTCGCTCGCCGACCAGGTCGGTCAGCATCCGCCCCCGCTCGTCGGACGAGAGCCGCGCGACCGCCTGGCGGGCGGTCGGCTCGTCGACCGCGGTCGCCTCGTACAGCAGCCCGGCCAGCAGGTCGTCCTCGTCACCGTCGACGTGGACCAACCGCACGCTGGCGTGCGCACGGTCGGCGGCTTGCTCCTCGGCGGTCGCGGTGTCCAGTCGCAACGTGGCGGCCCAGCGGTCGGCCGCGGCCTCGCGCTCGCGCAGGTACTCGATCCAGCGGCCGCCGCGGTCGGGCCGCTCGACGCGGGAGACGAAGCTCGGCGTCACCGCCTGGACCGCGTCCAGGATCCACCGTCCGTAGCGCCGCGCCTCCGGCAGCGGGTGGGCCAGCAGGTGCAGGATCAGCTGCTCGTAGGTCTGGCCGGAGGCGTAGATCCCGACGTGGCTGAGCGTCGCCGCCGGCAGCAGGCCG
>CAZFIQ010000153.1:0-2892 GCA_964519185.1 uncultured Patulibacter sp.
CGTCGACGTGCAGGAAGGCGTTCTTCTCCAGCCCGATGTCGACGAACGCCGCCTCCAGGCCGGGCAGCACGTTGTCGACCCGACCCTTGTAGACGTTGCCGACGATCGAGCGGTTGGAGCGCCGCTCGAAGTACAGCTCGGCGACGCGGTAGTCGCCGCCGGCGCCGGGCTTGCGTCCGCCGCGGCCACGGCCGCGACGACGCCGGCTGCTGCCGGCGCCCTCTGCCGCGCTCTGGGTGGCGTCGCCACCACCGGACGGTCCGCCATCGGTGGACTCCAGGAGCGCGACGCGGGTCTCCCCGCGGTCCACGCTCACGAGGACCTGTTTCTTCACGGATACCTCAATCGGTTCGGTCCACGGTCGGACCTCGTCGTGCCGCGACCCTGCTCTGCGCGTAGATCGCCTGCAGCAGGCCGATCGCGAGGTAGGTCGAGAGCACGGATGATCCGCCGTAGCTCACAAGTGGGAGGGGGATGCCCGTGATCGGCATGATGCCGACGTTCATCCCGGCGTTGATCAAAACTTGGAACAGCAGCATCGCCAGAATACCCGCGGCGAGCACCGCTCCGTAGAAGTCTCTGGACGTGGAGAGAATCCGCAGACCTCGCCACATGATCAGAGCGTACAGCGAAAGGATCGCCGCCACCCCGACGAAGCCGAACCGCTCTCCCGCCGAGGCGAAGATGAAGTCGGTCTGGCTCTCCGGCAGGTAGTTCAGCTTCTGCTGGGTGGCCTCGTCGCCGCGCCCGGACTTGCCGCCCGAGCCGATCGCGATCTTGGCCTGCTGCAGCTGGTACGTCGGGTCGCTCTGCCCCGGCTGGACGTCGGCGTGCTTGTCCGGGGTGAGGAACGCCGTCAGGCGGTCCACCTGGTAGGGCTGGAGCACGTTGACGCCCGCGGCGGGCAGCACCACCAGCACCCCGACGATCAGCGCCACGAGCGTGCCGCCGAGCCAGGCCAGGTGGCGACCGGGGGTCCCGCCGATCAGCAGCACGCCGGTGGTGATCGCGCCGTAGACGAGGCCCGACCCGAGGTCCGAGGCGACGACCATCAGCGCCGGCAGGCCCATCACCGCGAGCACCAGCAGCGTCGTCCGCCAGCGGTCGACCTCCCGCGAGCGCTGGACCAGCAGCGCGGCGCCGGAGATCGCCAGCAGCACCTTGCCGAGCTCCGACGCCTGGAAGCTGAAGCCGGGAAGGGTGATCGACAGCGTCGAGCCGTTGACCGGCGTCCCGAAGATCGCGACGGCGACGATCGACACGATCATGAAGCCGTAGATCGGCCACTTGACGGCCTGCAGGCGGGCGTAGTCGAAGCGCGAGACGGCGGCCGCGACGACCACGCCGAGCGCGCCATAGACGATCTGGCGGGTGACGAAGTACGAGCCTTCGGTGGCGCCGCTGAGCGCCAGCACCGAGCAGACCGTCAGGCCGATCGTCGCCAGCGCGAGGACCGGGTCGAACGGCAGACGCAGGTCGAGCACGCCGGCCAGCCGCGAGCGCTCGCGACGGGCCCCGGTCCGTCCGTCCGCCCGGGTCGGAACCCGGGTCCGCAGGTCGGTGGTCATCTACTCGGTCCGATCCGGGCTGGCCTCCGGGGCGCTGCACGGGACCTGCTTGCCCGACACCCCGTAGTAGGTCCGCAGCATCCGGCAGACGATCGGGGCGGCGGTCGTGGTGCCGAAGCCGCCGGCCTCCGCCGTCGCCACCACCGTGATCGGGTTCTCCCGGTCCGGCACCATCGCGACGAACCACGACTGGTCGGAGCACATCGAGTTCTGGCAGCGCTCGGCGGTCCCGGTCTTGCCGAAGACCGGCAGCGCGTTCTGGTCCCAGCCGGTGAAGACCGACGACGCGGTGCCCATCCCGTCCGCGGTGACCGCGTGCATCCCCTGCAGGACCTTGGACTTCCAGTCGGCCGCGCCCGCGCTGACCGTCCGCAGCGGCTGGACGTCGAACTGCTGGAGCAGCTCGCCCCGCGAGTTCTGGACCTGGTGGCCCAGGTACGGCGTCGGGAACCGCAGCACGTCGTCGATCGGCTCGTCGGGCTTCTGGTAGAGGCCGGAGTAGGCGACCGCCAGCTGCAGCGGCGTGCCCAGCAGGTCGCCCTGGCCGACGGACAGGTTGACGTTGTCGCCGAGCAGGTACTGGCCGTTGACGTCGCCGACGGTGAAGCAGTCCGGCACCCCGCGCTGCTTGCGGCACTCCAGCTCCTGCTCGTTGCGGCGCTTGCGCCACGCGGAGTCCGGGACGACGCCCGCGGCCTCGCCCGGCAGGTCGATCCCGGTCTCGCGGCCGAAGCCGAAGAACTTGGCCCAGCGCTGCAGCTGCTGGCCCTCGCGGTCGTACAGCTGCGCCCCGACGTCGTAGTAGTAGACGTCGGAGGAGACCTTCAGCGAATCGACCAGGTTCGATCCGCCGAGGTCGTTCTTCCCCGCGTTGCAGAACTCCTGGTTGTCGCGGCCGAACTCGCGGCAGGCCCCGCCGTCCGCGACCTCGTCCGGGCTGCGGATGCCGTTGTTGAGCATCGCGAACGCGCTCACGAGCTTGAACGTCGACGCCATCGGGTAGAGCCCGTTGGTGGCCCGGTTGACCGCTGGCGAGCCGTTCTTCTTCGACAGCAGCTGCTTGTAGCGCTTGAGGCTGATCGCCCCCGAGAGCTCGTTGAGGTCGACCGACGGGTACGAGCCCATCGCCCGCACCGCCCCGTCGCGCGGGTCGATCGCCGCGAACGCGCCCGCCGCCTGGTCGCCGGTCTTGTCGTCGATCTGGTTGCCGATCGTCCGGCGCATCCAGTTCTGGCCGGTCCGCTGGAGCTTGGCGTCGAGCGTCAGCTCCAGCTGGTTGCCCTGGACCGGAGCCGTCGTCTGCTGACGGCCGGTCGGCCGGTTC
>CAZFIQ010000153.1:2902-5688 GCA_964519185.1 uncultured Patulibacter sp.
CGGCCGACCGGCCGTCAGCAGACGACGGCTCCGGTCGGCCGGTTCTGGGCGTTGACCTCCACCCGCTGCTCGCCGTCCTTGCCGCGCAGGTACTGGTCGTACTGCTGCTCCAGGCCGCCCTGGCCGATCTTCTGCCCCTGCTCGAGCCCGCGGTTGCGGTCCTCCTCCAGCTGGCTCTCGCTGATCTGGCCGACCGTGCCGAAGATCTGCGCTGCGAGGTCCTTCTCCGGGTACTGCCGGATGTACTCCTTGCCGACCGTCACCCCGGGGAACTTCGTCGGGTTCTCCTGCAGGTACATGCGGACCGCGGCGCTGACGTCCTTCGACTTCAGCGGCACGCTGCCCCAGGGGAGCTTCACCGTGCTCTGGCGGACGCGGTCGTAGAGCCGGGTCGGCGAGGTCTCGAGCAGCGGACTGACGTTCTCCAGCTGCCGCGTCAGGGTCGGCGTGGCGTCCTCGATCGACGGGACCTTCGGCTCCCGGTCCTTCAGCGACGCCAGCGCGTCGGCGTTGGCCTTGCGGCGCCGCTCGCTGACCCGGCGCAGCTGCGCCCGCCGCTCGGCCGGCGTCAGCTCGCTCGCCTTGCGCTCGCGTCGCTCGCGCTGCTTGGGCGTCTCCTTGGCGCGGGCCTGGCGCTGGGCCTCGCGGACCAGCTCGTCGGAGAGCCGCTCGACGCTGAGCTCCCACTCGCCCTGCTTCTGGCCCCAGTCGAGGATCGTGTCGCGGTCGGCCGCCGGGATCGCGTCGGCCTGCAGCGTGACGACGGTCGCGACCTCGTTGAGCACCAGCGGCTCGCCGCTGCGGTCGACGATCTTGCCGCGCGGCGCGGCGACCTTGACGACGCGGGCGCCGTTGTTGGCGGCCTGGGTCAGGTACTGGTCGCCCTGCAGGACCTGGAGGAACCAGAGGCGCAGGAAGAGGATCGCGAAGACCCCGACGGCGATGATGCCGAACGCAGCCACGCGAAGCGCGAGCTGCGGGGTCGGCGTCCTGCGGTCACGGGTGCTCATCGGATGCGTACGTCGAGGTCGTTCCCTCCGCGCCGGCCGTAGGCTCGGCGGCGGCGTCGGCGGCGTGCTTCCTCCGGAAGCATCGGCAGCAGCCAACGCTTCGTCCGATTATGCACCGGGACGGCGAAGGCCGCGTTGATCACCGTGGTTCCGAGGATCACCCACAACATGCTGACGTTGACGCGCACGCCCTGCGTCAGCAGCAGCTCGACCAGTCCGTAGAGCAGCAGCACGGCGAGCGTGCCGAAGATCCCGACGACCAGCGGCACGATCCGCGACTCCGGGTCGCGCATCATCCCCAGCCGGCCGACCGCGTAGCCGGCGAGGACGTAGACCAGCGAGCTGATCCCGGGCGTCTGCCCGACGATCAGGTCGACGAACAGCCCGACCCCGAAGCCGAACGCGGCCCCGGCGACCGGCCCGGACAGCAGCGCGACCATCAGCAGCGTCAGCAGCACCAGGTCGAGCTGCATACCGAGGAAGGTCACGCGCCCGAAGAAGGCGATCTGCAGCAGGCCGACCAGCAGCCCGAGCAGGCCCAGCCGCAGGACCGGCTTGGGGCCCCAGGCGGCGTGGTCGGGGAGCCGCAGGCGCGGCCGCAGGCGGGAGCGGCCCCGCGAGCGGCTGACCGTCGGCCGCGCGCTCACGGCGTCCGTGAGCGGCCGGTCGGCCGGTTGCCGTTGACGATCCGCGTCAGCACGACGACGGACTCGAGGGTGCGCAGGTCGACCAGGGGCTGCAGGTGCCCGACCTGCTCGTCCGTGCCCGCGGCGGTGGTCGGACCCGCGATCCGGCCGATCGGCAGGTCCGGCGGCGCCTTGGAGATGAACGTCTCGTCGGCGCCGGGAGCCGTGCCGGAGGTGGTGACCAGCGCGTTCTGGGTGATCTCGATCCGCGACGGCACGCCGATCAGCTCGAGGTCGCTGACCGTGCCGGCCCCCGCGCCCTGGACGGTGACGATCGGGTCCTTGCCCTCGAGCCGCGCGCCGACCGCCAGGCCCGGCGTCGGCAGCAGCGCGACCGTCGCGTTGCGCGGCTTGACGTCGCTGACGAAGCCGACCAGGCCCGCGCCCTCGCCGGACGCGCCGACGACCGCGTGGTCGACCTCGATCCCGTCGCTGCTGCCGCGGGAGATCGTGATCGTCGTCGCCCAGGCGGTCAGCGAGTGGCCGGTCACGTCGGCTGCGACCGGCGCGTTGCGCTCGAGCTGGCGCTCCTCGATCAGCTGCTGCAGCTGGGCTTCCTTGGGGATCCGGCGGTTCAGGCTCTGGAGGTCGGCCACCTGCTTGCGCAGGTCCGCGGCCTCGTCGCGCAGATCCTGGACCTCGCCCTTGGCCTCGATCGTGTCGCCGACCCAGCGCACCAGGTCGCGGGCGGGCTTGGCGATCCGCGACGCACCCTCGCCGAGCGCCCCGAGCGGACCGCCGGCCGCGCCACCCCCGGTCGCGGCGCCGAAGCCGGCGGTGATCAGCACCAGGCAAACGACCACCAGGACCGCCAACAGGATGTGCCGACGACGGCGGGCGGCGGGGTCAGGCACCGGCCTGGAGGCGCGACGGGATGGGCAAGCGACTGGGGATGGCTAGTAGTAGCGGCGGCGGCGTCGCCGCGGCGACGGCGTGCTGTTGCGGCTGTTCATCCGGTGGATCACCTCGAACTCCTCGAGCGAGCGACCGGAGCCGACCGCCACGCAGGTCAGCGGCGACTCGGCGAGGTGCGCGGGCATCTGCGTCTCCTCGCTGCTGCGCGGCCTGGACGAGCGCCTGCGCGAGGAGA
>CAZFIQ010000153.1:5698-6313 GCA_964519185.1 uncultured Patulibacter sp.
GGCATCTGCGTCTCCTCGCGCAGGCGCTCGTCCAGGCCGCGCAGCAGCGAGCCGCCGCCGGCGAGCATGATCCCGCGGTCCATGATGTCCGACGAGAGCTCCGGCGGCGTTCGGTCGAGCGTCTCCTTGACCGCCTCGATGATCGTCGAGAGCGGCTCCTCGAGCGCGGTCCGGACCTCTTCGCTGGTGATCACGACGGTCTTCGGCAGGCCCGAGACCATGTCGCGACCGCGGATCTCGGTCTGGACCTCCTCCGCCATCGGGTAGGCGGAGCCGACCTCGAGCTTGACGTCCTCGGCCATCTGGGTGCCGATCAGCAGCTTGTACTCGCGCTTGGCGTAGGCGACGATCGCCTCGTCGAACTCGTCGCCGCCGACGCGGACCGACTGCGACACGACGATCCCGCCGAGCGAGATCACCGCGACCTCGCTGGTCCCGCCGCCGATGTCGACGACCATCGAGCCGGTCGGCTCGGCGACCGGCAGGCCCGCGCCGATCGCGGCCGCCATCGGCTCCTCGATCAGGTACGCCTGGCGGGCGCCGGCGGAGATCGACGCCTCCTCGACCGCGCGCTTCTCGACGCCGGTGACGCCGGACGGCACGCAGACCACGACC
>CAZFIQ010000154.1:0-6305 GCA_964519185.1 uncultured Patulibacter sp.
CCGTCAAGTGTTTGGCGGGGCGCACTGCGTTGTAGGGTCGGTCTCGATCGGTGTGGTGCTCGGGGCGGCGGCGCCGCAGTAGGCCGGTGGGAAGCACCCGACCGCACCAGCCGGCCGGAGTACCCCCGGTCGGATTGGTAGCCTTGCCCGGTCCGTCTAGGGCACCCGAGGGCCAGGTCCGCCCGTTTCGTCCCCCGTCTCGCACCCGGAGCCACCTGTCGTCATGGAGAAGTTCGTCATCGATGGAGGCCGTCCGCTCTCGGGGACGGTCCGACCCGCGGGCAACAAGAACGGTGCGCTGCCGATCCTGGCCGCGTCTGTGCTCAGTCGCGAGGACGTGATCGTCCGCAACGTTCCGCGGATCCGCGACGTCACGTCGATGCTCAACCTGCTGGAGGGGCTCGGGGTCACGATCGAATGGCTCGACGAGCATGCGGTCCGGCTCAACGCCTCGGCCGTCGACGACGAGGTGCAGCTGCGACGCCAGGACGCCGAGCGGATCCGTGCGTCGTTCCTGCTGGCCGGCCCGCTGCTGGCGCGCTTCGGCCGCTGCGTGATGCCGCCGCCCGGCGGCGACGTGATCGGACGGCGCCGGCTGGACCCGCACCTCGACGCCTTCCGCGCGCTCGGGGCCACGCTGGACCTGGGGCGCGACATCGAGATGGTCGCGCCGGCCGGGGGCCTCCAGGCCGGTGAGCTGTTCATGGACGAGCCGTCGGTGATGGCCACCGAGAACGCGCTGCTCGCTGCGGCGCTGACGCCCGGCACCACGGTGATCGGCAACGCGGCGTGCGAGCCGCACGTCCAGGACCTGGCCCGGATGCTGGTCAAGATGGGCGCCCGGATCGGCGGAATCGGCTCGAACGTGCTGACGGTCGAGGGGCAGGCCGAGCTCGGTGGCTGCGACCACACGGTCGGTCCCGATCACATCGAGATCGGGTCGTTCATGGCCCTGGCCGGGGTCACCGGCGGCGAGGTACGGATCACCGACGTCGATCCCGAGGACCTGCGGATGATCCGCCTGGTGTTCGGACGGCTCGGCCTGCAGTCGGAGATCGAGGGCACGACGGTGCTCGTCCACGGGGGCCAGTCCCTGCGCACCGCGCGCGACGTGGGGGAGCACAAGATGAAGGTCCAGGACGGGCCGTGGCCGGCCTTCCCGGCGGATCTGACGTCGATCGCGGTGGCGCTCGCCACCCAGGCCGACGGTTCCGTGCTGATCCACGAGTGGATGTTCGAGAACCGCCTGGTGTTCACCGACAAGCTGGTCGGGATGGGCGCCGACATCACCCTCTGCGACCCGCACCGCGCGATCGTCAGCGGACCGTGCCGGCTCCACGGCGAGCGGATGACCTCGCCCGACATCCGCGCCGGCATGGCGCTGCTGATCGCCGCGCTCTGCGCCGACGGGCGCAGCGTGATCCACAACGTCGACCAGATCGACCGCGGCTACGAGGCGATCGACACGCGGCTGCGGGCGCTCGGCGCCCAGATCGAGCGTGTGGCCGAGGAGGTCCCCGTCGAGGTCGGCTAGAGCCCTCGACGACGGGTCGGGCCAGGCGCACGTCGCCCCGCGCGCGGACCCGCGATGATCCAGCGTGATGACGCTGCCAATCCCCAGCGGCACCCGTGATGTGCTGCCCGACGAGATGCGCGAGCGCCACGCCGTGGTCGCCGCGCTCCGTGCGCTGTTCGAGGCCCACGACTACGGGGAGGTGTCGACGCCGGCCGTGGAGTACGCCAGCGTGCTCGAGCATGCGGGCGGTGCGGCGCTGGCTGACGACGCCGCGCGCCCGCGCTTCCGGACCGTCGACGAGACGGGCGAGACGCTGGTCCTGCGGACCGACATGACGCTGCCGATCGCGCGGCTCGTCGGATCGCGGTTCGGCGACGCCCCGCTGCCCGTGCGGCTGAGCTACGTGGCGCACTGCTACCGCAGCGTCCGGCCCGGACGCGGTGAGGCGAGCGAGCTGCTGCAGGCGGGGATCGAGCTCTGCGGCGCGGCCGGGCCCTCCGGAACGGCCGAGGCGCTGACGGTCCTAGTCGGCGCGCTCGACGCAGTGGGACTGCCCGACGCGCGGGTCGCGGTCGGCGACGCGTCGCTGTTCCCGGCGCTGCTCGAGGCGTTCTCCGTGACGCCGGACGCGCGACCGGCGATCCTCCACGAGCTGGCCACCCGCGACATGGTCGGGCTCGAGCGGGAGGTCCGCGCCGCGACCGACGGCGCGACGGCCGCGACCCTGCTCGACGTGGCGGCCCGTCGCGGATCGATCGCGCTGCTCGACGAGCTCGACGAGCCGCGCGTGGCCGGCCCGCTCTCCGACCTGCGCGACCTGGTCGCCCAGCTCGACGAGGCGGTGGCCTCGCGGCTGATCCTCGACCTCGGCCTGACCCGCAAGCTCGGCTACTACACCGGCGCCGTGTTCGAGGTCTACGCCCCCGGTCAGGGGCACGCGATCGGCGGCGGCGGACGCTACGACGACCTGCTCGGCGCGTTCGGCCGGTCGCTGCCGGCGGTCGGCTTCGCGCTCGACGTCGACGCGCTGCACACGGCGATGGTCGGGACCTCGCGCGGGACGTGGCGGGTCGGCTGGACCGGCGACGGCGGATCCGACGGCGATCGGGAGGCAGGGGCATGAACGCCTTCGGACTGCGGATCGCCGTGCCGCGCGGCGTGATGATGAAGCCCACGCTCGACGCCCTCGACCGCGCCGGGATCGACACCGGCGAGGTCCGCGCGAACGACCGCAAGCTGCTCTTCGAGGAGGCCGGGATCGTCACGATGCGGCCGTCGGACGTGGCGACCTACGTCGAGTCCGGGGCCGCCGACATCGGCATCACCGGCAAGGACGTGCTGATGGAGCAGTCGACGCGGGACGTCGTCGAGCTGGCCGACCTGGGCTTCGGGCCCTGCACGATGGTGGTCGCGTCGATCGCCGGCGAGCCGGACCCGGCCGTGGTCGCGCTGCGGCGCCTGGGGATCATGCGGGTCGCCACCAAGTACGTCCACATCGCCAACCGGTACTTCGAGCAGACCGGTCGCCAGGTGGAGATCGTGGAGGTCAAGGGCTCGGTCGAGCTGGCGCCGCTGACCGGGATGGTCGACGCGATCGTCGACCTGACCGCGACCGGGGTCACCCTGCGCGAGAACGGCCTGGTCGTCCGCGAGGAGATCGCGCACTCGACCGCCCGGCTGATCGCCAATCCGGCGTCGCACCGGCTCAAGGCGGAGGCGGTCGACCGGATCCGCGAGGTGCTGCTTGCCGATTGAGCGCCTGACCGTCGCCGGGGCGACGGAGGCCGCGGACGCGGCCCGCGCCGTCCGCGCGCTGGTCCCCGGCGGCGACCACGTCGCGGCGCCGGTCGCGGAGATCGTCGCCGCCGTTCGCGCCGGGGGCGACGCCGCCCTGCGGGAGCACGTCCACCGCCTCGATCGCGCCGGGCACGGCGATGCCGCCTCGATCGCGCTCACGGTGCCCGACGCGGACCTCGACGCCGCCGTCGATGGGCTCGACCCCGCGCTGCGAGCGGCCCTCGAGCTGGCGATCGTCAACGTCCGCGCGGTGGCGGCGGCGACGGTCCACGAGGACCGCGACGTCGACCTGCCGCAGGGGCAGCGGGTCCGGGTCCGCGAGGTCCCGGTCCGGCGCGCCGCGGTCTACGTGCCCGGCGGCCGCGCACCCTACCCGTCGACCGCGATCATGGGCGTCGTCTCGGCGCGCGCGGCCGGGGTCGACGAGGTCGTGGTGGCCACGCCGTCCGACGATCCCGTGCTGCGGGCGGCCTGCCGCCTGGCCGGGGCCGACCGCGTCCACGAGGTCGGCGGCGCCCACGGGATCGCGGCGCTCGCCTGGGGCACGGAGACGATCGCCCCGGTCGACGTGATCGTCGGTCCGGGCAACCTCTGGGTCCAGGAGGCCAAGCGCCAGGCCTCCGGGGTGGTCGGGATCGACGGCTTCGCCGGGCCCAGCGACCTGCTGGTGCTCGCCGACGGCGGTGCCGATCCGGATCTGGTTGCGCTCGATCTGGCGGCCCAGGCCGAGCACGGCGCCGGGTCGTTGGTGGTGCTGGTCACCGACGACGCAGAGCTCGAGCGGGCGGTCTGGGCGCGGCTCGAGGTCGGCCTGGCCGGCAGCGAGCCGGTCGCCACGTCGGCCGCCGCCTACGCGTCGGTCCGCGTCGACGGACCCGACCTGGGCCTGGCGGTCGCCGAGGCGTTCGCCCCCGAGCACCTCGAGCTGGTCGGACCGACGATCGAGCCGCTGGCCGGTCGCGTGCGCAGCGCCGGCTGCGTCTTCGTCGGGGCCACCGGCGCGACGGCCTTCGGCGACTACGTCGTCGGCAGCAACCACACGCTGCCGACCGACGGCGCCGCGCGCTTCGCGTCGACGCTCTCCGCCCGGACCTTCCGGCGCACGATGTGCGAGGTCCACGTGGGGGCGGCGGCGGACACGCTGGCGGAGGCCGGCGTGCGGATCGCGGAGGCCGAGAGCTTCGTCGTCCACGCGGCCTCGATGCGCGCCCGGCAGAATGGGGAGGGCCGATGACACGCACCGCCTCCATCCAACGTTCGACCGGCGAGACCCGGATCGAGCTCGAGCTCGACCTCGACGGTACCGGCACCGGTACGCGCACGACCGGTGTCGGCTTCTTCGACCACCTGCTCGAGCTGTTCACCCGGCACTCGGGCTTCGACCTGCGGGTCGGGGCCGAGGGCGACCTGCAGACCGGCAGCCACCACACGGTCGAGGACACCGGGCTGGTGCTCGGCCAGGCGATCTTCCAAGCGCTCGGCGACCGCGTCGGGATCCGCCGCTACGGCTCCGCGGTGGTGCCGATGGACGAGGCGCGCGCCGCGTGCCACATCGACCTGTCGGGCCGTCCGTTCGTGGTCTACGACGATCGCGGCCTGCTGCCGCCCGGGGTCACCGGCGGATTCGAGCACGAGCTGCTCGAGGAGTTCGTGCGGGCGGTCGCGGCGACGTCGCGCAGCACGATCCACCTGGAGATCGAGCGCGGCCGTGGGGCCCACCACATGATCGAGGCGGGGGTCAAGGCGCTCGCGCGGGCGCTGCGGGTCGCGGTCTCCGTTGATCCGTCCGAGCGCGGCGTGCCGTCGACCAAGGGAACGCTGACCGAGTGAGCGATCCGACCCCCCTGGGCGACCGGCGGATCGCCGTCGTCGACTACGGCATGGGCAACCGGCGGAGCGTGGAGAAGGCGCTCGAGCACGTTGGGGTCCGGGCCGAGGTCACCGCCGACCCGGAGCGGATCGCCGCGGCCGACGGCCTGGTGCTGTGCGGCGTCGGGTCGTTTCCGGCGGGGATGCAGCGACTGCGCGACTCCGGGCTCGACGACCTGCTGCGGGGCCTGGCCGGCGACGGCATGCCGCTGATCGGGGTCTGCCTGGGCATGCAGCTGCTGTTCGACCGCTCCGACGAGCGCGGCGGCGACCACGGGCTCGGGCTGCTGGCCGGTCCGGTCCGCGCGCTCGAGGCGCCCGCGGGCCTCAAGCTGCCGCACATCGGCTGGAACCTGATCCGCTGGACCGACAACCCGTCGCCGATCCGCGACGGGCTGCCCGACGCGACGGCCTTCTACCACGTGCACTCGTTCGTGGCCCGGCCCGAGGATCCGTCGGACGTGCTCGCGACCGCCGAGTACGGCGGGCCGTTCGTCACGGCCGTCAGCCGCGGCAACGTCCACGGCGTGCAATTCCATCCTGAGAAGTCCTCCGCGGACGGGCTGCGCGTGTTGCGCGCGTTCGCCGAGACCTGCAAGGACCTTACGAGGTGTCCCACGTGATTCTGTACCCGGCGATCGACATCCTGGACGGCCAGGCGGTCCGCCTCACGCAAGGCGACTACGACCAGAGCACGGTCTACCGGGACAGCCCGCTCGAGGCCGCCCGCTCGTGGGTCGAGGCGGGGGCGCGGTTCCTCCACCTCGTCGACCTGGACGGCGCCCGCGACGGCCAGCCGCGGCACCTCGACCAGCTGGCCGCGATCACGCGCGAGCTCGACGTCCCCGTCCAGTGGGGCGGCGGCCTGCGTTCGATCGACGCGGTCCGCGCGGCGCTCCAGGCCGGCGCCGAGCGCGTGATCCTCGGCACCGCCGCGATCAGCGACCCCGACTTCCTCGACACCGTGCTCGGCAGCCACCGCGACCGGCTGATCGTGTCGATCGACACGCGTGGCGGCAAGGTCGCCACGCAGGGCTGGCTGGAGACGACGTCGCTCGACGGGCCGGAGGCGATCACCCGGCTCCAGCAGGCCAGCTTCAACCAGCTTGCGGATGCTGCCGCG
>CAZFIQ010000155.1:0-6251 GCA_964519185.1 uncultured Patulibacter sp.
GGTCGCCGCGTCGACCGTCGCCGTGCCGGTGATCGCCTACCTGGCGGCGGCCGAGCGGATGGCCGCCGGTCTGGAGGCACTGCGGGCGTGGCTGGTCCACCACAACGACGCGATCATGGTGACGTTGCTGTTCGTGCTCGGGGTGTCGGCGCTCGGCAAGGGACTCGGCGCGCTGTAGGTCCTAAGGCCGACCCCTGCGGGGGGCCGGCGTCTACAGCGCGACCGCGCGCGTCCGCATCGCCGCGACCACGCGCGGGTGCAGGTCGAGCAGCGATCCGAGGTCGTCGATCGACTCGAACCCGTTCAGCTCGCCGCGCAGCCGGACGATCTCCGCCGCCAGCTCGTTGCGGACCCCGGGCAGGGTCGCGACGACGCCGGCCGGCGCGTGGTTGACGTCGACGACGTAGCCGTGGCGCGTGCCGGGCAGGTCGGGCCGGCCGACGCCCAGGTCGCGCGCCCGCGCCGGGTCCTTGCGGGCCAGCTCGATCACCGCGCGGCGCTCGTCGTCGATGTGCTCGGCCTCCGCGGTCTGCGCGTCGTAGCGAGCACGGACGGCCATCCGCTGCCGGTACGGCTTCATCAGGGCGAACGACGTCGCGCCGCTGAGGATCCACGACGCGACGATCAAGCCGCCGCCGAGGTTGTCGTTCTCGGCCTCGCTGGGTACGAGGAAGAGCGCGACGATCGTCAGCAGGATGATGAACGCGCCCCAGGCGATCCACTCGCGCTTGCCGGCCTTCAGGCCGGCGACGAACGGGACCCAGCAGCCGAAGCCGATCGGCACCATCCCCCACCACATCCAGCGGGACGAGACGGGCTCGTGCGGTGCGTCGGGTCCGGCGGCTCCGTGGACGTTCACGCCGTAACCGTACCGCGCGCGACGGGCGGCGAGGGTCGGCCGCCGGCCCCGCTTCCCGCGCCGGGAGGGCGAGCCGGCTCGGACGTCCTCGGTCCGGTCCGGGCGCTCAGTTGGTGTGCTTGACGGTGATCACGTCGCCGTCCTGCATCACGTAGTCGCGGCCCTCGGTCCGCAGCGTGCCCTTGTCGCGGGCCTGGCTGTAGCCGCCCGCCGCGAGCAGCTCCTCCCAGCCGACCACGTCGGCGCGGACGAAGCCCTGCTGGATGTCGGTGTGGATCTCGCCGGCGGCGTGCCAGACGGTCAGGCCCCGGCGCAGGTGCCACGACTGGCCCCGCACGCCCGACCCGACGGTGAAGAACGTCAGCAGGTTCAGCAGCTGGAACGCGCCCTGGGCGATCCGCTGGAGCCCGGACTCGGCGAAGCCCATCTCCTCGCGCATCGCGGCGGCCTCCTCGTCGTCCATCTCGACCAGCTCGGCCTCGAGTCGCGACGAGACCGCGACCGCGACCGCGCCCATCGCCTCCGCGTGCGCGGCGATCGCGGGCGGGACCTCGCCCGACGCGTCGTTCTCGTCGACGTTGGCGACGAACAGCACCGGCTTGGCGGTCAGCGGCGAGAGCGTCTTGACGACGTTCGGATGGTCCTCCGGGGCCGGCACCATCCGCGCCGGCTTGCCGTCGTTGAGCGCGGGGATCAGCTGCTCCAGCCAGGCCAGCTCGGCGGTCGCCTCGGCGTCGCCGCCGCGGGCCTGCTTGCGGACCCGCTCGATCCGGCGCTCGGCCTGCTCCAGGTCGGCCATCAGCAGCTCGGTCTCGATCGTCTCGATGTCGCGCAGCGGGTCGACCGAGCCGTCGGGATGGATGATGTTGGCGTCGTCGTGGGCACGGACGACGTGGACGATCGCGTCGGTCTCGCGGATGTTGGCGAGGAACTTGTTGCCCAGGCCCTCGCCCTTGTGGGCGCCCGCGACCAGCCCGGCGATGTCGTGGAAGTCGATGTGGTCGTAGACGATCTCCGACGCGCCCATCTGCTCGGCGATCTGGTTCAGCCGCTCGTCCTCGACGGGGACCACCGCGACGTTCGGCTCGATCGTCGTGAACGGGTAGTTCGCGGCCTCGGCCCCGGACTTGGTCAGGGCGTTGAACAGGGACGACTTGCCCGCGTTGGGCATGCCGACGATGCCGATCTTCATCGGGTCGGTCCTTCGGGGTCGGAGGGAGCGGGGGCGTCCGCGCCGGACGGGGCGGACGGGGAGTCGTGGGCCCGGGAGGCGATCCAGCGGTCGCCGGCCCGGCGGACGGTCGTGCCGACCGCGCAGCCGAGGGCCGCGCCGACGGCGATGTCGGTCGGGTAGTGGACGCCCAGGTGGATCCGCGACAGCGCCATCGCCCCGGCCGTCGCCAGCAGCGGTCCGCGCGGCAGCAGGCCGGCATAGGCGGTGGCGGCGGCGAACGACGACGCCGAGTGCGACGACGGGAACGACAGCTGGGTCGGCGTCGGGACCAACGGCGGCAGATCGCGCAGCTGGGGGCGGGGGCGGCGCGCGACCTGCTTGAGCGCGGTGTTCGCCAGGTACGCCGTGCCGACGGCGGCCAGCCCGACCGCCCAGCGGTCGCGCCGCTCGCGGTCGAGCGCCATCCCGGCGGCGCCGGTGGCGATCCACAGCGCGCCGTGCTCGCCGGCGCGGGAGAAGACGACGATCGCCCGCGTCGCCCGTCGGGACCGCGCGGTCGAGCGGATCAGCCGCATCCCGGCCAGGTCGGCCTTGACCAGCGCGCGGCCGGCGGGGCCGCGCAGCGCCCGCGCGAGCAGGCTGCGCCGCGCGTCGATCGCCTCGCGGCGCAGACGCGGGTCCGGCGACAGCAGCGGCGGAACGGGCACGTCGTTCAGGGTAGGCGTCCGGGGCGGCCGCCGTCCGCTGGCCCGCGCCGAGGAGGGGCCGGGACGGGCGCGGGTCACCGGTCGCTGCGCCACTCGGCGCGCGGTGCGGCAACATGGTCCTCGTGCTGCTCGCCCTGGTCGCGAACCCGAAGTCCGGTGCCGGCCGGTCCCCGGACGAGGTCGCGGAGGTCCTGCGCGGGCACGGGCACGAGGTCACGGTCTTCCCGCTCGACCGGGCCGACGAGGCGGCGGCGAGCGGCGCCGAGCGCGTCGTCGTGGCCGGTGGCGACGGGTCGATCGGGACGGTCTTCGCGGCCTGCACCGCGGCCCGCGTGCCGCTGGCGGTGCTGCCCGCCGGCACCGCCAACGACTTCGCCCGGGCGATCGGCGTGCCGGCCGACTTCGACGAGGCGGTCGCCGTTGCGGTCGACCCGCAGGCGCGACCGCGGACGACCTGGGGCGCCCGGATCGACGGCCGGCCGTTCGTCAACGTCGCCTCGATCGGGCTCTCGGTCGACGCCGCCCGCGACGCCGCGCCGCTGAAGTCGGTCCTCGGCCCCGCCGCCTACGCGCTCGGCGCGGCGATCGCCGGCGTCCGCGGCCGGACGGTGCGGACGCGCGTGACGGTCGACGGAGCGCCGCTGTTCGCCGGCAAGGCGTGGCAGGTGCTGGTCGCGTCGTCCGGGGCGTTCGGCGGCGTCGCACAGCTGCCCGATTCGGACCCGCGGACCCGGGAGATCGAGGTCTACGTCGTCGAGGCCGGGTCGCGGCTCGGACCGGTCGGCGCGCGGCTGGGGCTGGTGCGTCGCGTCTGGAGCATGCGGCCGGGTGCGGAGCGCCGCGGGGTGCGCACCGGCCAGGGTCAGCGGATCGCGGTCGCGGCGGACGAGACCTGGAACGTCGACGGCGAGATCGTCACGCTCGGCGACGGGGTCGTCGAGCCGCTGGGGCCGGTCACGGTCCTGGTCCCCCAACAGCCCGCCGGGAGTGCGACCGATGACCAGTGAACGACCGGACGGCCCGCGCGACGAGGACGAGCCGCCGCTCGCCGACCACCTGCGCAACCGGCCGGACCGGCCCGACGCGCCGATGAAGGTGCGGTCGCAGACCCGCCTGCTGCTGCTGTTGATGTTCGCGGCGATCCCGCTGCTGGCGCTGCTGGCCGTGGTGCTGAGCTCGCTGGCCAGCGGGCCGCCGTCGACGCGGCCGGACGGCGGGGGCGGAACCAGCAGCGGCCTGGCGCAGGTCACCCGCTACTGCAACTACGTGGTGCAGGCCGAGGTCGAGTTCGAGGGCTGCCTGGAGGAGAACCGCGACCGTGCGTTCCTCGACGAGGACAGCAACCCCGCGCGCTACGCCCGGGGTGAGCTGACCGAGTGCCTGGACGACGCGGGGCCACGCTGCGCGGCCCGGCAGACCGTGCGGCAGTAGCGCCGCGCCCGCGGCGGATCGGGCCGGCCCGCGAGGGCGGCCCGGCGGCCGGATCGACGGGCGTTTCGGGGCGGTGAAGGGCGGTGGCAGACAGTTCCGTGTCCGCGATCGCGGACAACTTCGTGTCACAACGGGCGGCGCTGGGCCGATTTCCTCGTAATGCCCCCTGCGACCCAGCCCACCGACGAGCGGCTGCTCGGCGACCGTGAAGACCCGGCGGGCTCGTTCGAGCGCTTCTACCGCCGGCACGTCGGGGTGCTGCTGCGCTTCGCCGCATCGCGGGGGGCCAACGCGGAGGACGCCGCCGACGCGGTCGCGGAGACGTTCCTGGTCGCGCTGCGCGACCGGTACCGCTACGTGCCGCGTCATGCGACGGCGCTGCCGTGGCTGTTCTCGATCGCCCGCGGCAAGATCGTCGACGGTCAGCGGGCCGCCGCCGGCCAGCGCCGGCGCGAGCAGGCGCTGCGGACCTTCGACCTCCGGCTGACGGACCACGACCGGAGCACGTTCGAGGCGCTCCCGGCGGAGGACGACGAGATCGCGCGACTGCTGGCCGGGCTCTCCGAGGCCCAGCGGGCCGCGGTCGCCGGCCGCGTGGTGGAGGAGCGCGAGTACGCGGAGATCGCCGCCGAGCTGGGGCTCTCCGAGCCGGCGACCAGGAAGCACGTCAGCCGCGGCCTGCAGGCACTGCGCACCCGGATCAGGACGACGAGAGGACAGACGCGATGATCGACGTCGAGGACCGCACGGACTCCGAGCTGATGCCGGACTTCCGCGAGCGACTGGCGCAGGAGCTGCGGGCGGCGGCGCTGCGGGCCGCGGTCGAGCCGGTCGATCGGGTCGATCCGGTCGAGCTCGTCGCGCTGCCCCGGCCGTCGCGCCGCCGACGCCTGCCGCTGGCCGGGGCGGTGGCGACCGTGGTCGTGGCCGTCGCCGGCGTCGCGGCGCTCCTGCTGAGCGACGACCGGGCGGCGGTCGCGCACGGACAGCCGCCGGTGCTCCAGGCCCCGGAGGTCGACCCGTCGCGGTTCGCCGGTGGCCTGCTGGCCGAGATGGCGTTCGGCCCGGACACCAAGCCGCGGACGGCGCGGGCCGTGGAGACGGACGCCGGTCCGGCCTACCTGATCGGCTACGACGACGGATGGTGCCTGTCGGTGCCCGACCCGGCGCTGCCGGGCGACGGTCGGCACCAGGGCGTCGGCTGCGCGTCGACGGCCGACTTCGAGCGGTTCGGCGTCGCGGTCACGGTCGGCACCCTGTACGTCGCCGCCCTGCCCGACGGCGTTCCGCCCCCGCGCCTGCGGGAGCCGGACGGGGCCGAGCGCGAGCTGCTGCCGACCGAGGACTACGCGATCGTCGCCCTGCAGGCGCCGGAGGGCAGCGCGATCGTCCGCTACGCGCGGGACGGATCGACCCGCCGCGATCCGATTCGCTGATCCCTCAGCGGATCGAGCTGACGGGCACGCAGGCCGAGCAGGTCGGCGCGGCCGAGCGAGAGCTGTGCAACCCGCACTGCCGAGCGACGGACGGGCCGAGATGCGACGTGCCTGCGTGCCCGTCGGGCGATTCGCTAGAGGCCGAAGCCGATCTTCGGCTCGTCCTTGTCGACCTTGAGGAAGACGATCTTGTCGAGGTTGACGTGGACCTGGCCGTCCTCGGCCTCGATGTCGGTCCAGCCGCCGCCGGGCAGCGCCGCCCGGAGCTTCTCGAGCTGGCTGGCGGTGAGGCGGACCGACAGCGGCGGGGCGCTGTCGAGGCCGATGCTGACGCGGAGCTTGTCGTCGGACACGGTGCTTCCTGAGGTCGAGGGCGGGTCGAGCGGCGGCCGGTCGAAGGGTCGCCACCACGGAGCCTAGTGGTGCGCGGGCTCCGTCAGCTCGGTCAGCACCTTGCCGGTCGACTTCGGGTGCAGGAAGGCAACGCGGCTGTTGCGGATCCCGACGCGCGGCTGCTCGTCGATCATCGTGATCCCGCGCTCGCGCAGGGTCGCGATCGCGGACACGATGTCCTGCGTCTGGTAGGCGACGTGGTGCAGGCCCGGGCCGTTCTTCTCCAGGAACTTCGCCACCCCGGTGTCCGG
>CAZFIQ010000156.1:0-1640 GCA_964519185.1 uncultured Patulibacter sp.
CCCGCGCCAGGCCCACCGCGACTCGTCCGGCTCACGGCCGAGCGTGCGCATCTCCGCCGGCAGCAGCGGCTGGACCCGGCGCCAGGCGTCGTGGTCGTCGCGGTAGGTCCGTGGGCGGTCCACGCGGACCACGCTATCGGTCCCGACGCCGCGGTCCAAGCGATTTCCTACGGGCGGTCGCGTCCGCGCCGCTCGGCGCTACGGCTGCAGGCCCGGGAGCAGGCCCTCGACGCCGCCCCATGGCAGCGGGCCGACCGGCGGATCGCTGCCGACGGCACCGCTCAGCAGCCCGGCGACCAGCAGCCAGGCGGTCGCGAGCACGGTCAGGCCGGCGAGCACCGCCGCCGTCCGCGGGGTGCGCTGCCAGCCCCAGCCGACGGTCGCCGCGATCACCGGCAGCGCGGTCGCCGCGCCCGGTCCGCCGAGCCAGTTGACCCCCGGCCACGGCGAGAGGATCGCGTACGGCACCGTGGCGACGACGAAGACCAGCAGCAGGAACGCGGCGATCACCTCGACGTGGATCTCGTCGGCGAACGTGCGGTACAGCCGGGCTCGTCGCCAGCGGAGCAGGCGCCAGCCCGCGACGCCGACCAGCGCCAGCACCGGCGCCCAGCGGAGCAGGCCCAGGTCGCGGTCGATCAGCAGGCCGAGCGGTGCGCCGAAGGCCCGGCCGATGGCGTGGCCGAGCCCGTCGAAGAAGGTCGGCAGCGACCAGCCGACCTCGGGGAACCACGGCGTCGGACCGCCGAACATCCGGTCGTGGACCGTGATGTAGATGAACGCCGAGAGCAGCAGGATCTCGAGCGCGACGAAGCCGGTGAAGCCGCGCCGTCGTCGTCGCATCCAGCGGATCAACGCGGCCGCCACCAGCAGGGCGACCGGGGCCAGCGGCAGCCAGACCCACGGCAGCAGCGCCGCGCAGAACGCGCTCAGCACCGCGAACCGCCAACGCGGCTCGTCGCGGACCGACAGGCAGGCGGCGACCGCCCCGGTCAGCAGCAGCGCGGCCGGCGCGGTCGGCCCGATCTGGGTCGCGCCGAGCAGCGCCGGCGGGGAGACGGCCACCAGCAGCACGCCGCGCGTCGCCCACGGGTCGGGGACCACGCGGCGGGCCAGGCCGAGCGCCAGCACGAACGCCGCCGCCAGCAGCATCGCGCACCACAGCTGGACGGCCAGTCGCCCGCCGATCCCGGTGTGGTACCCGACCCAGTAGGCGGGCGCCAGCGCCGCGCCCAGGCCGATCCCGCTCGGCTCGAGGAAGCCGCCGGGGGCGACCGGCGGTCCGGGGCCGTCCGGGGTGCCGCGGACGGTGACGTTGGGCGCCAGCGGCACCGTGTCGGAGACGCCGATCACGCCGCCCCAGTCGGTCCACGGCTGGGCCTGGCGCTCGACGAGCAGGTCGACGTCGTAGTCGGTGACGATCGAGTGGGCGACCAGCAGCCGGTGGGCCTCGGTCGCGGTCAGCTGGTGGCCGGGCGCCGCCGGCAGCAGCAGCCCCGCGGCGTAGAGCGCCACCAGCGCCGCCCAGGTCGCCACCGCGCGCAGGAGGGCAGGACGACGGGCCGGCACGTGGTCAGGGTAGTCCAGGGAACGGTCAGCGGCGCCGAGCGACGACCGGTCGTCATCCGACGTCCCGGGGA
>CAZFIQ010000156.1:1650-6176 GCA_964519185.1 uncultured Patulibacter sp.
CGTTGGACGCGGACGCGCCGGTCCGCCGCCCGCCCTCTGCCCGCCCTCTGCCCGCCCGCCGCGCGCTCCGCCGCCCGTCAGCCGGCGACCCGCCGCGCGGCGTCGACCAGCAGTCGCACGCCCCAGCCGCTCGGGCCCTTCGCCAGGTACTTGCGCGGCAGGTCGTTGAACAGCCCCGCCATGTCGACGTGCGCCCACGGGACGTCGCCGCTGAAGCGCTCGAGGAACGCCGCGCCCTGCAGCGGATGGGCCGAGCGGCCGCCGCTGTTCGCCAGGTCCGCCGCGGGGCTCTTCAGCAGGTCGCGATGCTCGTCCTCCAGCGGCAGCGGCCAGACCCGCTCGCCGGTCCGCTCGCCCGCGTCGCGGACCAGCTGCAGCCACGCCTCGTCGCGGCCCATCAGCCCGGCGTGCGAGGTCCCCAGCGCGGTCACCACCCCGCCGGTCAGCGTCGCGACGTCGATCAGCCGCTCGGCGCCGAGCTCGAGCGCATGGGTCATGCCGTCGGCCAGCACCAGCCGGCCCTCGGCGTCGGTGTTGGTGACCTCGACCGACGTCCCGTTGGCCGCGACGAAGACGTCGCCGGGCTTCATCGCGGTGCCGTTGACCAGGTTCTCGCTCGCGACGATCACCGCGACCACGCGGACCGGCAGCCGCAGCCGGGCGATCGCCCCGACGGCCTGCAGCACCGCCGCGCCGCCCGACATGTCGAGCTTCATCTTCGTCATCCCCGCGGCGGTCTTCAGCGAGTAGCCGCCGGTGTCGTGGGTCACCGCCTTGCCGACCAGCCCGAGCACCGGGCCGCGCGCGTCGGCCGGCTCGTAGCGGGCGACGATCAGCGCGGGTGGCTCGTCGCTGCCCTTGGCGACGGCCGCGAAGAGCCCCATCCCGCGCGCCTCCAGCCGCTCGATCCCGGCCTCGACGGTGACCTCCAGCCCGTCGATCCGCTCGCCCAGAGCGACCGCCTCGGCGGCCAGCGCCTGCGGCGTCAGCAGGTTGGCCGGCAGCTGCTGCAGCCGCCGGGCCTCGTTCTGGGCGCGGGCGATGACCGTCGCCTCGGCGATCGCCGGCCCGGCGGAAGCGGGCAGCGCCGCGCCGCCGGGGGCGCTCAGCTCGACCGTCGCCAGCGCCGCCGGGTCGTCCTCCTCGCGGGCGTCGGCGGCCCGCACCTTCTGCGGGCGGTGGGCGGCCAGCAGCAGCGCCTCGGCGACCGCACCGGCGCCGGAGACGTCGTCGAGCACCAGGCGCGCCGAGCGGGCGGCGAGCGTCCGCAGCCGGCCGACCACCGCGCCGGCCGCGTTGCGCCGGTCCTCGTCGCTCCGCGGACCGTCCGGGCCCAGCCCCACGAGCACCCAGCGGGTGCCGTCCGCGGCGTGGGTGTGCGCCAGGTGCCCGAGCGCGGGCTTCGCCTCGCCGACGTCGATCAGCCGTTCGAGCACGGCGATCGGGGCGTCGTCCGGCGGGGCGAGCAGGCCCCCGTCCGTGACGCCGACGACGACCGCGTCGACGGGGTCCGGCGTTCCCGGGCCGGACGCTCCGGCGGCGGCGACGACGGTGAGGGCGAGCGACGGATCGGGCACCGTCAGAGCCTGGCAGAACCCCTGCTCCGCCGGCCCGCAGCCGGGCGGCGGGAGCCGCGACGGCTGGCGTTCTACACTCCTACCACCCGTAGTAAGAATCCAGCGGCGAGGCGCGGTCGCGCCTCCGCTCCGGGCCCCAAGGAAGAGAAGAGGGACACCATGGCCAAGACCGTCATCCTGTCGTCGGCGCGCACACCCGTCGGCAAGCTCGGGGGAGGGCTGTCCTCCGTCAAGCCGGTCGACCTCGGCGGGGTCGCGATCAGCGGCGCGCTCGAGCGCGCGGGCGTCGCCCCGGACCAGGTCCAGCACGTCGTGATGGGTCACGTGATCCAGGCCGGCCAGGGGCAGATCACCGCCCGCCAGGCGCAGATCGCCGCCGGCATCCCCAACACGGTGCCGTCGGAGACGATCAACAAGGTCTGCACGTCCAGCATCCGCTCGGTCGCCACCGTCGACCTGCACGTCCGCGCGGGCGAGTACGACATCGCGGTGGCCGGCGGCATGGAGTCGATGTCGCGCGCGCCGTACCTGCTGCCGGACGCCCGCTTCGGCTACCGGATGGGCCAGGCCGCGATGCTCGACTCGATGGTCCTCGACGGTCTGACCAACTCGTTCACGGGCCGCCAGATGTTCGACGAGACCAGCGAGGTCGCGGCCGAGCACGGCTGGGCGCGCGAGGATCTCGACCGCTGGGCCGTGCGCTCGCAGGAGACCGCGATCGCGGCGATCGACGCCGGCCGTCTGGCCGACGAGATCGTCCCCGTGACGATCAAGGGCCGGAAGGGCGACACCGTGGTCGACACGGACGAGGGCCCCCGCCGCGGCACCACGCTCGAGGCGCTGGCCAAGCTGCCGGGCCTGGTCAAGGGCGGCACCCACACCGCCGGCAACTCGCCGGGCGTCAACGACGGCGCCGGCGCGCTGGTGCTGTCGTCCGACGCGTGGGCGGCGGCCAACGGCAAGTCGGTGCTGGCCGAGGTCGTGTCGTTCGGCCAGGCCGCGGGTGAGTTCGCGAACCTGCTGACGACCCCCGGCAACGCTTCGGCGCAGGCGCTGGAGAAGGCCGGCCTGAAGCCCTCGGACGTCGCGCTCTGGGAGATCAACGAGGCGTTCGCGTCGGTCGCGCTGAACACGATCAAGCAGCTCGGCATCGACGAGGACCGGGTCAACGTCAACGGCGGCGCGATCGCCCTCGGCCACCCGCTCGGCGCCTCGGGCGCGCGGATCATCGGCTCGCTGGTGCTGGAGCTGCGTCGTCGCGGCGGCGGCTACGGCATCGCCACCGCGTGCTCCGGCACCGGGCAGGGCGACGCCATCCTCGTCAAGGTCGACGGGTAGCTCGGTAGGCTCGTGGCCGTGGCCAGCGCACCGTCCTCCGCACCCGTGACCCCGGACCGACCGGAGATCGCGGGGGAGGGCGGCGAGCGTCGCGCGGCGGCCTTCTTCGACCTCGACAAGACGCTGGTCGCCGGGTCGTCCGGGTTCTACTGGGCCCGGGCCGCGGCCGCCCAGGGGCTGATCAGCCGTCGCCGGCTCGCGGCCGACGGCTGGGAGAACCTCAAGTTCCGCCTGCACGGGTCGACGGACGAGTCGACCCAGCGGGTCTGGGACCGCGTCGGCGAGCTGATCGCGGGCCAGCGCGTGCGCGACTTCGAGCGGCTCTCGCCGCGCGTGCTGGCCGGGGTGCTGCCGCGCGTCTACCCGCGGATGCTGGCGCTGGCCTGGGAGCACCAGGACGCGGGCCGGCCGATCTACATCGTCACCGCGTCGTCGCAGGAGACGGCCGAGATGATCGCGGCGGTGCTGCACTTCGACGGTGGCGTCGGCGCGCCGCTGGAGGTCGTCGACGGGCACTACACCGGGCGGCTGGCCGGGCCGATGACCTACCGCGAGGGCAAGGTCGAGGCACTGGAGGCGCTGGCGGAGCGCGACGGCCTCGACCTGCGCCGCTCGTGGGCCTACTCGGACAGCGAGTCCGACCTGCCGATGCTGCGCGCGGTCGGGCATCCCGTCGCCGTCAACCCGGACCGCGCGCTGGCCGCCGCCGCGGCCGCCGAGGGCTGGGACGTGATCCGCCTGGAGCGGATCACCACCTACGTGAAGACCGCCGTGGCGCTCGCCGCGGTCGCCACGCTCGGCGGGCTCGGTCGCGTCGCTACCGGCAGTCGCGCGCGGCCGTCGGCGTGATGTCCCGCTGATCGGTGTGGCAGCCTTCGGGGGGTGACGACGCCGTTGCGGACCGACCCGATCGCCGAGGCACGCCGCCACTGGACCGACCGCTGGGGACCCGAGCCGGCCCGTCCGATGGCGGCGGTGACGGCGGTGATGCGGGTTCAGCAGATCCTGATGGCGCGGTTCAACGCGATCCTCCGACCCCACGGCCTGACCTTCCCGCGCTACGAGGCGCTGATGCTGCTGTCGTTCACGCACGCCGGGGCGCTGCCGCTGGGCAAGATCGGCGAGCGCCTGCAGGTCCACCGCACCAGCGTCACCAACATCGTCGATCGCCTGGAGTCGGACGGTCTGGTGCGCCGCGTCCCGCACGAGTCCGACCGGCGCGCGACGCTGGCGGAGATCACCGAGAAGGGTCACGAGGTGGCGGAGGCGGCGACCCAGGACATGAACGCGTCCGGGTTCGCCTTCGACGCGCTGGCGCCGGACGAGCAGGAGCAGCTGAGCCGGCTGCTCGAGGCGGTGCGGCGGGCCGAGGGCGACTTCGCCGGCTGACCGCCGGGGTGCCCCCCCCGAAGGCCGGGAAGCTCCCGCCCACCGCCCCCCGGACGGCGGGACTTGAAATGTCCGGACAACCGTTCTGGGCCGGAGTGCGCAATAGTCCCGGCCAACACGTCAAGGAGTTGCCGTACATGAGCACCGTTGCTGCCCCAGGGCTGTCCGCCCGCCCCGTTGTTCTCGCCGACGTCCTGCCGGGCGCGCGCGTCCGTGATGCCG
>CAZFIQ010000157.1:0-6175 GCA_964519185.1 uncultured Patulibacter sp.
GGCGCGCCGAGCTGCGGGAACGTGCCGTACCACGCGCGTTTGCCCTTCGGCGCGTTCTCGGTGGCGACCAGCGCGGCGCCGGACCACTCGCCACCGATGGCGAAGCCCTGCATCAACCGCAGGAGCAGCAACAGCAGCGCCGCCCACCAGCCGATCGCGTCGTAGGTCGGCAGGCAGCCGATCAGGATCGTGGCGATCCCCATCGTCAGCAGCGACGCGACGAGCGTGCTCTTGCGACCGAAGCGATCCCCGAAGTGCCCGAAGACGATCGCGCCGATCGGCCGGGCGACCATCGCCGCGCCGAAGACGGCGAACGACGACAGCAACGCGGTGGTGTCGTTCCCGGTCGGAAAGAACAGCACCGGAAAGACCAGCACCGCCGCCGTCGCGTAGACGTAGAAGTCGTAGAACTCGACCGTCGTGCCGACGAGGCTGGCGGTCAGCACGCGAGAGCGACTGTTCCTCGGCGTCGAGGACGTCACGGACGCAGGCATCGGGATCTCCTGGTTGGGGAAGAACCGCAACCGGGGATCGTGGTCGCGTCACGGAGGCGAGGACGAGCAGCCGATCACTGGCCCGACCCCACACGGATTTCACGGAGGGACACGACACGACGCACCCGAAGGCGCCGTCGGACGGTCCCGTTGGCCGCGCGCCGGACGATCGTCCGGCGCGCCGCGCGGCGGGTTACCGCAGGAACGCCGGAATGTCGATGTCGTCGTCGTCGATCTCCAGCGACGAGCGCTGGCGGTCGGCCCGCGGGGTGCGGTCGCCCTCCGGCGCCCGGCGCGGACGCTCGGGCTGACGGCTCTGACGGGCGGGCCCCGAGCCGCCGCGGGCGCGCGATCCGCGGGTCTTGTCGAAGCCGGTCGCGATCACCGTGACGCGGACCTCGTCGCCGAGGCTCTCGTCGATCACCGCGCCGAAGATGATGTTGGCGCTGCCGTCGGCCGCGGCCTGGACGATCTCCGCGGCCTCGTTGACCTCGAACAGGCCGAGCTCGGTGCCGCCGGTGATGTTCAGCAGGATGCCGGTGGCGCCCTCGACGCTGTCCTCGAGCAGCGGGCTGGAGATCGCGGCCTTGGCGGCCTCGCCGGCGCGGGTCTCCCCTGCCGACTGACCGATGCCCATCAGTGCGGTGCCGGCGTCGTGCATGACGGTCCGAACGTCCGCGAAGTCAAGGTTGATCAGACCCGGGATCGTGATCAGGTCGGTGATGCCCTGAACGCCCTGGCGCAGGACGTTGTCGGCGGACTTGAAGGCGTCGAGGATCGACGTGCGCTTCTCGACCAGACCGAGCAGGCGATCGTTCGGGATCACGACCATCGTGTCGACGACTTCGCGCAGGCGGTTGATGCCGTCCTCGGCCTGACGCATCCGCTGCGAGCCCTCGAACGAGAACGGCCGCGTGACGACGCCGACCGTCAGCGCGCCGATCTCGCCCTTGGCGATCTCGGCGATCACCGGGGCGGCGCCGGTGCCGGTGCCGCCGCCCTCGCCGGCGGTCACGAAGACCATGTCGGCGCCCTTCAGCGCGTCACGGATCTCGTCGCGGGACTCGGACGCAGCGGCGTGACCGACCTCCGGGTTGGCGCCGGCGCCCAAGCCGCGCGTCACCTCGGTGCCGATGTTGATCTTGACGTCGGCGTCGCACATCGCGAGCGCCTGCGCGTCGGTGTTGCAGGCGATGAACTCCACGCCGCGCAGGCCCGCGTCGATCATGCGGTTCACCGCGTTCGTGCCGCCGCCGCCGACGCCGACGACCTTGATGACGGCCAGGTAGCTGCCGGTCGCGTCCATGAGTCTTGTGTCTCCGGTCCTCGGGGTGCGCTTGACCGTTATGGGCAGCAGGTGCCACGCGGACAAGCGCTCAGGGGGGCCAAGCTAGGTGGCCCGGGTACGTGCTGTCAAACGAAATTGTACCCACGCAACGGGGATTGCAGGGATACATCTCGACGTCAAGGACAGCCTCAATCAGCTAAGGGTAAGGCTTGACTTCAGGGTTGGCCTTGGGCCGCAGGCTCCGTGGTTTCCGTACCGGCCGCCGCGCCGGCCGCGCCTCCGGCGGCGCTGTCGGTCGCCTCCGTGCCGGGCAGTCGGCCGTCGCCCGTGGGGCCTACGTCGGTACCCGGGGTCGCCCCCGCTCCGGTCACCGCGTCGGCGGCGGCGCCGTCGGCCCGCAGGTCGCGTGCGCGCTCGTCGGCGCCCGGAACCACCGGCGGGGCGCCCCGGCCGCCGACGGGCCGCTCGGGCACGCGCAGGTCGATCCACGTCGCGCCGACCGACGAGGAGTCGGCCAGGACCGCGGCCGCGGACTGCCACTTGGCGTCGAGCCGGGTGCCGTCGTGGAAGAGCAGCGCGGGGCCGTTGGCCAGCCGCACGATCGTCGTCCGGTCGACCCGGGCGACCTCGCGGGCGAGCGGCGCCGGCGCCGCGGCCAGCAGGAGGGCGGCGTCGCGGTGCTCGGTCACCAGGCGTCCGCCCGTCGCGCGGCCGCCGTTGATGATCGGCAGCGTGCCCGCGTCCCACTCGGGCAGCAACGTGCCGTCGGTCGCCACCGCGATCTTGCGGCCGTCGACCGACAGCGCGCCGACCGCGACCCGCTGGTGAACCTCGATCTGGACGCCGTGCGGGAAGCGCACGTGGGCGTCGACGCCGGTGATGCTGGACATCTCGCGCACCGCATCGCGCAGCGCGCCGACGTCGAAGGCGAGGGTGCTCTGGCCGATCGCGGCCTGCTCGATCGCCTTGCGGGCGTCGCGGGCCTGCGGGCCCTCGACACCGACGACCGTGACGTTCTCGACCGCCGAAAGCGGGCTCAGCCGGAGCCCGGCGTAGACGCCGCCGAGCAGCAGGAGCAGCACCGCCGCGACCACGCCCGTCCGACGGAGCGATCCGCCTCGACGGGACGCACGCGCCGCCGCGGCCTTGGGGACGGGGCGTCGCGCGGTGGTCGACAGGAGCGGCACGCGGACCCCTTCGCCGCCCGCACCGCGAACCCTGCCCCGTTCAGACCAGCCCGTGGGCCACCCGGTCGACGTCGCCGGCGCCCATGCACAGGCACAGGTCGCGCTCCCGCAGCAGGCCGGGCAGCGCGGCCAGCGCCGCGTCGACCGTCGGCAGCCAGACGACGGTCCGACCGTCCCCCGCGTCGGCCGTGGCGCGGGCGATCGTCAGCCCGTCCACGCCGGGGAAGTCCTCCGCCCGCTCGCGCGCCGGGTAGACGTCGAGTACGCAGACCAGGTCCGCGAGCGCCAGGGCCCGGCCGAACTCGTCGGCCAGCAGCTGCGTGCGCGAGTAGAGGTGCGGCTGGAAGACCGCGACGACGCGCCCCGGCGCGCGGGTGCGGGCGGCCTCGATCGTCCGTGCGACCTCGGTCGGGTGGTGCGCGTAGTCGTCGATCACGACCGCGCCGTGCGGGCCGATGCCGGTCTGCTCGAAGCGTCGCCCCGTCCCCGCGAAGGTCGCCATCGCCGCGACCGCGGCCTGCGGGTCCGCGCCGGCCAGCGCGGCGGCGGTCAACGCGGCGCTCGCGTTCCAGGCGTTGTGGATGCCGGGCTGGCGCAGCGTGACCTCGTTCCCCTCCCAGCGGAACCGCACCCCGCCGGCCGCGGTCGCCGACGCCTGCTCCTCGGTCAGCCCGTAGCGGACCGTGTCAGAAGCATCGTCCGTCAGCCGGTCGAGCGCCGGGTCGTCCCAGACGATCCGCTGCGGGGCGCCGGCCAGGAACGCGCGGAAGGCGTCGTCGAGGTCCGCACGGCCACCGTAGGTCCCGTGATGGTCCAGCTCGACGCTGGTGACGACCGCGATCTCCGGGGTCGTCTCGAGGAAGCTGCGGTCCGACTCGTCGGCCTCCACCACCAGCCACTCCGACGTGCCGACGTGGACGTTGCGTCCGGTCGTCCCGAGGATCCCGCCGACCAGGTACGACGGGTCCTGCCCCGCACCCTGCAGCGCGTGGACGGTCATCGCGGAGGTTGTCGTCTTGCCGTGCGCGCCGGCGATCGCGATCACCCGGTGGTGGGAGCAGACGTCCCGCAGCAGCTGGTGCCGAGAGCGGTCGGGCAGGCCGCGCTCGCGGGCCGCGGCCCGCTCCGGGTTGTCCGCCGGGATCGCGGTCGACGAGACCACGACCACGTCGTCGCCGTCCGGCAGGTTGGCGGCGTCGTGCCCGACCGACACGGCGATCCCCGCGTCGCGGACGCCCTCCAGGTAGCGACTCTCATTGCGGTCGGAGCCGGTGACCTCGGCGCCGAGCCCCCGAGCGAGCACGGCGAGCGCGCTCATCCCCGCGCCGGCGATCCCGATCACGTGCAGTCGCCGTCCGGCCCAGGGTCGATCCGTCATCGCCCCGCAGGCTACGCGAGGGGACGCCCGCCCGTCATCGCGCGACCCGCGGGCGCCGCCCAGTGGCGACCGGACGTGGTTCGACGCGTCCAGGACGTCCAACGGCGACCGGTCGTCGTTCGTCCGCGCCCGAGGTGGAGCCCGATGGCGACCGGTCGTCGTTCGACCGGGTCCAACCGGGCCAACCGGGCCCCAACCGCTCGCCGACGCTCAGCCGGCCTCCGCGGCCGCCAGGACCTCGTCGGCGATCGTGCGGGCCGCGTCGGGGCGGGCCAGCGCGGCCGAGGCGGCCGCCATCGCGGACCGCCGGGCCGGATCGTCGAGCAGGCCGCCGACCGTCGCCCGCAGGCCGTCGGCGGTCAGCTCGTGGTCGGCGATCACGATTGCCGCGCCCTCGCCGGCCATCCAGCGGGCGTTCGCCGTCTGGTGGTCGGCCGAGGCGTGCGGGTACGGGACCAGCACCGCCGGCTTGCCGTGGGCGGTCACCTCGGCGATCGATCCGCCCGAGCGGGCGACGACCAGGTCGCAGGCCGCGAGCGCCCGGCTGAGCGGCGACAGGTAGTCGTAGAGCCGGTAGCCGCCGCCCTCGGGCACCGACGCCAGCAGCGACGCGTGGTCCCGGCGACCCGACGCGTGCAGCACCGCGACCGGCACCCGCTCGCCGCTGCCGTCGAGCGCCGGCGCGGTCAACGCGCCGAGGCCACCGAGCGCCGCCTGGTTGACGCTGCGAGCGCCGAGCGATCCGCCGAAGACGAGCACCGCCGGCGTCCGCTCGTCCAGGCCGAAGTGGGCCCGCGCCGCGGCGCGATCGGTCCACGGCGGCGGCACCGGCCGGCCGGTCACGCGGAAGGTCGGCTCGTCGCGGCCGGCCAGCGGGAAGCCCAGGCAGACCCGCCGCCCCTTGCCGTGCAGCAGGCGGTTGCAGATCCCCAGATGGCTGTCGGCCTCGGTCAGCACCAGCGGGGTGCCGGTCAGCACCGCGGCGGCGCCGATCACCCCGGCCACGTATCCCCCGCCGCCCATCACCGCGTCGGGATTCAGCTCGCGCACGATCCGCCGCGACGCCGCGACCGCCCCGACCGCCCGGCCACCGGCCCGCAGCGCCTTCAGCGGATTGCTGCGGCTGAAGCCCTCGACCGAGATCCGGTGCAACTCGTAGCCCGCCTCGGGGACCAGCCGCACCTCCTCGCGGTCGCCGCCGACGAAGACGACCCGGTGGCCGTCGTCACGAAGCGCGTCGGCGACGCTCAACGCCGGGACCACGTGCCCCGCCGTGCCCCCCGCTCCGATCACGACCGTCCGCTGCTGCGTCACCGGCGAATCGTGACGCATCACGCGGTCGTCGCGCGTCTCGCGCCCGGATCCGGTCGTCGCCGCGGTAGGCGGCGATCTCCGGCTCGTCGTGATCCATCGCCGGGAGCGGATTCCCGCCGCGCCCCGGACGACCGACCCGCTCGCGCGACGGGCGCTGGGTCTGGCGCGCCGGCCGCCGCTCGCCGGGCGCGCGCCAGACGTCGTCCTCCGTGATCGGCGCCCGCCCACCCGGACGCGGCCCCGGATCGGGCACGGGCTCGTAGCCCATCGCCGGGGTGCCACGGGCGATGTTCAGCAGCACGCCGACGGCGGCCAGCATCACGATCAGGTTGGTCGAGCCGTAGGAGATGAACGGCAGCGGAACGCCGGTCAGCGGGAAGATCCCGAGCACGACCCAGACGTTGAGCATCGCCTGGCAGATGATCACCGCGGTGATCCCGGTCGCCAGCAGCTTCTGGTACTGCCCGCGGGTCTGGTCTGCGATCCGCAGGCCGGTGAACGCGATCGTCGCGTA
>CAZFIQ010000158.1:0-6084 GCA_964519185.1 uncultured Patulibacter sp.
GATCTCCGGATCCCGGCTGGCCGGGCCAAGCGTAGCGACGATCTTCGTACGACGAGGAAGGAAGGACACGTCCTGCACTCTAGGCGTCCGCGCGGCCCGTTCGCGTGCGCATGCGGTGAACGCCGGACGAACGGGTGAGACGTCGTCTCAGCCGCCGGAGGGCGGGGCTCCGCGGTAGCGGGCCCGGGTCCGCTCCCACCACTGCTTGAACCGCCCCGGCTCGCCGCTGCCGGCCCGCCACTTCGCCGGAGGCGGCACGGTGGTCCGGACCAGCGCGACCCATTCGTCGAGCGGCACCGTTCCCTGGATCAGCTTGACCAGCCCCTCGGTGACCGGCGCGTTGATGCCGGCCCGCTGTAGCGCGGCGGCCAGCAGCGGCACCGACTCGAAGGCCTCGACGGCCTGACCGACGCGGTCGGGGATCTCGGCGCTCGGCACGCCCGCCGCCAGCAGCTCGCCGGCCCGCCGGTTGCGACTCTGCGGCGCGAGCGCGGTGGCGACGAGGTCGCCCGTGCCCGCCAGCCCGATGAACGACGCGGGCTGCGCGCCCATCCCGGCCGCCAGGCGCCAGACCTCGGCGAAGATGTGCCCGGCCGCCGCCCCGGCGGCGTTCAGGCCCTGCGCCTCGGTCGCCCCGGCGGCCAGGGCGGCTGCGTTCTTCGCCGCCCCCGCCAGCTCCACCCCGGTCGGGTCGTCCGTGTGCTCGCAGACCACCCCGGCCTGGAGGAAGACCGCGGCGATCGTCTCCGCCAGCTCCTGGCTGACGGACGACGCGACCAGGCCCGCGCCCTGGGTCACCATCTCGCGGGCGTGCGCCGGGCCGCCGACGCAGGCCACCCGCTCCGGCCCGAACCGCTCCGCCAGCAGCACGGTCGGCGGGACGCCGAGCGGGGGCACCAGGCCCTTGCTCAGCGAGATCAGCTTGGCGCGACGGTCGATCCCCTGGGCCTCCAGCCGCGCGACCGCCTCGCCGATCTGCGCCGACGGCACCCCCAGGAAGACGAACTCGGCCCGACCGGGTCCGGTGTCGATGACGTCGATCTTGAGGTTCGGGGGAAGCTCGACGCCCGGCAGGTAGTGGGCGTTCTCGCCGTCGCTGCGCAGCCGTTCGGCCTGCTCCGCGGTGCGCGTCTGAAGGGTGGTCCGGAACCCGCCCCGGGCGAGCAGGACCGCGACGGCGGTGCCGAACGAGCCCGCCCCGATCACGACGGCGCGACGTCCACGGGGGTTGGGCAAGTTGACGCCGCGCAGGGACGCGACGAGCGGGCGGGGGCGCTCGGTCATCGAATGTAGTACCCGGCCGAGCCCGGCCGGGTACGCGTGTCGCCGGAGATTCTCAGCCGGCGCGCTTGCTCTTGGAGCGCGAGCTCCAGGCGAGCCACAGCCCGCCGATCACCACGGCGGCGATGACCACGGCCCAGATCACCGACATCACGGCGCCGACGACCGCGCCGATCAACCGGATCGCGACCAGGATCAGGACGATGACGCCGACGATCTTGACGATGTCGAAGGCGTTCAGGCCGCCCTCGCTCTGGCTGCCGCTCGTGCTCATATCTGCATCCTACCGATCGGGGACCGGTCTTCGGGCCGATTCCCCGGTTCCGTCCGGCTACGATGGGGTCATGGCGCACCCGACGGCTGGTGAAGAGGAATACCTCGAGACGCTCTACTGGCTGCACGAGGTCGAGCTGCCGCTGACCGCGGCCAACGTCGCGCGGGCGATGCTGCTGTCCGCCCCGACGGTCCACGAGATGGTCAAGCGGCTCGAGGCCGACGGCCTGATCAGTCGCGACGAGCGCAAGCGGATCTCGTTCACGGAGCGCGGGCTGGAGGTGGCCGAGAGCGTCGTCAGCCGCCACCGGCTGGTCGAGCGGTTCCTGACCGACGTGCTCGGGATCCCGTGGCACGAGGTCCACGAGGAGGCCGAGCGGATGGAGCACGCGATGTCGCCGGCGATCGAGGCCGGCATGCGACTGGCGATCGGCAGCGCGACGACCTGCCCGCACGGCCACCCGATCGAGGTCGGAAAGCGGATTCCCGGCGCGCCGCTGGCCGACGTCGAGGTCGGGGCGACCGTCGAGATCCTGCGCTTCGAGAACGAGGCCGAGCCTGTCCTGCACTACCTCTACGGCGCGGGGATCGAGCCGGGCTCCCAGGGCACCGTGTCCGCTCGCGACGACGAGCGGGTGGTGGTGGTCGGCGCCGACGGCGGCGAGCACGTGCTGACGATCAGCGCCGCGGAGACGGTGTCGGTGCGCGCGGACCCGTCGCCGCCGGAACGGGTCGGGCTGCCGGCCTCGGTGGTGCTGGAGCAGGCCGCGTTCGGCCGCTGATCAGCGCGGCAGCTGGCGGTTCACGGTTCGCGCGCCGTACTGCGTGCCGTCCTTGCGGAACGCCGCGTGCGTGACGGTCACGAAGCGGTCGGCCGCGCGGCGCCGGACGCGGACCGTCGTGGTGCCCGTCCTGAGCTTGACGCGGGCGGTGGCGTGACGGGCGCCGGGGACGGTCGAGCACCGCTCGCGCCGGCCGGGCTCCTTCACGCACTTGCGCAGCGCGCCCTGGGAGCGAACGGTCGCGGTGCGGCCGGCGGCCGCTGATCCTTGCAGGCGAATGATCCAGTGGGTCCGCGTGCGCGAGACGCTGCGGACGCGCAGGCCGCTCGACCGAGGGGGCCTGACGACCTGGTCGGAGACGGCGGTCGCCGGGCCACCCGCCACGTGGGCCAGGCCCGGCGGGTCGCCGGTCTCGCAGCCCGGGAAGGATCCGGCGTTCGACGGCGTGCTGCGGGTGGCCAGGACCTGGACCCAGGTCAGGGACGTCGGCCCGCGCCCGACGCCGAGCTCGGTGAAGGCGGCGTCGAGCAGGTTGCGGCAGTGGCCGGGGCTCTTGAGCCAGGCGTCGGTCGCCCGGCGCGGCGTGGGCTGTCCGCTGGCGAGATTCTCCGCGGCGGTCCGGAGCGGGTACCCGCTCGACTGGATCCGCGCGAGCAGCGTCGCGCCGTTCGGCGCCGGGCTCGGCGCCACGTGGTCGAAGTACCCGCGCGCCTCCATGTCGGCCGCGTGACGCCGGGCGGCCGTCTGCAGCTGCGAGTGGGCGCTGAGCGGTCGCAGGCCGGCCGAGGCCCGGGCGGCGTTGCTGAGGCAGACGACCGCGTTCTCCGCCTGGGCCTGGGTCATCGCCTCGAGCGGCTCGTCGGCCCCCGGGCAGGCGGATTGGGCGGTCGCCGATGCGGGCACGGCGAGCGCGACGAGCAGCGCGCCACCGGCTCCGGCGAGCGCTAGACGCCGGACGATGCCTCGGGTGGCGCCTGCGACGGGACCCATGCCTGGACCCTAGGCAGGTTCCTGCCCCGGGTCAATGGCTGCACGGGTTCTGTCGACGGATGGTGGTGTGTGGACGCCGTCGAACGTGGACGTCAGTCGTATCACCCGACCGATCGTCGTCGCCGACGAGCAATCGGCGCGCACGCCAGCGTCTCCACGTGGCGCTCGCCGGAGGGACCGTGACGGTCCCGCTGACGCCCGCGCGACGTCCGTCAGTCGCCGTCAGCGGGAGACGGACGACGGTGGGGCAGGAAGCTGCCCCACCGTGAGGGCGGCTCCGCGCGGCGACTCAGCCGCGGGCGGCGGCGACGGCCTCCGCCAGCCGGCGGACGCCTTCGTCGATCACGTCGGCCTTGACCGCCGAGTACGCCAGCCGGAAGGCGTTCTCGCCGCCCTCCAGCAGGAAGTCCGTGCCCTTGACGATCTGGACGCCGCGGTCGGCCGCCTCCTGGGCGATCTTCGCGCAGTCGTGACCCTCGCCTTCGGGCAGCGAGACCCACAGGAAGTACCCACCCTCCGGCTGCACGAAGGTGGCCTGGGGCAGGTGCTGGCGCAGTGCGTCGCCCAGGGTGCCCGCGCGCTCGGCGAGCGCGCGCTTGACGTTCTCCAGGGCGGCCTCGTAGCGGTCCCCGGTCAGGAACTGGTGGACGATCGCCTGGGCGATCTGGCTCGGCGAGATGTAGGTGTTGGTCGCGCGGCGGACGATCTTGGCGATCAGCTCCGGCGGTCCGACCAGGTAGCCGACCCGCATGCCGGGGCAGACCGTCTTGGAGAACGACGACGCGTAGACGACGCGCTCGCCGCTCTCGTCCAGGTCGAGCATCCGCGGCAGCGGCTCGCCGGTGAACCGCACGTCGACGTACGGATCGTCCTCGAAGATCAGGAAGTCGTACTCGGCGGCCAGGGCGAGCAGCGTCTGCCGCTTCTCCAGCGACAGTGTCGATCCGCCCGGGTTCTGGAAGTTCGGGATCACGTGCGCGAACGACGGCCGCAGGCCGCCCTCGAGCTCGGTCCGCAGCTCGTCGACGTCGATCCCATCGTCCTGCAGGCCGATCAGGCGCACGTCAGCCCCGCGCTCGCTGAGGCCCAGGAGCGTGCGGTCGTAGGTCGGCCGCTCGGCGACGACCGCGTCGCCCGGCGACACCAGCTCGTCGAAGAGGAAGGCATCCGCCTGCATCGAGCCGTTGGTGACGAAGATGTGGTCGACGGCCACGCCGTGCTTCTCTGCGATGTACTTCCGCAACGGCACGTACCCGACGGCGGTGCCGTACCCGGCCACCCCGGCCGGGTCCTGGTCGAACGCCCGGATCGTCGCCTGCTTCAGGCCTTCGATGTCGACGATGTCGGCGCTCGGCGCGCCCCGGGAGAAGGAGATCGAATCGGCCATGGTCCGCCGTACTCTAAAGGTGAGCGGTCCGCGGCGGCCGGGACCCGCGGCGCGTGGCTCGCCGCCTCCCCCCGACGTCCTCAGGCCTGGTGGCGCGGGTCGCGGACGGCCGGTTCGGCCGGCGCGGCGGGGCCCGGGCGGAAGGCGTCCATCCGCCTGCGCGCGACGGCGGCGTGGCGGGCCAGGTCGGCGAGCGGATCGCGCGGCGCGGGATGCTGCTGCGCCTGGAGCGCCGCGAGCATGCCGGAGAGATCGAACGATCCGGGCACGCGACCAATCTACGGGGCGGATCGGCGGATACCGCGGCGGCGTCTCCGCGGCCACGGACCGCGCCCCTGCAGGGATAGATCCTTAGAGCCGGTCGAGCGAGGCGAGCGTCGCCGAGACGGCGCGCGCGGCCTCGGCACCCTTCTTCACGAAGTGGGTACCGAAGTAGTTCAGGTGCTCGTCGTGCTCGTGGAAGTGATGGGGCGTGAGCGAGACGGAGAAGACCGGGACGTCGGTGTCCAGCTGGACCCGCATCAGGCCGTCGACGACCGCCGCGGCGACGAAGTCGTGGCGGTAGATGCCGCCGTCGACGACCAACGCGGCGCCGACGATCGCCGCGTAGCGACCGGAGCGGGCCAGTCGCTGGGCGTGGAACGGGATCTCGAAGGCGCCGGGGACCGAGAACTCGTCGACGTCGTCGGCCGAGAAGCCGTGCTCGGTGATCTCCGCGAGGAAGCCTTGGCGGGCGCGGTCGACGATGTCGGTGTGCCAGGTCGCCTGGATGAACGCGATCCGCTTGCTCATGGCCACACGCTATCGCGGGAGGGCGATCGGTTGGTCGTTCGGCGACCGGTCGCCGAACGACGTCCCTGGGGTGCCCCCTGCCGACCGGTCGGCGTTGGCCGCCGGGGCCCGCGAGCCCGTTCGGTCCGTCAAACGACGTCGGGGCGGCCGAAGCCGCCCCGACGGGTACGCGGAGGCCGCGCGCAGGGCACGCGCGCGATCGCCACGGGTGGCGTTCCGCCGACCGGGTCGGCGGAACGCGACGGGCTGGGATCAGCCCTTGAGGATGTCGATCGCGATCTCCGCGACCTCGGTCGGGGTGCGGCCGACGCGCACGCCCTTGGCCTCGAGCGCCTCCGCCTTGGCGGCGGCGGTGCCGGCCGAGCCGGACACGATCGCGCCGGCGTGACCCATCTGCTTGCCCTCGGGGGCGGTGAAGCCCGCGACGTAGCCGACGACCGGCTTGGTGACGTGCTCGGCGATGTACTCGGCGGCTTCTTCCTCCGCGGAGCCACCGATCTCACCGGAGAGCACGATCAGCTCGGTCTGATCGTCGTTCTGGAACAGCTCGATGATGTCGACGAACGACGCGCCCGGGAC
>CAZFIQ010000159.1:0-4966 GCA_964519185.1 uncultured Patulibacter sp.
GGCGAGACCGGGACTCGAACCCGGGACACCACGATTTTCAGTCGTGTGCTCTACCAGCTGAGCTATCTCGCCAGGATCGTGAAGAGTACCGGGCCGAGCGCCGGGGCGGCGTTTCGGTGCTCCGGCAGGGCTTCACGGGGCGGACGGCCGCCTCCCGCGGCCCGTCCGCCCCGCAAACTCGTTGGGCCGTCCGTTTGCGCGGTCGGCGGCACGTCCGGGGCCCGCGACCACGCTCGAGCCCGGCTCGTCGCGGCCCGGGCGACGCGCGTACGGCGCTCGCGACCCGGCAGACCAGCGCCCGCGCTCACCCCGAGCACGGGTTCGGCAGCTTCGACAGGAACGGCATCGGATCGATCGCGCTGGCGCGGTTGTCGCTCCACGGGATCGGCCGCATCTCGAAGTGCAGGTGCGGGTCGTAGTTGCCGCCCGACCGGCCCGCGTTGGCCACGACCTGGCCGGGGGCGACTCGGTCGCCCGCCTTGACCGTGATCGTGCCCTCCTTGAGGTGCAGGTAGCCGTAGGCGATCCGGTCGTCGCCGTTGAAGACGATCGTCCAGCCACCGCCCGCGTCGTCGTACCAGACCCGCTCGACCGTGGCCGCCGTCACCGCCACCACCGGCGGGTAGTCGGAGAACGTGCCGATGTCCTGGCCGTTGTGCAGCCGGCCGCCGGAGCGACCCGCCTGGAACCGCTGGCTCGACAGCGAACGGAAGTTGCACGCCCCCTGTACCGGGAAGACGTAGCCGCCGACCGCGGCGGTCGGCGTGGTCACCGGTGCCGGAGCCTCGACCGGCGCCTGCGTCACTCGCAGCACCCGGGCGACCTGGCTCTTGCGGCCCGTCTGGTCCCGCACGATCAGACGCAGCCGGTACGAGCCCGGCTGGGCCGAGATCCGGGGGGTGACCGACTTGGTGACGTCCACGCCCGACCGGACGACCCCGAGCGACTGCCGGGCCACGATCCGGCGCCCCCGCTCGATCCGCACCTGCGCCCGGGCCGCGGTCGCCTTGCTGGCCGCGATCCGCAGGTTGATCTTCGGCGCGGCGGCGTCGCTCCGCCAGGTGCTGCTGGACAGGGTGAAGCGCGAGACCTTCGCTCGCACACGCGCCGGCCGGCGCGGAGCCGATGCAGGCACCGTCGGCGTGCCCTGGTCGGCGGCGACGGTCTGGTCGGCGGTCACACCGCCGGAGCTGCGGACCGCCGCCGCACGCTCGTCGTTCGTCTCGGCGTCAGCCGCGACGGTCGCGGAGGGGGTCGTGGTGGGGGACGTCGGCGTCTCGGCAGCAGCCACCGAGGCGCCGGCGCCCCCCACGATCACGACGCACGACAGGGTCACGGCGGCAAGAAGGACCGCTGTCGTCTTCACGTTCCGCGTGCTCGTGCTCGGCACGGCGGTCGGTGGTGTCGTTGCCCGCGACATGGCTCGGTGAGCTTGCCGGAGGCTCGCGCCCCCGCCCGCGGGGTGCAGGTTCGTTGCAGCTTTCGCCGCTCGACAGAGCCGGAAACCTGCAACCGCGGTGCAGGTTCGCCGGTTCCTGCACGCGATCGACCGTCCTGCAGGAACCCGTTCGGGATCCTGTCGCCCACGTCGACTCGAACGGACCGCCCGACCGACGACGCCCGGCGCTACCCCGCGATCCGCTCCAGCAGCTCCAGCGCGCCCGCCTTGTGCAGCGGCTCGTTGAGGTTGCCGCACTTGGGCGACTGCACGCACGACGGGCAGCCCGCGTCGCACGGACACTCGTCGATCATCCGCCGGGCGTCGTCGACCCAGCGCTCGAACTCGACGAACGCCTGGCGGGCGATCCCGACGCCGCCGACGTGCCCCTCGTAGACGATGATCGCCGGCCCACCGGTCTGCGGATGCAGGTTGGTCGACAGCCCGCCGACGTCCCAGCGGTCGCACATCGCCAGCAGCGGCAGCACCGCGATCTGCCCGTGCTCGGCCGCGTGCAGGGCGCCCAGCACGTGCTCGGTCGGGAACGGCAGCAGCGCGTCGGCGCCGTCCGCCGACCCGTCACCGGCGGGCCGCGTCCCGCCGAGCCGCGCTCCCAGCGGCCCGCCGCCGTGGATCAGCTCCCCCGGCTCATACCAAACCGCCTCGGTCACGTACGACACCGACGGCACGTCGACGGTCTGCAGGTCGATCACCTCGCCCGAGCCCTTCTTCCGCCGCTGGTAGCCGAGCACCGTGTCGATCACCGTAACCCGGCCGAAGGCCAGCGGCATCGGACCGGCTGCGGTATCCACCTGGCGCGCCTCCAGGATCTCGTCGAACAGCACCTCGATCTCGCGCTTGGGTTCCGTCCACCAGCTGCCGTGGAACGGCTCGACGACCGCGTATCCCGCCTCCAGGCTCAGGTCGATCACCTCGTACTCCTGGCCGAGGTGCAGGTAGACGGCACCCGGATGGACGGTCGACGGGGCCTTGTCCTGCTCGACGTGTCCGATCTCCTCGCCGGTCTCGCCGTCGACGATCACCACCCGACGGCTGGACGCGCTGCGCAACGCCAGCTCGCCCGCCGGAAACCCGTCGCCGAGCGCCGGCCGGAAGGTCCCCGCCCGTTCCCGCAGCAATCCCTCGTCCGCCAACTGCTCCGCGTACCCACGCCACCGCGGCCCCAGGATCGGTGCGTCGGCCGCGGTCAGCGGCGCTTCGTGGGCGGCGCAGAGCAGGTGCGCGCGGTGGATCGGCTCGTTCTCGTGGTGCAGGATCGCCGCCTCCACCGGACGGTCCAGGAACTCGTCCGGGTGACGGCAGAAGTACTGGTTGAGCGCATCCTCACCCGCGACGTAGACCGCCAGGCCGCGGCCGCGCCGGCCCGCGCGGCCCCACATCTGGCGCAGCGACGCGACGGTTCCGGGGAAGGTGACGACGACGCAGGCGTCGAGCTCCCCGATGTCGATCCCCAGCTCGAGCGCGGTGGTGGTGACGACCGCCCGGACCTGCCCGGCCACCAGCCGCCGCTCCAGCTCGTGGCGTTGCCCCGACGTGTACCCGGCGCGGTAGCCGATCACCGTCCGCGCCAGGTCGTCGCGATCGCGCCGCTGCAGCTCCTCGATCGTCGCCTGCGCGACGACCTCGACGCCCTTGCGGCTGCGGATGAAGCAGATCGTCCGGACCTCGGCCTCGACCAGGTCGGCGAGCATGAAGGCCGCCTCGGTCAGGGCCGATCGGCGGGTGGTTCCGACGACGATCTCCGCCGCGTCGAGCAGCTCGACGTCGGGGTTGAGCACCGGTACGGCGGACGCATCGTCGAGCACGTCGGCGGCGGCTGTGGCGTGTCCCCCGTCCGGCCCCCGGCTCGCGGATCGGCGGTCGATGCGTTCCTCGTCCTCGCCGTGCTCAGCACCTCCGCGCCCGACCCCGGCCTCACCGGGGCGGCCGTCGGCCAGGCCCCGCACCGGCCCGCCCGACGCGCCGCCACCCGCACGCGTGCGGGCCGCGACCAGGTGGGCGTCGTCGTCCTCGTCCAGCAGCGGGGGGTTCCAGATCGCGATCTGCCGCTCGCCCCCCGGCGACCCGTCCTCGTCGATCAGCGCGATCGCGTCGATCCCGGTCAGCGCCTGGACGTGCTCGACCGGGTTGGCGATCGTCGCCGAGGCGAGCATGAACCGCGGACCGATCCGCCCCCGCCGATCCGGCGTCCCCCCGTCGTCGGGGTCCGCCGCCCCGCCGGATTCCGACGCGGACGCCGTGCCAGGTCCCCCCGTCCCGACGGCGGTGCCGAGGTTCCCCGCCGACCCCACGGCCGACCCCGCACGGGCGTCACCCGATCCCGCGAGCGCCGCCGACGACGGCCGCCGCGCCCGTCCACCCGTCCGACCCCGTCCCGCCGCCAGCGCCCGCTCGAACTCGCGCACGCTGGTGCCGCGCTGCCGCTCGGTCAGCCGCCGCAGCCGCCGCAGGACGTTGGCGACGTGCGACCCGAAGACCCCCCGGTAGACGTGCGACTCGTCGATCACCACCACCCGCAGGTGCGCCAGGAACTCGCCCCACAGATCCGGCCGCGGCAGGATCCCGACGTGCAGCATGTCGGGGTTGGTCAGCACGACGTTGGCGTTGCGGCGGACGTCCTTGCGCGCCTCCCGCGGGGTGTCGCCGTCGTAGATCGCCACCCGCAGCTCGCGCGGCAGGCCGAACGACGCCAACGACCGCGCCTGATCCTGCGCGAGCGCCTTGGTCGGGTACAGGAACAGCGCCCGCGCGCGGGGCTCGCGCAGCAGCGCATCGATGGCCGGCAGCTGGAAGGCGAGCGACTTGCCCGACGCGGTGCCGGTCGTGACGACGAACGGCTGGCCGGCCGGCAGCGCGGCGGCTGCCGCCTGGTGCGCGTAGAGCTCGTGGATACCGCGGCGGGCGAGCGCCTCGCGCAGCTTCGGGTGGAGCCCGTCCGGGATCGGAGCGGTCCGCGCCGGCCGCGCGCCCTCGTACGCCTCGCGGACCAGCCGCTCGTCCTCACGCCCGGCGTTCAACAGCGGGCGCCAGGGGTCGTAGGACGTGCGCGCCATCCCCTCCATGATGACGCGGGGCCAGACGCGGTGACCGTGCAGGGCCGCGAGCGGCTGACCGTCGGGCGCTCGCCGCCCCGTCGTACGCCGACCGGTCGGGGTAGAACGTGTCGGGGACGTCGAACGGCGACCGGTCGGCACCGGACGTCACCGCGCCCGTCGAACGACGACCGGTCGCCGTGGAACGCGCCACGCACGTCGAACGACGACCGGTCGGCGTAGGCTTTCTCGCCGTGGCCGCCTCCGCACCGTCTCCCGCCGCCGGCACCGACTCCGATCCCGACTCCGGCCCCGCCTCCAGCGCCCCCACCGCCGTCCCGCCGAACGACCCCGCGATCCTCGTCGAGGGGCTGCGCAAGCGCTACAAGCCCGACGGACCGGAGGCGGTCGCGGGGCTCGACTTCCACGTCGAGCGCGGCGAGATCTTCGGCCTGCTCGGCCCCAACGGGGCGGG
>CAZFIQ010000159.1:4976-6014 GCA_964519185.1 uncultured Patulibacter sp.
CGCCGACCGGCGGGCGCGTGCTGGTGCACGGCCTGGACGTCACCCGCGAGGCCGTCTCGGTCAAGCGGCGGCTGGCGGTCGTGCCGCAGCGCAGCAACCTGGACCGCAGCCTGAGCGCACTGGAGAACCTGACCTTCCATGCGGCGTACTTCGGCTACGGCCGGCGCGAGCGGGGCCGGATGGCCCGCGAGCTGATGGCCCGCGTCGGTCTGGAGGGCCGGGAGGACGACCGCGTCGACCAGTACTCGGGCGGGATGGCGCAGCGGCTGATGATCGCGCGTGCGCTGATCCACGAGCCGCAGCTGCTGATGCTCGACGAGCCGACCACCGGCCTGGACCCGCAGTCGCGGCTCTTCCTCTGGGACACCATCCGCGACCTGCAGGCCCGCGGCACGACGATCGTGCTGACGACCCACGACATGGCCGAAGCCGATCAGCTCTGCCGCCGGATCGCGATCGTCGACCACGGCCGGATCATCGCCCTCGACACCCCGCGCGGCCTGCGGCGACTGCTGCCGTCCGAGTCGGGGGTGGAGGTCACCGTCGAGACAACCGATGGCACGTCACCCGGGTCCGCCACGACGACGGCCGCGGCACCGGCCAGCGGCTCCGCGCCGCCGTCGTCCGTCGGCCACGACCCGGCCACGATCCTCGCCGCGGTCCCCGGCGTCGAGCGCGCCGACGTCACCGCCACCGACGAGAACCGCACCACCGTCCGTTGCTACGGCACGCCGGACGCCGCGGCGATCGCCACCGCGGTCGGCGACGCCGGGCTGGAGCTGATCGACCTCCGCCGCCTCGAGGGCTCGCTCGAGGACGTCTTCGTCCACCTGACCGGCCGGGAGTTGCGCTGATGTCCACGACCCACGCCTCGCCCGAGCCGAGCGGCGCCGCGTCGCCCGCCGGCGGAACCCGGACGGCCGGCACCGCCGATGTCCGCGCCGCGCCGGGGACCCGCCGCCGCGCCTTCGTCGCGATCCTCGGGCGCGACCTGTGGGTGACCTTCCGCCGCGAACCCGCGTCGTTCCTGGCGCAGGC
>CAZFIQ010000160.1:0-2031 GCA_964519185.1 uncultured Patulibacter sp.
TCGACGAGGACGGCAACGAGCAGTCGGTCGTGATGGGCTCGTACGGCATCGGGCCGGCGCGAGTCGTCGCGGCCGCGGTCGAGCAGTTCCACGACGAGCGCGGAATCGCCTGGCCCAAGGCGATCGCGCCGTTCGAGATCGAGGTCGTCGCGCTCGGCAAGCCCGACGGCCCCGAGCTGGAGGCCGCGGAGCGGATCTACGGCGAGCTGCAGCAGGCCGGCTTCGACGTGCTGCTCGACGACCGACCCGGCGGCGCCGGCGCGAAGTTGACCGACGCCGAGCTGCTGGGAGCGCCGCTGCGGATCACCGTCGGCAAGCGGGGCCTGGCTGAGGGTCGCGTCGAGGTTCAGATTCGCCGCGGATCGGAGGACGTCGAGGGCGGATTGCCGATCGACGGGCTGGTCGACGCCGTCCAGGCGCTGTGGGGGCGGGTGCCCTGAACCCGGCGACCGGCGACCCACGGCCGGACGACGACGAGGCGGGCGGCCCGGGACCGCGGCGCCGCCGGACGCGCGAGCGCGCCGATCAGGTGCGGGAGCGCACGCGCGAGCGGAAGGAGCTCGTGCGCGACCGCACGCGCGAGCAGACCGAGCGCGTGCGGGAGCGCACCGAGCAGGTGCGGGAGCGGACCCGCGAGCAGACCGAGCGCGCCCGGATGACCGCGTACCGGCTGCTCGGGATCGATCGCTCGGGGCCGCCGCCGCCGGAGACCCTGGACGGCGCGCCGCTGCGGGTCTGGACGCTGCCGAACGCCGTCGGCCTGCTGCGCCTGGCCTGCATCCCGGTCTTCCTGGTGCTCGCCCTGCGGACGGAGACCGGCACCGAGGCGCTGCCGGCGGTGATCTTCGCGCTGATCGGCTGGTCCGACTACCTGGACGGATTCCTGGCGCGGGCGACCGGCCAGTACAGCCGCTTCGGCGCGCTGCTCGACCCGGTCACCGACCGCTCGCTGGTGCTCGCCGGCGGGATCGTCTGCTGGCACTTCGACCTGTTGCCGCACTGGGCGCTGGCCGTGTTGGTGCTGCGCGAGCTGTACATGCTGGCCGCGGGCCGGGCGGCGATCGCGCAGGGGGTCAAGCTGCAGGTCAACTGGTGGGGTCGGCTGGCGGTCTGGCCCACGATGTCCGGCCTGTTCGCGGCGCTCGTGGGGCTCTCCGGCATCGGCACCGTGCTGGTGATCGTCGGCCTGGTGCTGGCGCTGATCGCGGCGGTGGTCTACACCCGGGACGCCCGGCGGATCCTGCGCGAGCGACGGGCCGCGGCGGCGGCCCCGCTGGGCCGATAGCGGGCAGCGGCAAGGTCGTTACGGGTCGACCTCGACCCTCAACCGTAGGTTGAGAAATCGAGCGTAGCGCTGGTATGCTGGGGCTGGTGACCACGTGAACCGGAGCCTTCCGCAGCATGGACGAGACCTTCTCTGATCTCGGCGGCCTGGCCGACGAGGAACTCAAGGCGATGATCGATCGCCTCACCGCGGAAGAGACCGAGGTCAGCTACCGCCGGCGGATCCTGCACGGACAGATCGACATCCTGCGGGCCGAGCTGGTCAGCCGCCTGCGCGTGCGTCACCACGACGGCGACGCGATCATCGCGGACGCCGATGTCGACCGGCTCACCGAGATCCTCGCCAACCGCGCATCGACGCTGCGGCTGGTGCCCGATCCCGACGCCCCCGCCGACCCGCCCACCAACGGACCGAAAGCAGCCAGCTGATGGCCGTCCACTGCCCCGAGTGCGGATTCGTCGCCGGAGCCGCCGCCAACTTCTGTCCGAAGTGCGGTGCCTACCTGGCCGACATCGCCCAGGGTGACGGGCCGAGCACCGCCACCTACCAGCTCCAGGAGACGGGGGAGCAGGCCGCGCTCGACCTGGCCGCCGCCCGCCAGACCGGCGGGGCCGCGCTCGTGGTGCGCACCGGCGGTGGCCTGGAGGGGGAGAGCCTCGCGCTGGAGGGCGACCGGGTGTCGATCGGCCGGCGTCCCGACAGCACGCTGTTCCTCGACGACGTCACCGTCTCGCGCGATCATGCGC
>CAZFIQ010000160.1:2041-3872 GCA_964519185.1 uncultured Patulibacter sp.
GCGCTGCTCGTCTCCCGCAGCGACGGTTGGCACATCGACGACCTCGGCTCGCTCAACGGCACCTACGTCAACCGCCACCGGATCGACAGCGTGCTGCTGCAGGACGGCGACGAGGTCCAGGTCGGCAAGTTCAAGCTCACCTTCCTCGGCCGGTGAGGACCCGGCGTGGCCACCGAACCGCGTCCCCCGGAAGCCGCTGCGGCGCCTGACCGCGAAGGCGACGGCGGGGCGACCCGTCCGGCCGGCCGCAGCGGCCGGCCGCTGACGATCGGCCAGGTCTGCAAGCTGCTGTCCGGCGAGTTCCCGGACATCTCGATCTCCAAGATCCGCTACCTGGAGGAGCAGAAGCTGCTCCAGCCGCGCCGGACCACGGGCGGCTACCGCCTGTTCAGCAGCGAGGACGTCGAGCGGCTGCGGACGATCCTGCGACTGCAGCGCGACGAGTTCCTGCCGCTGCGGGTGATCCGCCAGGAGCTCGCCGCCGGACGGGGCCAGGAGACGCCGCGGGTCGCGCCGGGGGCCGAGCCGGCCGGTGAGCCGACCGCCGGCGAGTCGTCCGGTCCGCGGGCGATCGCGCTCCGTCCCGGGGCCAGCGGCGCGCCGATCCACACCGTCGAGCAGCTCTGCGAGGACACCCGGGCGACCCCGGAGCTGGTCAAGGAGCTGCGCGACTACGGCGTGATCGAGGGCTCGGCCGTCGCCGGCGCGATCGTCTTCGACGACGACGAGCGCGAGATCGTCCGGGCCGCGGTCGAGCTCTCGCGCTACGGCGTCGGCGGCCGGCACCTGCGGGTGCTGCGCAGCTCGGCCGACCGCGAGGGCGCGTTGCTCGAGCAGCTGCTGGGACCGTCGCTGCGGTCACGCAGCACCGAGCGACGGACCGAGGCGGTGACCGCGCTCGAGACGCTGGCCTCGACCACGATGCGGCTCAAGCACCTGCTGCTGGTGCGGGACCTGCGCCGGCTGATTCCGTGACCCCGACCGGATCCGAGCGATGACGACGACCGCCAACGCCGCGGTCCGCGGGACCGTCGCCGCGAGCCCCGCCGAAGTTTGGCACCTGATCGCCGACCCCGGACGGGCCGTCGCGTGGTGGCCGCACGCGGAGCGCGCCGAGGACGTCCAGGGCGGCCGCTTCACGATGGTCGTCCGCAGTGCCCGCGGGGTGCCGGTCCGGTCCGATTGGCGGGTCGTCGCGTCGCGTCGCGAGCAGCGCCAGCGCTGGCAGCAGGACCTGGCGGGCACGCCGTTCGCCGGGGTCCTGAAGGCCAGCGTGCTCGAGGTCCAGCTGGAGCCCGACGGCGACGGCTGCGCGGTCACCGTGCTGGTCGAGCGTGAGCTGGCCAGCAGCGGGATCGCCGCCCGCGCGCTGGGACGGCGGGCGTCGCGGCGGCACGCCGGAGACGCGCTGGCCCGTCTGTCGCGGCTGGCCAACGCGACGGCCGCCGCGCGCTGATCCGCCGCGCCGCCGCTACTCGGTCGTTCCGGTGGCGCTCGCGTCGGTCGTGTCGTCGGCGGCCGCTCCACCGTCGGTGGGCGTGTCGGTGGTGCGATCGTCGGCGGCGGTGCGCTCCAGCGAGCCCCGCAGCACCGTCGTCCCGGGCTTCGTCGCGTCGAGGCTGTCGCGGGTGACGCGGAGCCGCGTGTAGGGGCGAGCGTCGATGATCCGGTCGCGATCGTCGGACGAACTGCGCGTCGCGAACCCGACGAAGACCGGCGCGACGTTGCCGTTCTCGTCGACCAGCGACTCGTCGCTTCCCGCGATCTTGTCGAGCCGCCCGAGCAGCGCGGTGGGCTGCCCGCCTCCGCTGATCCAGATCGAGTAGACGCG
>CAZFIQ010000160.1:3882-5973 GCA_964519185.1 uncultured Patulibacter sp.
ATGTTGTCGTTGATGTTGGGCTGACCGACGGCCTTGGCGTTGGCGGCGGCGCCCGTGGCCGAGGGCGGCGGGTTCAAGTTGATCTGGGTCGGGAGCGCGGAGGCGACCGCGACCGCGAGGGCGGCTTCGCTGGTCTCGTCGGCGGACGCCGAGGCGCCGGCCGCGTCCCCGCCGCCCGCGGACTCCTCGCCGGAATCATCGCCGCCGCCGAGGGTGCCGGTCGCCAGCAGGACCACCAGGGCGACGAGCAGCAGGCTGATCACGCCCACCGCGACGCGGCCGAGCGGACGCGCGCAGAGACGGGCCAGCGGCACCGGCATCCACGACCGGGAGCCGTCGTCGTTGCCGTCGAGCGCGGCGAAGGCCGCGGTGATGCTGCCGTCCGACCCGGCGGCGTCGGCCAGCGGTCCCGGCAGCGGCCGGGCGTCGGCGCTGAGCGCGCTCAGCTCGGGCGTGAGCCGGCGGAGCCACTCCCGGGCCCCGGCGCTGTCAGCGATCAGCCGCTCCGTCTCGTGCTGCGCGGCGTCGTCCTGCTGCCCCAGCAGGTAGTCGGCGATCCGGTCACGATCGTCCAGCTCGAGGCCGTCGACGTCGTCCGGCGCCAGGCCGTCGATCGCGTCGAGCGCCCGCTCGCGAACGCGGTCGGCGGGCAGTCCGAGCACGTCGGCCAGCTCGGCGTAGCTCATGCCGCGCCCGAGCACCAGCCGCAGGACCGCCTGCTGGTCGGGGTGAAGTTCCTGCAAACGCGCCATCGGCGGGCTAGCCTACCGACGTTCGCGTTGGGAACGTGTAACGCCGTGCACGACGAACCCGCCCACGCGAGCGGCCGCGTACCATACGCCGATGGACCTGTCCGCCCTGTCCGCGCTGCCCACCCCGGTCCCGCTAGATCAGACCCTCGACGGGACGATCGGCCTCCGCCTGGGCGACTCCGGGGAGGACTGGATCGAGGCGACGCTGCCGGTGGGAGACCACATCAAGCAGCCGATGGGTCTGGTCCACGGGGGCATCTACGCGGTGATCGCCGAGTCGGTCACGTCGCTGGCGACGATGGCGGGGGTCTTCGAGGACGGGATGGTCGCCCAGGGGCTCTCCAACAGCACCAACTTCCTGCGGCCGGTGCTCGAGGGCACGATCCACGCGCGCGCGGAGCGGATCCACAAGGGCCGGACGACCTGGGTCTGGGACGTCCGGATCACCGACGACCAGGATCGCCTCTGCGCCGTGACCCGGATGGTGGTCGCCATCCGCCCTCGCTCGTGAGCTGCGCGTAGGCGCGTCGCTTCTCGGTACGGGCGCCGCTCGGCAGTACCGGCGTACGGCTCTCACGCCACCCGCACCGACCTGCTCGACCTACACGCACCTCACTTCGCGCGGCCCGCGCTCGTGAGACAGACGCGCCCCTGAGGCGTTCGTAGGCCGAGCAGATCGCGGCCGCGGAGCGAGAGCCGTACATCCGTACTGCCGAGCGACAGCGGTCGCGAGATGCGACGCGCCCCTGAGGCGTTCGTAGGCCGAGCAGATCGCGGCCGCAGAGCGAGAGCCGTACATCCGTACTGCCGAGCGACAGCGGCCGCGAGATGCGACGCGCCTACGGACGTCTCAGCCGCCGTAGCGGTTCGTGATCGGGAGCCGCCGGTCGCGGCCGAGCGCGCGCGGGGTGATCTTGACTCCGGGCGGCGTCTGGCGGCGCTTGTACTCGGCCAGGTCGACGAGCCGGATCACGCGGTCGACGTCGGCGGCGGGCAGGCCGCGGTCGACCAGCGCGTCGCGTCCGAGGTCGAGTTCGACGTAGCCCTCGAGGATCCGGTCGAGCACGTCGTAGGGCGGCAGCGAGTCGTCGTCGCGCTGGTTCGGGCGCAGCTCGGCCGACGGCGGCCGTTCGATGATCGACGCGACCACCCCGTCGTCGGCGGCCCAGGGGGCGTCGGAGAGCGATCGGCGGTGCTCGGAGAGCGCGTAGACGAGGGTCTTCGGGCAGTCCTTGATGACGGCGAATCCGCCGGCGCTGTCGCCGTAGAGGGTGGAGTAGCCGACCGACATCTCGCTCTTGTTGCCGGTGGTCAGGACCAGCCAGCCGAACTTGTTGGA
>CAZFIQ010000161.1:0-5959 GCA_964519185.1 uncultured Patulibacter sp.
GCCGAGGTCGCCGTCGTGGGGATCCCGCATCCGCAGTGGATCGAGGCCGTGATCGCGGTCTGGGTACCGCGCGACGGACGGACCGTCGACGCCGCCGAGCTGACCGCCCACTGCCGCGAGCGGCTGGCCGGGTTCAAGGTCCCGAAGGCGTTCCGGACGATCGACGCGCTGCCGAAGAACGCCAGCGGCAAGATCCTCAAGCGCGAGCTGCGTGACGCGTACGCCGAGGTGGCGTCGGAGATCGCCGGTCCGCGCGGCTGACCGTCCCGGGATCCGGCGACGCCCCGGATCCGGCGGCGTCGGGCGTCCCGCCGCGCGATCGGTGAACATAGGAGTCGATGTCCGCCTCCGCCGATCGAGCCCCGTCCTCCGCGCCGGATCCGGCGGCCGATCCGCGGGTCGAGGACTACCCGCACGGGCGCGTCCCGCGGGCGGTCCGCGAGCAGCAGATCCGCCGGATCGCGCTGCGGCTGTTCGCCGAGGGCGGCTACCAGGCGACGTCGATGGACGACATCGCCACGGCCGCCGGGGTGTCGAAGCCGGTCGTCTACGACCTCGTCGGCAACAAGGAGGAGCTCTACCTGGCGTGCGTCGACGCCGCCGGACGCGAGCTCGCCGACGTCGTGACCGCGGCGGCCCGGTCGACGTCCGGACCGGAGCAGCGGATGCGTGCCGGGGCGGTTGCCTTCATCCGCTACGTCGCCGAGCGCGGTGGCGGCTGGGACCTGCTGCTGACGGCGGGACCGGAGCCCGGCGCGGAGCCGATCCACGCTCTCCGGCGGCAGCAGAGCGCGCTGATCGCGTCGCTGACGGCCGAGACCCTCCAGGCGATCGGGGCCGAGCTGGAGCCGTGGCGGATCGGCTCGCTGGCCGCGGCCCTCAACGGCGCCTGGGAGGGCCTGGCGTACTGGTGGCGGACCAACCCGGACGTCGACCCGGAGCAGCTCGTCGACTGGGTGACCGACGTGCTCAGCCCGGGGATCGCGGCGCTCGCGGCCTCGGGGCCGCCGCCGTCGGCCTGACACCGGCCCCCGCCTCGATGCGCGGCGGTTCGTCTGCGGCGCGGTACCCTGAGGGCGATGGCTGCCCCCGACGACCATCCGTCCCGCGACTCCGGCCTGCCGGCCCTGCGCGCGTCCGATCAGGAGCGCGAGCGGACCGCCGAGGTGCTGCGCAACGCGGCCGGCGAGGGTCGCCTGACGGTCCACGAGCTGGACGAGCGGCTCGACGCCGCCTACGCGGCGGTCACGCGCGCCGACCTGGAGCGGCTGGTCACCGACGTCGTAGTGCCGGCCGATTACCGCGACCACCTGGCGGCGGGCGCACGCGCCCAGGCGCTCGAGGGGTCGTCCGGCCGGGTTCCGGTGCGGGTCGGGGACGACGGCGACCACTGGCTGGTCGCCGTGATGGGCGGCGTCACCCGCAACGGTCGCTGGCGGCTGGGGCGTCGCTGCACGTCGATCAACGTGATGGGCGGTAGCGACCTCGACCTCTGCGACGTCGAGCTGGCCGACCACGACGTCGAGCTGACGGTGTTCTCGCTGATGGGCGGCAGCGACATCCGGATCCCGGACAACATGAACGTCAAGATCTCCGACTTCGCGCTGATGGGCGGCAACGAGGCACGGATCGGCGACCCGACCCCGGATCCCGGCGGGCCGGTGGTCCACCTGCGGCTGATCTCGATCATGGGCGGCTCCGACGTCAAGCGCGGCCGCAAGCTCACGCGCAAGGAGCGCAAGGCCAAGAAGCTCGAGGAGCGCGAGGAGCGGCGGCGCCACCTCGGCTACTGACCGCCGCGGCAGGCACGGCGTCCCGGGCCCCGGGAGCCCGAGAGCGGCCGCGACGGCTAGCGGTCGCCCGGGCCGCCCGCTCCGCCGGCGAGCACGACCGATGCGAGCCGTCCCAGCCACCGGTCTTCGTCGGGCAGCGGGCAGACCGGCATCGCCTGCAGCAGCGACGCGCGTCCGTGCAGCGCGGTCCAGATGATCGTCGAGATCTCGTACAGCTGCTCTTCGTCGGAGGTCTCGATCACGGCGGCGACGGCGTCCATCAGGTCGAGGAAGATCAGCGCGTCGGCGTCCTCGGTGTCGCGTGCCGGCGGCCGGTTCTCCTCGTGCAGCTCACCGAACCGCGTCTGGAAGCAGACCGCGTACCAGCCGGCGCGCTCGCGGGCGAACGAGAGATAGGCCTTCCCCATCGCGTACAGCCGGGCCCGCGGATCGTCGGCGTCGGCTCCGGCGTCGGCCACCCACTCCCGCAGGGCGGTGAAGCACCGCTCCTTGATCGCGCCGACCAGCTCGTCCTTGTCCGCGAAGTGCATGTAGAGGGCGGACGGACTGACGCCGGCTCGTGAGGTCACGCCGCGGATCGACAGGCGATCGATGTCGTGGACCTCGGCCAGCATCTCGGTCGCCACGTCGAGCAACGTGACGCGAAGACGCTCGCCTTCTCCTCGTGGACTGCGGGGCCGGACCGCCATCCAATCAGCCTAGCCAGAACCGTTCGCGACCGTGGTCGGCAGCGATTCCTTCCTAAATGATCGCTGTACATGTACAGTGCTCAGCGACCGACAGTCGCTGCCCGCCGGAGACCTCATGCTCGCTCGCCTCGCCCACCTCGGAACGCACCACCCACGCCGGGTCGCGCTGCTCGCCGCGCTGCTGTTCCTGCTCGCCGCGCTGTTCGGCGGTCCCGCCACGCAGAGCCTCCAGTCGGAGCGGGCGTTCGACGACGCCGGCTCGGAATCGACCGCCGCCCGGATCGCCGTCGAGCGGGCGACCGGAGCCAGCGCCGAGCCCGGCGTGCTGGCCCTGGTCCGCGGCGCGCCCGACGACCCGGCGGTCCGGTCGACCGTCGCGACGCTGGAGGCGGACCCCGCCGTCGCCACCGTGGTCGCCCCGCAGCCCGGCGACCGCAGCGGACTGGTCTCGGCCGACGGCCGTTCGACGATCGTCGCGGCCAACTTCGCCCCGGACGCCAGCCGCAAGGACGCGGTCGATCGACTCGAGACGACCTTCGCCGGGCGCGCCGACGTCGAGCTCGGCGGCGCCGACGTCGCCTTCATGCAGGTCAACCAGCAGGCGGCCGAGGACCTGACGCGGGGCGAGCTGCTGGCGTTCCCGGTCCTGCTGGTGCTCGCGCTGCTGTTCTTCCGCGGCGTGGCCGCGGCCGTACTGCCGTTGGCGGTCGGCATCGTGTCGGTGCTGACCACCTTCGCCCTGCTGCGCCTGGTCAACCTGGGGATCGAGCTGTCGCCGTTCGCGCTCAACCTGGTGATCGGCCTGGGCCTGGGCCTGGCGATCGACTACAGCCTGTTCCTGGTGTCGCGGTTCCGCGAGGAGCTCGGTGCTGGGCTCGAGCCACCGGAGGCGGTCCGGCGGACGATGGCGACCGCCGGGCGGACCGTGGTCTTCAGCTCGGTCACGATCGCGGCCGCCCTCGCCTGCCTCTGCGTCTTCCCGCTGCCGTTCCTGTACTCGATGGGCGTCGGCGGCGCGCTGGTGTCGCTGGTCGCCGGCGCGGTCGCGCTGAGCTTCCTGCCCGCCGCGTTCATCCTGCTCGGCAAGCGCCTGGGCCGCGTCAAGCCGCTGCCGGACGGTCAGGGTCGCTGGTACGCGACGGCGCGCGGCGTGATGCGCCGGCCCGCGCTGTTCGCGGTGCTCGGGCTGGCCGTGATGCTGCTGCTCGCATCGCCGTCGCTGAAGACCGAGTGGGCCGGCGTCGACGCCTCGATCCTGCCGACGAGCAAGAGCGCGCGCGTCGTCTCCGACGCGATCGAGCGGGACTTCCCGGCGCTCTCGACCAACGCCGTCTACCTGGCGGTCGACGCTCCGGCTGACGCCGGACCCGAGCTGGCGGCCTACGCCGAGCGCCTGCGGGCCGTGCCGGACGTGGCGAGCGTGGCCGACCCGCGCCCGCTCGCGGACGGCCTGTGGATGATCGACGTCCGCGGCGCCTCGAGCATGATCTCCCCCGCGTCGCTGGAGATGGTCGGCGCGCTCCGCGCCACCGACGCGCCGTTCCCGGCCGAGCTCGGGGGCAGCGCGGCGTCGCTCCACGACCAGCGATCCGCGGTCAGCCGGATGCTGCCGCTGGCGATCGGCCTGCTGGTCGGGAGCACGCTGCTGATCCTCTGGCTGATGACCGGATCGGTGCTGCTGCCGATCAAGACGCTGCTGATGAACGTCCTGACGACCGCCGCCGCGACCGGCATGCTGGTCTTCGTCTTCCAGGACGGCCGCTTCGAGAACCTGCTCGGCTACCGCAGCCAGGGCGGGATCGAGCAGACCGACTTCCTGGTGATGGTCGCGATCGTCTTCGGCCTCTCGACCGACTACGGGGTCTTCCTGCTGACCCGGATCAAGGAGGCGCGCGACGCCCACCCGGACTGGAGCGAGCGCCAGGCCGTCGCGATCGGGATCCAGCGGACGGGCGGGATCGTCACCGCCGCGGCGATCCTGCTGGCGGTGGCGCTGGGCGCGTTCCTGCTGTCGGACGTGGTCTTCCTGCAGGAGCTGGGCGCCGGCGCGGCGTTCGCCGTGCTGCTCGACGCGTTCGTCGTCCGCGCGCTGCTGGTGCCATCGCTGATGGCGCTGCTGGGCAAGTGGAACTGGTGGTCCCCCGCCCCGCTCCGCCGCCTGCACGCCCGGATCGGGATTGACCACGGCCCGCCAACCCCGCCTCCCGCACGGTCACGCGACGCGGCGCCGGACCCGACGTAGGACGTCAGAACTCCACGCTGTCTGCGTACCGGGTGCCGCCCGCGTCGTCGGGATGCGGAGACCGAGCAGGTCGGGGTGGCCAGTGCGAGAGCCGTACGAACGTACTGCCGAGCGCTGGCCGGCTCGAGATGCGACGCGTCTACGCGCCCGACGTCGCGGGCGGGGCGACCGTCGACTTGAGTCCCAGCTCACCCAGCTGCTTCGGTTCGACCGGGGCCGGCGCGCCGGTCAGCGGGTCGCCGCCGGACGCGGTCTTCGGGAACGCGATCACGTCGCGCAGCGAATCGCGGCGGGCGCAGAGCGCGGCCAGGCGGTCGATCCCGAAGGCGATGCCGCCGTGCGGCGGGGCGCCGGCCTTGAGGCCGTCGAGCAGGAAGCCGAACTGCTCCTGCGCGTCCTCGGCGGAGAACCCGAGCAGGCTGAGCACGGCCTGCTGCTGGTCGACGCGGTTGATGCGGATCGAGCCGCCGCCGACCTCCCAGCCGTTGACGACCAGGTCGTAGGCGCGCGAGCGGAGGGCGCCGGGCCCTTCCGATCCGTCGTTGCCGAAGCGGCCACCGTCGGCCAGGTCCTCGGCCGTGACGTCGCTGCCGTCCGGGGCGCAGGGCTGGGTGAACGGGTGGTGCACCGCGTCCCAGCGCTGGTTGTCGGCGGAGCGCTCGAAGGACGGGAAGTCGACGATCCAGAGGACGTCGTTGCGGTCCTCGCGCAGGTCGAACCGGTCGGCCAGCTCGAGCCGCAGCGTGCCGAGCACGTTGGCGGCGACCGGCGCCTGGTCGGCGACGATCAGCAGCAGGTCGCCCTCGGACGCGTCGAGCGTCGTCTTGATCGCCTCGATCTCCTCCGGCGTGAGGAACTTGGCGATCGGCGAGCGCCACGAGCCGTCCGGCTCGACGAAGCCCCAGACCAGGCCACCGGCGCCGGCCTTCTTGGCGATCTCGGTCAGCTCGTCGAGCTGCTTGCGCGGAACGGTCAGGCCGCCCGCGTTGATCCCGCGGACGACGCCGCCGGACGTAAGCGTGCCGGCGAAGACCTTGAACTCGGTCTCCTTCAGCGCGGCGGACAGCTCCTGGATCTCCAGGCCGAAGCGCCGGTCGGGACGGTCGTTGCCGTAGCGCAGGACCGCCTCGTCGTAGGCCATCCGCTCCCAGGCGGGCGCGCCGACGTCCAGGCCGCCGGCGGCGAAGGCCTTCGCCATCACGCGCTCGAAGGTCCCCATCACGTCGTCCTGGTCG
>CAZFIQ010000162.1:0-3054 GCA_964519185.1 uncultured Patulibacter sp.
GGTCGAGTACCGCACCGACCGCACCGCGATCGTCCACCTGCCGATCGGCAAGGCGTCGTTCCCGGTCGAGCAGCTGGCGGACAACCTGGCCGCGGTCCTCGAAGAGGTCAACCGCGCCAAGCCGTCGGCCGCCAAGGGCCGCTACATCCGTACCGTGACCGTCGCCTCGACGATGGGTCCCGGCGTGAAGATCGATCAGTCCAGTGCACGGGCGAGCGCCGAGGAGCGTGTTGCCGCTGCCGCCTAGCGGTCGCTGCCACACCTTCACGTCGCCCCCGAAGACCCTCGGCAGGCCGTCACCAGACGGCCGGAAGCCCGAGACAGGAGGCTCATGAACCGGGAACAGAAAATCGCGGCGGTCGCAGAGATCGTCGAGAACATCCAGACGTCGGAAGCCGTCCTCGCCGTCGACTACCGCGGGCTCACCGTCACCCAGGCGGCCGAGCTGCGTTCGGCCCTGCGCGAGAACGACGCGACCCTGGCGGTCGCGAAGAACACGCTGACCGGCCGGGCGATCACCGAGGTCGGCGAGTCGGCCGAGGGCCTGCGCGGCTTCCTCAGCGGTCCGACCGCCCTGACCTACGTCAAGGGCGACGTCGCCGCGACGGCCAAGGCGATCACCACCTTCGCCAAGGCCAACGACGACATGCCGGCCTTCAAGGGCGGCCTGCTCGACGGCCAGGCGCTGTCGGTCGACGAGATCCAGGCGATCTCCAAGCTGCCCTCCCGCGACGTCCTGTACGGCCAGCTGGTCGGCGTCGTCGCGTCGCCGATCACGGGCCTGGCCCGCGGCCTCAACGCGCTCATCAGCGGTCTCGCGATCGCGCTCGGTGGCGTGCAGGAGAAGAAGGAATCGGGCGAGATCCCCTCCGGCGATTCGCCGGCGGTGGCTCCCGCCGAGGACGCCCCGGCCGTCGAAGCCGAGGCGCAGGACGACACGGCGGCCGGGGACGACGTCCCCGCCACCGAGAACGACGCCGACGCGGACGCGTCGGCCGACGAGTCGGGTGCGTCGGCGTAACGCCGCATCGACCCGCTAGACCACCCGAATCGCACACAGGAGAACCCACATGGCTACCACGCAGGAATGGATCGACGAGCTCAAGAGCATCTCCGTGCTCGAGCTGGCTGAGCGCATCAAGGCGCTCGAAGAGGAGTTCGGCGTGTCGGCGACGGCCGTCGCCGCTGCCGCCCCGGCCGCCGGTGGCGGCGGTGGCGCCGCCGAGGCCGCCGAGGAGCAGAGCTCCTTCGACGTGATCCTGGAGGCCGCCGGCGACAAGAAGATCGGCGTCATCAAGGTCGTGCGCGCGGCCACCGGCCTGGGCCTGAAGGAGGCCAAGGCGCTGGTCGACGAGGCGCCGGGCGCCGTCAAGGAGGGGCTCGACAAGGACGAGGCCGAGAAGCTCAAGGGCGAGCTCGAAGAGGCCGGCGCCACCGTCACCCTCAAGTAGCTCCGGGCAGCGCACGCGCTGCTCGTGCTTCGACAGCGGGCCGCCTTCGGGCGGCCCGTCGTCGTTCCGGGGACGGCGCCGGCGCCGTCCCCGCGGGATCATCGGTGACCGGCCGGCCTCGTGGGGCTCGGTCCGGACGGCGGTAGCGGGACCGTCACCCGCGGGACACGCGGTGGTCACACCGTCCGGCCTTTCGGGGCCTAGCGTGGGCCCGGCCCGCCGCCCGTCCGCGGCCGTTTCCGCCGTTCCCCGCCGAAGGTCCCTCGCATGTCCCTGCCGTTCCACGCCGCCTGGCGCGCGTCGCTCGTCGTCCTGCTGCTCGTGGTGGTGGCCGGGGCGCACCGCCCGGCGCCGGCGTCCGCCGACCCGGCGGGGCCGGAGCACCTGCTGGGGATGGACGTCTCCGGCTGGCAGCCGACGGTCGACTGGCCGCGGGCGTGGGCCGACGGCGCCCGCTTCGCGTACGTCAAGGCGACCGAGGGCACGACCTTCCGCAGCCCGACGTGGGCGGCGCAGACGGCCGGCGCCCGGGCGGTCGGGATGCGGGTCGGGGCGTACCACTTCGCTCGCCCGGACCGCTCGGGCCCGGTGGCGCAGGCCGACTTCTTCGTCGACAACGGCGGCCACTGGGCCCCCGACGGGACGACGCTGCCGCCGGCGGCGGATCTGGAGGACAACTACGTCGCGGGCGGGGACATGTGCTACGACCTGACCCCGGCCGAGCTGGTGGCGTGGATCCGCGGGTTCGTCAGCCGGATCTACGCCCGGACCGGTCGGCATCCGGTGATCTACACGTCGACCCGCTGGTGGCGGGCCTGCACCGGCGACGCGCCGGACTTCGCGGCCACGTCGCCGCGCTGGCTGGCGCGCTGGGCGTCGACGATCGGCCCGCTGCCGGCCGGCTGGGCCGCGCACACGATCTGGCAGTTCAACGACGACCGCGGCATCTTCCCCGGCGACTCGAACCGGCTCAACGGCGGTGAGGACGCGCTGCGCGAGCTGGCGCTGCGGCGCGACGAGCCGGGCCTCGACGTCGCACTGACGACCGACGCGGGGGACGAGCCGCTGGCGCCGGGCGACGAGCTGGAGTACCGGATCAGCGGGAGCAACGGGGGCCGCGAGCCGGCGCTCGGCGCGACGGTTCGGGCGGCGATCCCGGCGGGCACCAGCTACGTCCCGGGGAGCCTGCGGACCGTGGCCGGGGCGGGTGCGCCGGCGGGCCGGCCGACCGATCGGGTCGGCGACGATCGCGGCGAGTACCGCGAGGACGCCCGCGAGGTGGTCTTCCGGATCGGCCAGGCGGCGGCCCACGACCGCGGCGGCCGGGTCCGGCACGGGGCGCCGTTCGAGCTGCGGTTCCGGGTGCGGATCGACGCCGGCGGCGAGCCGGGCGAGCGGTCGGTCGACGGCCAGGTGACGGCGGGCTGGGACGCGCCGCTGCGGGGCGACGGTCACGCGACGTCGGCGAGCGTGCGGACGCGAGTGCTCGTGCCGATGGTTCCCGCGGACCCGACGGACCCGACGGATCCGACCGATCCGACGGACCCGACGGATCCGACCGACCCGACCGACCCGACCGACCCGACCGACCCGACCGACCCGA
>CAZFIQ010000162.1:3154-5951 GCA_964519185.1 uncultured Patulibacter sp.
CGGACCCGACGGACCCGACGGACCCGACGGACCCGACGGACCCGACGGACCCGACGGACCCGACCGACCCGACCGACCCGACGGACCCGACGGACCCGACCGCTCCGGACGGATCTCCGGCGCCGCCGCCGCTCGCCCCCGAGCTGCCGGTCGTCGCGGGCGGTCCCGGTCCCGTCGTGACCGAGGCCGTACCGACGGCGCCCGCGCCCGCGCCGATCGCCGCGCCGTCGGGCCGCGCGCGACCCGACGGCGTGCGGGTGGTGCTCGAGCGGCGGCGCGGGGGCGGCGCGACCGGGCGGCTGCGACTGCGTTGCGCGGCCGCCGATTGCCGCGGCAACGTGGAGCTTCGGCTGCCGGCGCGGAACGGCCGCGGGGAGCGGTCGCTGGGGCGTGCCGCGTACCGGGTGCGCGCCGGCCGGACGGCGAACGTGCGCCTGACGCTCGGGCCGGCCGATCGCCGGGCGCTGCGGGCGGCCGGGGCGACGCGGGTCCGGGTCGTGATCCGTGCGGCCGGCCGCGCCGCCGAGCGCCGCTGGATGCGGGTCGGTTGGGTTTGGGCGCGCTGAGGGCCGTCGCGGAGCTCACGGCTGCACGGTGCGATCGTTGGGTGCGCGGTGCAGTGCGGTGGTCGGTAGGCGCGCCCCGGGATGCACGGCGGTCGAGCGTGCAGCGCGCGATCCGCTCGGCGCGCCGCGGGCTGTACGTCTTCGCTGCGGGCGGGACGGTGCAGCGCGGTGCCCGGGCTCGACTCGCCAGCCCGCCACCGCGACGCCGACGATCGCGGTTGCCAAAGCACCACGGGGGAGGGTACGGTCGGGAGGAGCCCCCTCGCGCTCATCCCTCACACCCGTCAGAGAGGACGTTCCCGTGGAACTTTCCCGTCGCCCCGCTCCGCCCTCCCGGAGCAGCCTGCTCCGGCGGATCCGTGCCCTCGAGGCGCAGGTCGAGGGGCTCACCGCGGGTGAGGCCACGACCGTGGTCGAGGGAACGCCCCAGGAGCGCAGCGAGGCGGCGGAGGCCGCCGAGGTCCACGAGCTGATCGCCAGTGGCCGTCCGCTGGCGGCCGCCCGCCGCTACCGCGAGATCACTGGGGTCAGCGAGGAGGAGGCGGGCGACGCGATCCGCCGCCTCGGCGGCGACATCGCCGGCGACGCCTGACGCCGACGGCCCGCGCAGAGCGTCTGCCCTGCGCGCCGCGGGATCGCCCGCTACACTGTGCCGGTCGGCCAATAGTCGCAGCCGCCCTTCAGTCGGTTCCCACGCCACATACGCGGGGACCCGGGCGGGGTCCGTGAGCGCCGATCGACCTCGTGCACGGGGGTCCATGCTTCCGTGTGCTAGCTTTTAGCTGTTCACCGTCCGGTGCTCGCGGGTGCGCGATCCGACGACGGTGAATCCTCGCCCGATACACGACCCTCCGAGGAGTCGCCGCCTTGTCCACGGTCAACGCCCTGAGGACGCGCCGCTCGTTTGCGCGCCTCGACCAGGTCCTCGAAGTCCCCAACCTCATCGACATCCAGCGTCGCTCGTTCGAGTGGCTGGTCAACGGTACCGAGGGGGGACTCCGCGAGACCATCGATGACATCTCGCCGATCGAGGACTACACCGGCAACCTCGCCGTGGAGTTCGGCGAGCTGGAGTTCGGGGAGGAGACCCACACCCTCGCGGAGTGCAAGGAGAAGGGCCAGACCTACTCGCGGCCGCTGTCGGTCGAGGTGGCCTTCGTCAACCGCGAGACCGGCGAGATCCGCGAGCAGTCCGTCTTCATGGGCGACTTCCCGTGGATGACGGAGCGCGGCACGTTCGTCGTCAACGGCACCGAGCGCGTCGTCGTCACGCAGCTGGTCCGCTCGCCGGGCGCGTACCTGATGGAGCCGAAGGACCGCGAGAAGCAGGTCTTCGTCGCCAACCTGATGCCGGCTCGCGGCTCCTGGCTGGAGCTCGAGATCGACAAGAAGGGCAAGGTCTTCGTCCGGATCGACCGCAAGCGCAAGCTGCCGGTCACCGTGCTCCTGCGGGCGATGGAGTACAACCCCGAGCTCGACGCCGACGTGGAGGAGTCCGACGCGGACATCGACGCGCTCGACGCGACGCTGCTCGAGCGCTTCAACGGCTCGGCCTACATCCGCAACACCCTGTTGACCGACACCGAGGCGACCCGCGCCAAGCGCGGCGCCCTGGTCGAGCTGTTCAAGAAGCAGCGCCCCGGCGAGCCGCCGACGGTCGACGCCGCGTACGCCCTGCTGCAGACGCTGTTCTTCGACCCCAAGCGCTACGACCTGACCCGGGTCGGCCGCTACAAGCTGAACTCGCGCCTGGGCCTGGACATCGACCTCGAGACGCGTCACCTGACGCCCGAGGACATCTACGCCCTGATCGGCGAGCTGATCCGCCTCCCGCGTGAGCTCGGCATCCCGGAGGACGAGGACGTCGAGATCAAGGACTACGCGGCCGAGGCCTCGGCGATGCCGCGCGAGCCCGTCGCCGACCTGCTCGACGAGTACGAGCACTTCGGCAACCGCCGCCTGCGGACGGTCGGCGAGCTGATCCAGGACGCCTTCCGCGTCGGCCTCTACCGGATGGAGCGCGTCGTCCGCGAGCGCCTCACCACGGAGGACGAGGACACGATCACGCCGCAGTCGATCGTCAACATCCGCCCGGTCTCCGCGGCGCTCAAGGAGTTCTTCGGCTCCTCGCAGCTGTCGCAGTTCATGGACCAGAACAACTCGCTGTCGGGCCTCACGCACCGCCGCCGCCTGTCGGCGCTCGGCGCCGGCGGTCTGACCCGCGAGCGCGC
>CAZFIQ010000163.1:0-5901 GCA_964519185.1 uncultured Patulibacter sp.
CCTCGTAGCCGCGGTCCTTCCACAGCGTGTAGCCGCCGGTCATCGACTCGACGCGCTCGTAGCCGAGGTCCTCGACCAGGGTGCGGGCGGCGAGCGCGGAGCGGTTGCCGGAGGCGCAGTAGAGGATGACGCGCTTGCCGCGGTCGCCGACGGCGCCGTCGATCCGCGATTCGAGGAATCCGCGCGGGACGTGGACGGCGCCGGGCAGCTTGCCGGCGGAGACCTCGTCGCTCTCGCGCACGTCGACGAGCACGACGTCCTCGTCGAAGAGGACCTCGTGGACCTGCGTCGGGTCGATCTCCTCGACCTGGCCCTTGATCTGGCGGACGAACTCCGCTCCCGAGGGGGTCATGCCATCACCTGAACGTCCATAGGGATTAAGTACTTTACAAAGTGTAGCGCCCCCGAACGGCGGCGTTCCGTGCGATCCGCCGCTCAGCCCCGCCGCGCGAGCCGGTGCACGACGCGGACCGGAGGGAGAAGGCTCTACCCTCGATCCTACCGTGGTGCACGCCCGAATCCGACTGTCGTTGCTCGTCACCGCCGTGGTCCTGCTCGGGGTGATCGCGGTGCTGGCCCTGGCCCGGCCCGGTGCCCCCGCCGGCGGCCTGGAGGCGGGGATCGCCAGCGCGGACTCGCCGTTCGTCGGCGCGACCCGCCCGGCCGCGCCCGCCCCCGACTTCCGGCTGCGCGACCAGAACGGCGACCAGGTCAGCATCGCGGACTTCCGCGGGCAGCCGGTGATCGTGACGTTCCTGTTCGCGAACTGCGACGACACGTGCCCGGCGGCGGCGCGCGAGATCGCGGGCGCGCTCGACCAGCTGGACGAGCCGGCGCCGACGCTGATCGTCAGCGTCGACCCGCCGAACGACACGCCCGAGGCGACCAAGCGCTTCCTCAACAAGATGCGGTTGGGCGATCGCGCGCACTTCCTGATCGGCGACGAGGCGGCGCTGCGCCCGCTCTGGGACGCCTACGCGATCCAGCCCCAGGGACCCGAGTTCGACCATTCCGCCTACGTGCTGGTCGTCGACGGCGACGGCCTGCAGCGGGTGGCGTTCCCGGTCGACAAGCTGACCTCGGAGGGCCTGGCGCACGACGTCCAGGCGGTCCGCTCGCTGCCGCCGGTGACGCCGGCCGAGCCCTCCGCCGCCGCCCCGCACGGCGACGGCCACGCTCCAGACTGAGAACGGACGCTCAGCCGGCGGCTGCGGCGAGCGGCGGACTGGCGATCAGCGCCTCCAGCGCGGCGTCCTCGCGGTCGCGGGCGGCGACATAGACGGCCCACGCGTCGGCGCGCCCCGCTCCGGCGGCGACCCAGGCGGTCCACGCCTCGATCGCGTCGTCGCGGGCGTCCTCCCAGGCCGCGAGCAGCGCATCGTCCGCGTCCGTGCGCCGCACGACGATCTCCCGCGTGTCGGCGACGGAATCGAGCAACCGATGGAGTTCGTGGTTCTGCGTCAGCACGGCGTGCCTCGGACGGACTGGGGTTTGCGGGTTGTATACCCCAGAACCCCGAACCGCGCCAGAGGTTGCGTGTCGAGCGAGAACTGTGCCTTTTCGCACGTGATGTTCAGCCGCCGTGAAGGTTCGCCGCACGCCTCGCGCGGAGAGACGGCGCGACGCTGACCGAGGGTTCGGGTGGTGATCCTGCGACGTTTCAGCGGCCGCCACGGGCGGCCGATCTTTTTGCGACGACGTCTGAGGACCTATCCCTATAGGTCCTCAGACCCCGGTCGGCCGCCCGAGGCCGTCCGGGTCGTCGAGCTCGTCGTACTCGTCGAGCGCGTCCTCGTCCGGCAGCCGCTTGCCGGCGTACCAGAGCCCCCCGGCCACGAGCAGCACCGGCAGCAGGTAGAGCAGCACGTGGTACCAGTGGCCGACGTGGGCGAGGACGGGGATCACGAGAGCAACCATAGCCCCAGCGAGGTGAAGCCGACCATCACCGCCAGCATCCAGTACTGCGAGCGGGCCGCCGCCCGCGGGCTGCGGAACGTCCGCAGCGCCAGGTCGTGGGCCGCCACCAGCCCGGCGACGTGACCCAGCACCAGCGCGACGACCTGGAAGTACCAGGCACCGTCGCCGGTCAGCAGGCTGTAGTCGATCCCCCAGCCGGCGGTGCCGAACCAGTCGGCGCCGTCGCCGCGCGGGTCCGAGATCAGGTAGGCGAGCGACTGGGCGCCCTGGGCGAGCAGGGTGCAGTAGTGGGCGACGGCGTAGCCGATCGCGATCGGCGCGAGCGTCGGCGCGAACCGTCCCAGCAGGTCGCTCGGCGCGCGCCGAGCCGGATCGACGCGCTGGATGCCGAGGATGCCGACCCAGACGAACGCCCAGACGATGCCGACCACCGCGAGCAGCCCGAGGCTCCGCGCCAGGCTCGCCGCCGCGTTGATGCCGAGGCCGAGGCCGGTGAAGAGGTCCTCGAGCGTCGGACCGATCGCCCCGTCGTTGTTCCACAGCTCGCCGCCCGAGAGCCCGTCGAAGGTGGTCACGCCGATCAGCACCAGGATCACGGCGGCCAGACCGCGCTCGGGGCGGACCTCGGCCAGCCCGGTCCCGGGCCAGCGCAGGTGCAGGCGACCGTCGTGCCAGCGCAGCGGGGCCAGCGCGCCGGCCAGCCGGAAGTACTGGCCGAAGCCGTCGACGCGGTCGAGGAAGCGCAGCCCGAAGAGGCTGCTGCCGATCAGCATCGCCGCGCAGTAGAGCAGCGCCAGCACCGCCAGCAGCGACGGCGCGTCGCGCTCCGGCGCGGCCAGCTCGAGCCAGCCGAAGGCCAGCAGCACCACCGCCGCCGGGATCAGGCCGACGCGCTCGGGGTACGGGATCGGCTGCGGCAGGTTGCCGCGGCCCGCGATCCGCGTCCCGATCCAGGCCCCGGCCTCGGCGATCGCCCGCCACGGGCTGAGCGCCCGCCAGAGGTCGCCGACGAACAGCGACAGGACGGGAATGCCGACCCAGAAGCCGACGTAGACCATCGTCGGGGCGATGTTCGCCTGGACGTTGCTGGTGCCCGTCAGCCCCGCCCAGACGACGAGCGCCCAGATCGCCACGCCGAGCGTGCCGAGCACGATCCGGCCGCCGCGGCGCACCACGGCCGGGACGGCGACCGAGCGGCCGACCGCGAGCTGTGCCAGTCGCGGTCGTGGCCAGAGCACCGACAGGCCGACGAACGAGACCACCAGCACGATCGCCGCGGCCCAGGCGAACAGCCACTCCGGCAGCGGCAGGCTGCGGGGCCCCGCCAACCCGTGGGCCGCGGCCGACGCCGGCAGCAGGCCGAGCGCCGCGACCGACGCCCCGACGACGCCGAGCACGGTGGCGGGGCGCGAGCGACGGCGGATCACCGGGCGAATCACCCGGCGGATGGTAGGTGAGCGGAACGAACGATGTACCGTGTCGCTCCGATGCGAGCACCTGCGCAGAAGATCGCCGCCCCCGTCTTCCCGCGGCCCGCGCTGTGGGTCAACGTCGCGATGCTGCGGATGGACCAGCAGAAGGGCCGGCCGGTCCTCGTCGAGTTCTGGGACTTCTGCCGCCCCGCGTCGATCCGCAGCCTGGAGTACCTCCAGCGGTGGCACGAGCGCTACGCCGAGGACGGCCTGCGGGTGGTCGGCGCGCACTGGCCCGGGTTCCCCTGCTCGCAGGGGTACGACACGGTCAAGGCGGCCGTCGAGCGGCTGGGGATCACGTTCCCGGTGCTGGTCGACGACGACGCCCGCTACCGCGACGAGATGGAGGCGCCCGGCTGGCCGTCGCGCTACCTGTTCGACGGCCAGAGCTGGCTGGTCGACTACCACCACGGCGAGGGCGGCTACCGGGAGACCGAGCAGGCGATCCTGGAGCTGCTGGGTCGCGACGACGAGCCGCTCGCCCCGCTGCGCCCGGTCGACGACGACGACGCGCTGCTGGTCGTGCCGAGCCCCGAGCAGGAGGGTCCGTGGTCGGGGACCTACACCGCCGGCGAGGTGTGGGCGGTGGCGGAGCCGCCGGAGGGCGGCGAGGGCGCGCTGATCGTCAACGGCGCGCGGACGCCGGTGCCGCACCCCGGCGCGTTCCGGCTGGTCGCCCACGACGTCTCGACGGTCGCCGAGCTGGAACTGGAGGCGGTCGACGGGACGATCGTCCACGGCGTCAGCTTCGCCCCCGGGCTCGCGCCCGAGGCCGCCGGCTGATCCGCCGCCGGGCGGGCGGAGCCGCCGCTACAGCGCGTAGACGTTCGACTTGGTCTTGCCGATCACGAGCTGCAGCGACATCGAGCGGCCGTTGAGCGGCACCGGGATCAGCTTGCCGACCGTGAACGGCGTGTACTGGGTCTTCTTGAGGTTCTTGAAGGTGAAGGCCACGCGGTGGCGGCCGAGCCCGTTGGAGACCTGCCAGTAGCCGTAGGCCGTGCCGGTCACGGGCTTGGGGAACCGCATGTAGCCGGTGGCCCCGAACGCGCCGTCCTTGAGCGTGCCGGCGACCAGCGTGATCTCGTGGGGCTGCACGGCGTCCTTGCGCTTGACGCACTTCCAACGGCCGTCACGCTTCTGCGCCTTCTGCTCGGGCTTGCAGGTGGGCTTGGTGGCCGCACCCGCGACGCTCGCCCCGGGGCCGGCGAGGCCGGCTACGGCCAGCGTCAGCGCGGTGGCGAGGCCCGCGGCCGCGAGGGGCCGACGGTACGGAGAGGCAAGGCGATCGCGAGCGGACACGGGTGGTTCCTTCCGAGCGGGTGGGAGCGCAGCGTACCGGGTACGGGCTCGTCGCCGGGGACGTCGTGGGCGGCGGCCGATCGCCGCCCGGCCCGCGATCGGCGGCGGCGCCGCTCAGCCCAGCAGATCGAGCAGCCGCGGCCCGTCGCCGTCGACCCGCACCGCATGCCCGGCGTGGTACGCCTCGGGCCGGTCGGTGGTCGCCGAGAGCCCGTCGCCGGTGTGCACCCAGGCGCCGCAGTTGAGCAGCTGGCCGCCGCCGTCCAGCCGCCACTCCCACGCGGCGTCGCCGGGCAGCGGACCCGCGCGATGGGTGTGACCGACGATCAGCGCGTCGGGGCGGGCCCCGAGCTGGCGGATCGCACGCGCCACCCCCTGGTTGCCGGAGATCCGCAGCCGTTCCGGCGTGAGGTCGTGCTCGTACGGCCCCAGCCCGGCGCGGGTCAGGGCCCGCGCCGCCAGCGGGACCGCGCGCCGGAGCGCGACGCCGCGCCACGAGCGGTCCGACTGGAGCCGGGCCCAGACCCCGCTGGACGTCCGCTGGGAGCGGGTCGGGCCGTCGCTGGCCGCCGCGTACTCGGCCATCGCGTCCATCCAGCCGTAGGCGGGCCCGAGCGCCCGCTCGAAGTGGTCGGGCGTGGTCAGCGCGCCGGAACGGCTGCGGTGCGCGCGGATCGCGACCGCCGCCGCCAGCCGCTCCATCGTCGGCATCCGCCAGACCGCGTCGACGTAGTGGCCGTGGCTGACCAGGACCCCACCGCGCGGGCCGTCCCCGTCGTCGACGGGCCGCACCAGCCACGCGGCGGGATAGGCGACGCGTACGCGCGGCCCGTCGCCCGACCGGCCGCCGACCGCGTCGGCGACCGCCGCGGTCAGCGGCGAGACCTCGGCCGCGTCGGCGCCGGCATCGAGCGGCAGCGGCTCGCCCGCCAGCCGCCGCCGCTGCAGCCACGGGCGGACCATCCGGTGGTCGTGGTTGCCGGCCAGCACGAGCAGCTCGCGGTCGGGGCCGAGCGCGGCCCCGAGCGCGGCCAGGAACGGCCGGGCGCGGGCGAGCACCGTCCGCGCGGGCGCGTGGCGCAGCTCGAGCAGGTCGCCGGCGATGACCAGCCGCTCGATCTCGTCGAGCGCGCCGAGCAGCGCGTCGCGGGCGGGCCCGGGGTCGCGCAGCAGGTCGCTCCCCGACGCGGAGCCGAGGTGGAGGTCGGAG
>CAZFIQ010000164.1:0-5861 GCA_964519185.1 uncultured Patulibacter sp.
CGGGGTGCAGCCGATCGAGGAGTAGCCCTGATCGTGCAGCGAGTTGTAGGGCAGATCGTGCTCGAAGACGTAGCGCCAGACGTCCTTGTCCGACCAGTCGGCCAGCGGGTTGACCTTGACCAGGCCGAAGGCGTCGTCCCACTCGACCTTGGCGGCGTTGGCGCGGGCCGGAGACTGGTCGCGGCGGATGCCGGTGATCCAGGCGTCGAGGTGCGAGAGGCCCTCGCGCAGCGGCGCGACCTTGCGGATCCCGCAGCACTGCGACGGCTCGGTTGCCCACAGCTGGTCCCCGTACTGCTTGGCCTGCTCGGCCAGGCTCGGGCCCTGCCAGCGCTCGATCTTCGTGTCGTAGCGCTCCTCGGTGGCGCGCCACAGCTCGTAGGTCTCGTCGAACAGCAGACCGGTGTCGAGGGCGAAGACGCGCGCGTCGGGGTTGGCCCGGAAGAGCAGGTCGAGCAGCACCGACTCCTCCTTCTGGAACGAGCAGGCCAGCGCGATCGAGGGGTGGTACTGGGCCAGCGCCCAGGCGACCACGTCGGCCGCCGCGGACCCCTCGAGGTCCGGCAGCGTCGGCACGGCCGGCGGGATGTTCGTGGTGGCGGTCATGGTGCGGTCAGCGTCCTCGTCCGGTGGCGACGGGGGCTCCGCGGGGCTCTGCCGACCGGGCTCGGGGCGGATGCTGCGGAGACCCGGAACGCAAAGGCACCGGAGGCCAAAGGTAGCAAACCCGCTCAGGAATTCGACAATCTACCGATTCCAATCAAGAATCGATAGATGCCCGTCAGGAATCACCCCGGCGGGCCCGGACCGGCCACCGGAGACGGTCGCGACGCCTCAGGCTGCCCAGGCGGCGATGCTCGCGTCGGGGGGTGGGGCGCCTCAGGCTGCCCAGGCGGCGATGCTCGCGTCGGGGCCGGCATCCCAGGCCGCCCCGCGCGAGACCGCCTCGGCGCGGGCCGCCCGCGTCCACCCGCTGACGGCCGGAGCGGCCGGCGCCACCGCCGGGGTCGTGTCCCGCAGGAACTGCTCGACGGCCGCCACCAGCGCGGCGGCCTCCTGCGGCGACGCCGACGCCGGAACCTCGATGCGCGCGGGACGGGGAGCAGAGCTCATGCCGCGGAGGCTAGCGACGGATCGTCGTCGTTGCGATCTCGCGACCGCGGATCCCAGACGAAGGGCGGGGCCGTCGCCCGTTCGGGGGTCAGGCACCGAGGAAGCGCCCCATCAGGTCCAGGTGCTCGGGGATCGCCAGCAGGAACGAGTCGTGACCCCACGGCGACACCACGTTCTCCCGCGTGACGGCGACGCCTCCGCGGACCAGCGCGGCCGCGATCCGGTCGCTGTGCTCGGGCCCGAACCGCCAGTCGCTGGAGAAGCTCTCCACCAGGAATCGCGTGCCCGCGGCCGCGACCCGCGCCAGTCGCTCGTCGTTGTCCGGTCGCTCGAACGGCGCGAAGGCGTCCATCACCCGCGTCAGGTACAGGTACGAGAGCGGGTCGAACCGCTCCAGGAACGAGGTGGCCTGGTACTGCAGGTAGTGCTCGACCTCGAAGTCCGGAGCGAACCAGGTGTGCCCGTCCCGCGCGGGCGGCAGCTCCGGGTCGCGCCGCGTCCGACCGAACTTGCTCGCCAGCGCCTCCTCGGAGACGTAGGTGACGTGTCCGAGCATCCGCGCGGCCGCCAGCCCCGCCGCCGGGATCCTGCCGGTGCCCAGGTAGCGCCCCTGGCGGAAGTCCGGGTCGCGCAGGATGCCCTCGCGCGCCGCGGTCGAGAGCGCGATGTTCTGCGCGGTCAGCGCGGCCGACGCGCAGACGACGATCGCCCGATCCAGCGTCTCCGGGGCCTGCAGCGCCCACTCCAGCACCTGCATGCCGCCGAGCGACCCGCCGATCGCCGCGTACACGCGCTCGATCCCCAGGTGGGCCAGCAGCGCGCGCTGGACGCGGACCAGGTCGGCGACGGTCATCGCCGGGAAGTCCAGGCCGTACGGCAGGTTGGAGCGCGGGTTGATCGACGACGGACCCGTCGTGCCGCGGCAGCCGCCGAGCAGGTTGGCACAGACGACGAAGTGGTGTTCGGTGTCGACCGTGCGCCCGGGACCGACCAGCAGGTCCCACCAGCCGCGCCGCGTGGGATCGCCGTGGTGGCCGGCGGCGTGCGCGTCGCCGGTCAGCGCGTGGCAGATCACGACCGCGTTGCTGGCGTCGGCGTTCAGCGTGCCGTAGGTCTCGAAGGCGATGTCGACCGGGCCCAGCTCGACGCCGTTGTCCATCCGCAGCGGCGACTCGGCGGTGAACAGCCGCACCATCTGCGTGTAGACCTCGCCGACGCCGGGACCGGGGTCCTGCGATCCGCCCTGGGGCTCGATGGTGCCGTGCGTCATCCGAACTGCCTTCTCGTCATCCGCGCCGCTCGCTCGACGAACCAGCGAGTCGAGCCTGCGTGCGCAGGACGATCGACTCTAGCCATCGGCGGAGGGTCGCGATGGCCCGTGCCCCCGCGCGGTCCCGGATGGCCGGCCCGCGATGGGACCGGGCGCGCCGCGCCGACCCCGAGGTCGCACGGCACGTGCCGGTCCCGCCGGCCGCAACGGGATCAGCCAGCGGCGGCGGCCAGCGCCTGATCGAGGTCCGCGAGCAGGTCGTCGATGTGCTCGATCCCGACCGACAGCCGCACCAGATCCGGCGACACGCCGGCCGCCTGCAGCTCCTCCTCGTTGAGCTGGGCGTGCGTGGTCGACGCGTTGTGGACCGCCAGCGACTTCGCGTCGCCGATGTTCACGAGGTGACTGAACAGCTGCAGCGCCTCGATGAACCGGCGGCCTCCGTCGAACCCGCCCTTGACGCCGAACGCCACCAGGCCGCCGAAGCCTCCCCGCAGCGACCGCGACGCCACCTCGTGGTACGGGTCGTCCTCGAGGCCCGGGTAGCTGACCCACTCGACGCTCGGATGCGCCTTCAGGTGCCGGGCGACGGCCAGCGCGTTCTCGTTGTGGCGCTCCATCCGCAGCGCCAGCGTCTCGACGCCCTGGAGGATCAGGAAGGCGTTGAACGGCGACAGCGCCGCGCCGGTGTTACGCAGCAGCACCGTCCGCGCGCGCAGGACGTAGGCAACCGGGCCGGCGGCCTCGGTCCAGACGACGCCGTGGTACGACGGGTCGGGCTTGGCCAGCGTCGGGAACCGATCCGGCTGCGCCGCCCAGTCGAAGTTGCCCGAGTCGACGATCGCGCCGCCGACCGAGGTGCCGTGCCCGCCCAGGTACTTGGTCAGCGAGTGAACCGCGACGTCCACGCCCTGCTCGAACAGCTTCGCCCCGATCGGCGTCGGGACGGTGTTGTCGACGACGAACGGCAGGCCGTGCTCGTGGGCCTTGTCCGCCCACGCCTGGACGTCGAGGATGTTGAGCTTGGGGTTGCCGACGGTCTCGCCGAAGACCAGCTTGGTGTTCTCGTCGACCAGCGCGTCGATCGACGACGGGTCGTCGGCGTCGGCCCAGCGGACCTCGATCCCGTACTGCGGCAGCGTGTGCGCGAACAGGTTGTACGTGCCGCCGTAGAGCTGCGTGACCGACACGATGTTGTCGCCCGCGGTCGCGATGTTCAGCACCGAGTAGGTGATCGCGGCCATACCGGACGCCGTGACCAGCGACGCCGCGCCGCCCTCGAGCAGGGCCAGGCGCTGCTCGAGCACGTCCCACGTCGGGTTCATGATCCGCGTGTAGATGTTGCCCGGCTTGGCCAGCGCGAACAGGTCCGCCGCGTGCTGGACGTCGTCGAAGACGTACGACGTCGTCTGGTAGATCGGCACGGCGCGCGCGTTGGTCGCCTCGTCGGGCGCCTGGCCGCCGTGGATCGCGATCGTCTCGGGGCGGTGGTTCGGCTGCTCGTCGGTCATCGGGTCTCCGTGGGGCGGAATGGACGGTGCGATCGAGTCTCGCGGAAACCGTCGGCGCACGGGGTGAACGTGCCGCTTCCGGATCCCGCGAGACGCGCAGGCTGCTTCGGAGCGGAGCCTAACGCAGGGCGGTCCGAAAATCGGTAAACCGGGTCGGAAATCGCACGTTACTGGGTCCTACGGGCCACCCGCGCGGCTCCCGCGACCGAGCGCGTGCGATCTGGGTGACTGAGGCGCCCACATCGCACGCAGCGCCCGCACAGCCGAGCGTGCGTGCTTTTCGGTCGCTCCCAGGGCCCAACTCACACGCGGCCGTCGCCGCGAAGCGACGCCGCCGCGACGTGGGCGCTTCGGGGCAACGGAGCGGCGGCCCGCGTCGGCATTCCGTCCGCGGGGAGTCGCGCCAGAACAGGCACGAGACCGTCGCAGTCCCGACCCCACGCGCAACGTTGAATTCGACAGGCTCGAAGGACGTCGGCGATCACCGCGTGCGTTTCGGGCGCACAGGGTGACCGGATCGCACGCGACCAGAGAACCATGAGCATCCTGACCCCGCCGCCGGCCATCGCTCTGCCCGACGGCCTCGTCCCCCCGCCGTCGCTCGGACCCGATCGGACGATCCGCTGGCTCGCCGGGAAGCAGCACGACGTCGTCTCACGACAGCAACTGCTCGCAGCGGGGTTGAGCCCCAACCAGATCAAGGGCCGGGTACGGCGCGGCGTACTGACGCGCGTCCACCAAGGGGTGTTCGCGCTGTCGGCCCGTCCGCTCCCGCCGCTGGGCCGCTACGCCGCGGCCGTCCTGGCGGGCCCGACGGACGCGGCGCTGAGCCACCGATCCGCGGCCCAGTTGCACGGCATGCTCCCCGAGCGCGGCGGCCCCATCCACGTCACGACCGCAGTGCTCTCACGCAGCAAACCGGGGATCGCGGTGCACCGTTCGCGCAGTCTGGCCGCCGCGACGACGACCCGGGAAGGCATCAGCTGCACCACCGTCCCACGCACGCTGGTCGATCTGGCGGCACAAGCCGGAAGCGCCGCGGCGGAGCGCGGCTGGTCGACCCTGGCCGCACGACGAGCGATCGACCTGCGCGCCGTCGAACGAGAGCTCCTGCGCCACCCCCATCGCCCCGGGAGCTCCGTGGTCCGCGCCCTGGTCGCGACGCACCGCGACACGGTCTCCGGTACCGCGAGAAGCACGCTGGAAGCACTGGCGATCACCCTGTGCCGGAGATACGAGCTGCCGATGCCACAGGTCAACGCGCTGTTGACCGTCGGCGCGCGCACCTTCGAGATCGACCTTCTCTGGCGCGACGCCAGGGTCGCGGTCGAGATCGACTCCTGGGTCACCCACGGGCACGAGTCGAGCTTCCGCGAGGACCGCTCGCGCGACTTCGCGCTGCAAACCGCAGGGTGGGCGGTCGTCCGCCTGCTGCGCGCGGACCTGGACGTCGACGCCACCGCGACGGCCGCGAAGCTGCGGGCCCTGTTGGATCGGCGATTCGGCGAGGCCCGCTAGGCGACCTGCGTCCCGCGAGCGAGTGCGATTGGGGCGCCCGGCCGACCCGAATCGCACGCAGCCGCGAGCGCGTCCAGGTCGCGCGGAAGCTGCGTGCGGTTTGGGTGGTGGAGCCGCCCTTATCGCACGCAGCCGCTGGGAGACGGACGGCCAACCCAGCGGCGGCGCGCGGGCCCCCTCACCCCCTACAGCGGGATGTTGCCGTGCTTGCGCTTCGGCAGGTTGACGCGCTTGGTGCGCAGGACGCGCAGGGCGCCGGCGACCTTGATGCGGGTCTGCGACGGCTCGATCACGTCGTCGATGTAGCCGCGCTCGGCCGCCACGTACGGGTTGGCGAACCGCGCCTTGTAGTCGTCCATCAGGACCTCACGACGCTCCCCCGGCGTCGGGGATCCGGCGATGTCGCGGCGGTAGATGATGTTGACCGCGCCCTCGGCGCCCATCACGGC
>CAZFIQ010000165.1:0-400 GCA_964519185.1 uncultured Patulibacter sp.
CCGTCGAAGATCCGCTTGTAGTCCTGGGCCGGCGCCAGCGGGACCGCCCGCACGCCGTCGCAGATCGCCAGCAGCGACAGCTCCTCGCCGCGCAGGAAGCTCTCGACCACCACCGCCGCATCGCCGAACTGCTGGTCCTCCAGCATGTCGACCAGCGTCGCCCGCGCGGTCTGCTCGTCCTCGGCGATCACGACGCCCTTGCCGGCGGCCAGGCCGTCGTACTTGAGGACGATCGGGTAGCGGTCGATCGCGTCCATCCCGTCGGCGACGGTGGTCACCGTGCGGTAGCCCCCGCTGTAGACGCCGAAGAGCAGCCGCCCGTTGTTCGCCATGTAGACGTGTTTGTCGTAGCGGGTGCTGTTCTGCATCGTCAGGTTGCCGAAGCCGATGATCTTGCCGC
>CAZFIQ010000165.1:410-5840 GCA_964519185.1 uncultured Patulibacter sp.
GAACGCCTTGGAGCCCTCCAGCCGGGCCGCCGCGGCGCGCGGGCCGAAGGCCGGGATGCCGGCCGCCTCCAGGGCGTCGACCAGGCCCGCGACCAGCGGGACCTCGGGTCCGACCGCGACCAGCGAGACCTCCAGCCGCCGGGCCAGCGCGACGATTCCGGCGACGTCGTCGACGGCGACGTCGTGGACGGTCACGTCGTCCGCGATCCCGGGGTTGCCGGGCGTCGCGTGGATGCGCTCCCCCGCCTGGCCCTGCGCCCCGCCGTCGGCGGCGGAGAGCGTCGGCGAGCGGAGCAGGGCGCGGACGATCGCGTGCTCACGACCACCGGCACCGACGACGAGAACCGCGGAGCTGGGCATGCCCGCCAGCTTGACGGATCGGGTGGGCGGGCGCCGTCTCCGTGCCGACGGCCGGGCGGTCGCCTCCTCCGCGGCCGACGACGACCCGCCGGACGGTCGGCCGGGCGATCGCCGACGACCGCCGGCGACGCTCAGGTGGCGTCGGGTCCGTCGCTGAACCAGACCGTCGACTGCAGCTTGCCGCGCTCGACCGTCGCCCGGGTCCAGGCGACGCTGAACCCGCCGCTCGGCAGCCCGGCGATCGCCGCCGCGCCGTAGGCGTTGCTGCGGGCGAGCAGCTGCTCGTCGCTGAACTGGTTGACGGTGACGGGGTCGCCCATCACGCCGTCGGCGGGCCGGACACCGACCTGGAGCGCGGTGCCGCGGTCGGCGTTGGAGCCGCCCAGCGGCCGCTCCTGCTCGCGCACCATCACGAGCCCGATCGTCCGCCCGGACGCGGCGACGCCGTGGACGCGGCCGGCGGCCGCGATGTCGCGCGGCTTGTGGAGCCCGCCGGTGGCGTTGGCCTCGGCCACGCGCGGGATGTCGTGGGCGGTGCCGTCGGCGACGCTGCCGACCGTCTGGTTCCAGGCGACGGTGATCCGGCCGCCCGCGTCGATCGCCGAGACCAGCGCCCCGCCCGGCGCCCGCACCAGGCTGCCCCCGGAGTCGAGCCGCTTGGGCGACGCGAAGCGCCCGTCGCGGTCGCGGGTCGCCGCCCGTACGACGTACGGCTTGGTCCGCTCGCTGGCCTTGTCCTGCTCGCCCCAGGCGACGACGGCACGGCCCTTCGGGCCGACGGTGGCCGTCGCGGAGATGAATCCGGGCCCGCCCCGGCGCAGCGTCTGCGCGGCGCCGACGGTGCCCCTGCGAACGTCGATCGTGCGGCTGTAGAGCCGGCGGGTCCGGTCGGTCGCCCCGGTCTCGTAGACCGCGACGGTGCGCCCGCCCGCCCCGGTGGCGAGCGCCAGCAGCCGGCTCGACCGCGATCCGGAGATCACGCGCGGCTGACCGAGGCTGACGGTGCTGCCCGAGGCCCGCGCCGAGCGCCAGGCCAGCGTCACCCGCACCACGCCGTCGTCGCCGACCGCGCTCCAGCCCATCACGACGTCGCCGCCCGCGGTCCCGCTGAGCTGGACCGGCTGGTCGAGCACCGCGGTGGCGACGGTTCGCATCGTGCCGAGCTTGACGCCGACCGCCTCGCCGACCGAGACGCCCAGCCGGTAGTTCGGGAGGGTCACGCGGCGCGTGCCGCCCCGACCGTCGGGGACGGTCCGGCTGACGTTGCCCAGGTTGGTCACGCGCGGGTAGAGCAGGTCGTCGCGGCTCCAGGCGATCGGGTCGGGCAGGACGCCGCGGATCGTGCGGATGCCCTCCGGGGTCCGGTTCGCGTCGACGCCCAGGATCCGGGTGCTCACCACGCCGGCCGAGGTCGCCGAGCGGCTGGTCACCAGCCGGCTGCCCGCCGGGTCGACGACCAGCCCGGTCACGCCGACCCCGGTCTCCAGCTCGACCGGGGACGTCCAGGCGGCCGTGGCCGCGCTCGCGCCGAGGGCGGCGCCGCCGAGCACGGCGACGGTCACGACGGGAAGCAGGGAACGTTTACGCAGCTGCGGCACAGGCTCTCCAGGACGGCGGCGGGGATGCGCGGCACCCCGGGAATCTCACCGACGGTACTGCACCGCTGGGGCTCCGAGCGCCGATTTGCCGGCGGCGCAAGATGCCGTGCAGCACGCCACGCCGCCGCTGCGTCCGGGCGGCGTGACGCGACCGGCCGCCCGCGGGCGGCCGGCGGATCGCTCAGGTAGGTCCTTAGATCCCGGCGATGAAGTCGTCGATCGGGATCGCCGTCAGGGTCTCGTAGTTCGTCGTGCCCCGCGACGACAGCTCGAGCGAGATCCGGGCGATCGTCTGCTCGTCCGGAGCCTCGACGACGTTGATGAAGTCGTAGCGACCGAGCACCGCCCACTGCGCCTTGACGGTCCCGCCGAGCGCCGCGACCTCCTTGTTGACCTCGCGGATCCGCTGCGGGTTGTTCTTGATCGTCTGCACGCCGTCGGGAGAGAGGCTGCTGAGCATGATGTAGGTGGGCACGGATCCTCCGGGAGATCGTTGGCTGACCGGACCGGCGACCGGTCCGGGTACTCCTCACTTCTACCCGATTCGTCCCGCTGCAGGGACCGTAATCCGTACGATCCCGACGATGCCGAGGCCCCGTCCACGACCGCATCGCCGTTGGGCGGTGATCGCCGTGGCCGTCGTCGTCCTGGTGCTGGTGGCGGGACAGCTGCTGCTGCCCGCGATCGCGGTGCGCGTCGCCCGCGGCCAGATCGGCGACGACCGGGCGCACGTCGAGATCGGCGCGTTCCCCGCGTGGAAGCTGATCGCCGGACACGTCGACCGGCTGCGGATCACGACGCCGACCCTGACCGTCGCCGACGACGACCTGACCAGCCTGCTGCGGCGGGCCCGCAAGGTCGACGACGGCCGCATCCGGATCGGCACCCTGAACGTCTCCGGGGTCCCGATCGCGATCCGCGACGTGGAGGCGACGCTCGACCGCGGGCGGGTCGAGGCGTCCGCCGCGATCTCGCTCGCCGAGCTGGCCGCGCAGCTGCCGGCCGGAGCCGAGGTCACGCCCGAGCCGCCGCACCCCGACGGCGTTCCGCGGCTGCGGGCGTCGGTCGAGCTGTTCGGTGCCCGGACGGCGGTGACGATCCTCGTGCGGGCCCGCGACGGGCGACTCGAGGCGTCCGGTGCGTCCGGGGTGGCGTCGGTGATCCGGGTGCCGCTGTTCGAGAACGAGGCGCTGCGGATCGACGACTTGCGCGGCGCGGTCGACGGCGACGCGCTGACGGTGCGGGTGCGGGCGACGTTGCGGTAGGCGACGGCGATCGAGGGGGCGATCGAGGGGGCGATCGAGGGGGCGATCGAGGGGGCGATCGAGGGGGCGAAGTCGTGCTGCGCGACGACTCTCCTTCGACGTGGACAACGCACACGGAGAGACGTACGATGCACGCCATGACCGCTACCGCGCCGCAGCGGATGACCGCCGAGGAGTTCATGGCGTGGACTCCGCCGGACCGGGGCAACACCCGCTTCGAGCTGATCGACGGTGAGGTCGTGCAGACCAAGCCGACGCCGCTGCACCAGCACGTGGTGTACGAGATCGCGTTTCACCTCAAGCTCTGGGTGCGTGAGGGACCGGGGCGCGGCACGCCAACTCTCGACATCGACACCGCGATCGATCCGTGGACGGTGCTCGTGCCCGACTTCCAGTGGTACGCCGAAGGGCGGGAGCTCCCCGGCCTGGCGGAGCCGCCGTGGCCCTCCGGCGACCTGGTGGTCGAGGTCCGGTCACCGTCGACCTGGCACCGCGACGTCGGCCGCAAGAAGGAGCTCTACGAGCGCGATGGCGTCCGCGAGCTGTGGCTCGTCGACCCATCCGCCCGCACGGTGCTCGTCTGCCGTCGGTCGGCCGCATCGCCGACGTTCGACGTCACGATCGAGGTCGGCGACGACGAGACGCTGACCAGCCCGCTGCTGCCGGGCTTCGCGGTACCGGTCGCCGAGCTGTTCGGCTGAAGACCTGAGGACCTACACGGCCAGACCCGCCCCCGCCACCTCGAGCGCGATCTCGCCGTCGGCCGCTCCGACCCGCACCGTGTCGCCGTCGCGGACCTCGCCCTTGAGCAGGGCCAGCGCCAGCCGGTCGGTCAGGTGGGTCTGGATCGTCCGCTTCAGCGGCCGCGCGCCGTAGGTCGGGTCGTAGCCGAGGTTGCCCAGCAGCTCCGCCGCGTCGTCGCTCAGCTCGACCGTGACGCCGCGCTCCGCCGCCCGGTCGATCACCCGCTGGACCTGGATCGTCACGATCCGGCCGAGGTGCTCGCGGTCGAGGCTGTGGAACACGACGATGTCGTCGAGCCGGTTGATGAACTCCGGCCGGAAGTGCTGCTCCGCCCCCGCCCGGCCCCCCGGGATGTTGGAGGTCAGGATCAGCACCGTGTTGGTGAAGTCGACCGTGCGGCCGTGGCCGTCGGTCAGGCGCCCGTCGTCGAGCAGCTGGAGCAGGATGTTGAAGACGTCCGGATGGGCCTTCTCGACCTCGTCCAGCAGCACCACCGAGTACGGCTTGCGGCGCACGGCCTCCGTCAGCTGCCCGCCCTCGTCGTAGCCGACGTAGCCGGGAGGCGCACCGACCAGTCGCGAGACCGCGTGCTTCTCCATGTACTCGGACATGTCGATCCGGATCATCGCGTCGGTCGAGTCGAACAGGAAGTCCGCCAGCGACCGCGCCAGCTCGGTCTTGCCGACGCCGGTCGGGCCGAGGAACAGGAACGAGCCGATCGGCCGGTCCGGATCGCCCAGGCCCGCACGGCTGCGGCGGATCGCGGCCGAGACCGCGTCGACCGCGTCGACCTGGCCGATCACGCGGTCGTGCAGGCGCTCCTCCATGTGGACGAGCTTCTCGATCTCGCCCTCGAGCAGCCGGGCGACCGGGATCCCGGTCCAGTTGCCGACGACCTCGGCGATGTGCTCGGCGGTGACCCGGTTCTCGAGGAAGCGGAACTCGCCGGCGTCGATCTCCGCCGCCTGCTCCTCCATCGCGGCGATCCGGCGCTCGAGCTCGGGGATCTCGCCGTAGGTCAGCTCGGCCGCGCGCTGCAGGTCGCCGGCGCGCTGCGCCCGCTCCGCCTCGCCGCGCTTGTGGTCCAGCTCCTCCTTGGCCTGGCCGACCTCGTCGACCGACTCCTTCTCGCGCTGCCACTCGGCGGTCATCGCCGCGGAGCGCTCGCGCTCGTCGGCCAGCTCGCGGTCGAGCGCGGCCAGTCGCGCCTTCGACGCCTCGTCGTCCTCCTTCTCCAGCGACGTCCGCTCGATCTCCAGCTGCATGATCCGCCGGTCGACCTCGTCGATCTCGGTCGGCTTGGAGTCGATCTCGATCTTCAGCCGCGACGCGGCCTCGTCGATCAGGTCGATCGCCTTGTCCGGCAGCTGCCGGTCGGCGATGTGGCGGTGCGACAGGGTCGCGGCCGCGATCAGCGCGGCGTCCTGGATCTGGACGTTGTGGTGGGTCTCGTACTTGTCCTT
>CAZFIQ010000166.1:0-5801 GCA_964519185.1 uncultured Patulibacter sp.
CTGCGGGACTGGGCCCGCCCCCGGCCCCGCAGCCGCCGAGCCCGGTCCAGCCGATCGCCGCGCAGGCACCGCAGCCGCGGGTCACCGTGCGGGGCGCGTCGGGCACCACGCGCACCGTGCGCCTGGACCGCAAGGGCCGCCTGCGCGTGACGCTCAGCTGCCCGAAGACCGCCACCTCGGGCTGCTGGACGGTGCTGTCGGCGCGGGCGACCTTCCGCGCGACGCCGCGCGGGGAGGCCCGTGAGCGGCGCGCCGGCGGCCGCACGATCCGCCTGGCGGCCGGTCGCACGCGCACCGTCACGGTGGCCCTCTCGTCACCGCTGCGGCGCGACCTGCGGCGGGTCGGCCAGCGCAGCGTCCGGCTGATCGTGCGCACCCACGGCAGCGACTCCCGGACGACGTCGCGGACGGTCACGACCGTCCGCGTGCGCCCGGTCGCGCAGCGCGGGTAGCCCCCGCGAAACGACGGAGCGCCCGGTCCCACCGGGGACCGGGCGCTCCGCACCGCCAGGAGCTGGGCGGGCGTCGACGGCGCGAGGACGGAAGGCCCGCCCTCGCCCGTCGGCTACCGCTACCGCAGGCCGACGACCCGCGGGAGCGTGAACGTCGGCGACAGGCGCGACGCGTTCACGCGCTTGCCGACCCGGGTCTGGGCGCGGTAGATCACGGCGCCCTCGCCGGCCGGCGGCTTGATCCGCGCGGTGAAGTTGCCCTTGGAGTCCGGGCGCACCGTGGCGACCGTCTTGTAGGAGCTGCAGCCCACGCGCTGCTTGATCGTCACCGCCTGCTGACGCCGCTGCAGCGGACCGACGACCCGGCCGCGGAACGTCACGTTCTGCGCGGTCGCGGTCAGGCCGCGGGTCTCCATCCGCCGCGCGAACTTGAGCGCCCGCGTCCGCTTGCCGTCGACGGTCGCGTAGTAGCGCGCCTTGTTGGTGGTGCGGATGCTGGCCGGCGGCAGCGCCACCCGGCGCGAGAACAGTCCGTCCTCACCGACCTTGACCGTGCCGACGCGCTTGTTGCCCTCGCGCAGGAAGATCGAGACCGTCTTGCCGACGTACTTCCGCTCGGCGACGCCCTGGACGAAGGTCCGGCCACTGACGCCGTAGACGTCGATCAGGTCGACCGGTCGACGGGAGCACTGCAGGAACGCCTCGGCCTCGGGCGAGGAGAAGCGCTCCGGAGCCCGGACCCCGGGGCCCGTGGTCGGCGGCAGGCAGCCCGGGGCCCCCGCGCCGACGCGGGCCTGCGCCAGCGTGCCCGCCAGGACCGGCTGGCCGAGCGCGCTGACCGACAGCGTCAGCGCCTGCTGCGTCAGCTGGTCGCCGACGATCGACTGGGCGTTGGGGGTGACCTGGGCCCGGAGCAGGCCGGGCGGCAGGTTGACCTGGACGGCGTTGAGCAGCTGCTGGACGGCACCGTTGGTGCCGAGCAGCGTGTTGCTGAGGCCGCTGATGCTGAGGCCCAGGCCGCCGAGGACCACGTCGATGCCGCCGACCAGGCCGCCCGTCGGATTCAGCAGGTCCCACAGGCTCAGCGTCGTCTGACCGTACGCGATCTGCAGAGCCACGCCGACGAGCGAGTTGTCAATCTGCACGGTGATCCCGCGCAGCAGCTGCTCGGGCGACAGCAGCTGACCGAGGTTCAGGCTGGCCGTGTCGATCGACAGCAGCTGGTTGGCCGCGCCGTTCGGGTCGACGGCGATGCCGAGCACCCGCAGGTCGGCGATCCGCGACGTGCCGGAGAGCTGGCCCTGGCCGTTGCTGCAGGTCGCCTGCGCCCGGGCGTTGATCACGCCGGCGCTGAGCACGTCGGGCAGCACCGCGTTGAGCGCGGTCGGCAGGTTGCCGGTGACCGACCCCAGCAGGCCGTCGGTCGTCAGGTTGAGCCCGAGCAGCCCGCCAAGCGGGCCGAGCGCGGCCTGCAGCGGGGCCAGCAGCCCGGCGCTGGCGGCGTCGACCTGGCCGACGATGCTGTTGGGGCCGCTGAGCAGCGGACCGGTCAGCGAGTCGACGACGGTGCCGACCGAGCCGATCCGAGCTCCGACGATCTGGGACTCCGAGACGGCCCGCTCCGCGTTCGAGCGGTTGGTCGTCGCGGTCACCGCCTGGGCGCTGACCAGGCTGAGCAGCGACGGGATGTTGACCAGCGAGCCGTCAGCGGTCACGCAGGGCGTGTAGCTGGGATTCGCGTGGATCGGGTTGAACGCTTCACCACCCAGCAGCGACAGCTGGAGCGCGCTGGCATCGCAGGCGTTGGTGCCGGCCGCTGACGCGCCGGCGGGGACGACAGCCAGCGCTCCGGCGCCGATCGCCGCGGCGACGGCGAGCCGCCGCGCGGCGGACTTCGAGGGACTTGATGGCATGAGGGGGATCTCGCTCCTGTGGCGTGTTAGGCGTTGCTCGGGCGCGCGCCTCCGCGGAGCACGCACGCCGCACAGCTGTCAATCGGCAGCAATCGCCAAAACCTTTAGGGCGAATTTCGCCAGCGAGCCGTCACGAAAACGCCGGAGCCCGCCGACGACCGGCCGGCGATCTACTTGCGTGAGGCAATAGGCTGACGTCCACCTATCCGATCGCCTCCGCGCCGGTCGAGCTATCATCCGGCGCCTGCGGCGGGGTGCCGCGCGGGCCGACCAGCCCGCGGAGGCGCGACGGCCCCTCGGTCCGCCGCCCCCGACCGCGACCCCTCATGGAGCCTGGAATGCCCGAACCGCTGGCCGCGAACTTCCCACCCGTCACCGACGAGGAGTGGCTCGACGCGGTCTTCAAGGGGAAGGACCGTGGGGAGGCCGCCACGCCCTCCGACGACGGCATCCGCGTCAACTGGCTCTACACCGCCGAGGACGCGCTGGCCGCCGACCCGGGCGGCGTTCCGGGGCGGGCGCCGTTCGTGCGCGGGACCAACGGCGGCACCGCGGACGTGCCGTGGGAGATCCGTCAGGAGCACGGCGCCCCCGGGCGCGAGGCCACGCGCGCGCAGATCCTCGAGGACCTCGAGGGCGGCGCCACCCAGATCGAACTGCGCCTGGACCGCGCCGCGCGCGAGGCGCACGCCCCGGCGTCCGACGCCTTCGCCGGCGCGCGCGGCCGCGACGGCGTGATGATCTCGACCGTCGACGACCTGGACGCGACGCTCGACGGCGTGCACCTGGAGCTGGCGCCGCTCGCGATCGACGCCGGAGCCCAGTCGGTGCCCGCCGCCGCCCTGCTGCTGGCGTTGCTGCGCCGCCGCGGGATCGCCGACGCCGACGCGCGCGCGTCGCTGCGGATCGACCCGATCGGCAGCCTCGCCGCGGTCGGCGCGATCGCCGGTCCGCTCGACCAGGCGATCGGCCAGGTCGGCCGGATCGCCGCGGAGCTGGCGACCAGCCACCCGAACGTCACCCCGCTGGCCGTCGACACCCGCGCCCACGTCGGAGCCGGGGCGACCGCCGTCCGCGAGCTGGCGATCGCGATCGCCACCGGCGTCGCCTACCTGCGGGCCGCCGACGAGGCCGGCCTGACCCCCGCCGACGCGGCGACGCGGATCGAGTTCACGCTGGCGGTCGGCCCCGACCAGTTCCGCGAGATCGCCAAGCTGCGCGCGTTCCGCCGGCTCTGGGCCCGCGTGCTGGAGCTGAGCGGCGTGCCCGAGGACGGCCGCCGGTCGCCGCTGCTGGCCCGCACCAGCGACCGGATGCTCGCCGCGATCGATCCGTGGTCGAACATGCTGCGCGCCACCACCGCGGGCTTCGCGGCCGCGGTCGGCGGGGCCGACGGCCTGACCGTCACGCCGTTCGACGCCGTCGTCGTCGCGGCCGCCGACGGAGCCGGGCCGGGCGGCCTGGGCCAGCGGATCGCCCGCAACACCCAGCTGATCCTGCAGGAGGAGTCGGGGCTGCGCCGGGTCGCCGACCCGGCCGGCGGCTCGTGGTACGTCGAGGCGCTGACCGACGCGCTCGCCCGCGCCGCCTGGGAGCGGATCCAGGCGATCGAGGCCGACGGCGGTGCCGCCGCGGTGGTCGCCGACGGCCGCTGGGCGGCCGAGCTGGCCGCGCTCGCCGCCCAGCGCGCCGACGACCTGACCAGCCGTCGCCGCGAGATGACCGGCGTCAACGTCTTCCCGCTGCTCGGGGACGACAAGGTCCATCCGGCGCCGCTCGACCGCACGGCGCTCGCAGCCGCCGACGCCGACCGGCTCGGCGAGCGAGCCGCGGTCGCGCTGCCCGACGCCGCCGCCGACCTGGCCGCGCTGGTCGCCGCCGCCGAGGCCGGCGCCCGGATCGACGAGCTGGCCGCGGTCGTGGGCAGCGGCCCGGTCGCCGCCGACCCCGCCACCGCGCTGCCGCTGCTGCGCGACTCCGCGCCGTTCGAGGCGCTGCGCTCCGCCGCCGGATCCGGGCCGGGGCAGCTCGGTCCCGAAGGCGTCCCCGCGACGGCGCCGCGCGTGACGCTGGCCGGGCTCGGCCCGCTCGCGGCCCACACCGCCTCCGCGATCTGGGCCCAGAACTTCTTCGGCGTCGGCGGGCTCGTGACCGTCCAGTCCGCGCCGATCGAGGACCCCGCGACCGCGGGCGACGCGCTGCGGGCCGACGGCACGACGATCGCCGCGGTCTGCTTCGGCCGCGACGCCGAGGACGCCGCGCTGGCCGCCGCCGTGACGTCGCTGCGCGAAGCCGGTGCGCGGACGGTCTACCTGGTCCGCGGCAGCGCCGACCAGGTCGCCGCCAGCGGTGCCGACCGCTCGCTGCGCGACGGGGTCGACATGATCCAGGTGCTGGGCGACGCCCTGCGAACCGCCGAGTCCGGCCAGGAGGTCGCACGATGAGCCAGAACGTCCCCGACCTGACGGGCGCCGAGCTGGGCGACGTCGTCACCGCCACCGCCGACGGCGACGCGATCGTCGCCGCCGCGACCGAGGCCGCCGGCCAGCCGCTGGAGGAGCTGACCTTCACCGCCCCCGAGGGGATCGAGCTGCAGCCCGCCTACGGCTCGCAGGACCTCGACGGCCTCGACTTCCTGGACACGCGGCCGGGCTTCGCGCCGAACCTGCGCGGCCCGTACCCGACGATGTACGTCAACCAGCCGTGGACGGTCCGCCAGTACGCGGGCTTCTCGACGGCCGAGGAGTCCAACGCCTTCTACCGCCGCAACCTGGCCGCGGGCCAGAAGGGCCTGTCGGTCGCCTTCGACCTGGCGACCCACCGCGGCTACGACTCGGACAACCCGCGCGTCGCGGGCGACGTCGGGATGGCGGGCGTCGCGATCGACTCGATCCTCGACATGCGGACCCTGTTCGACGGGATCCCGCTGGACGAGATGTCGGTCTCGATGACGATGAACGGCGCGGTGCTGCCGATCCTGGCGCTCTACATCGTCGCGGGCGAGGAGCAAGGCGTGCCCGCCGCCAAGCTGGCCGGAACGATTCAGAACGACATTCTGAAGGAGTTCATGGTCCGCAACACCTACATCTACCCGCCGGCGCCGTCGATGCGGATCATCTCCGACATCTTCTCGTTCACGTCGCAGGAGATGCCGAAGTTCAACTCGATCTCGATCTCCGGCTACCACATGCAGGAGGCCGGAGCGACGGCGGACCTGGAGCTGGCCTACACCCTGGCTGACGGGATCGAGTATGTCCGCGCCGGGATCGCCGCCGGAATGAGCGTGGACAAGTTCGCGCCGCGCCTGTCGTTCTTCTGGGCGATCGGCATGAACTACTTCATGGAAGTGGCCAAGATGCGGGCCGCGCGCCTGCTCTGGGCCCGCCTGATGAAGCGCGAGTTCGAGCCGCAGGACAGCCGCTCCCTCTCCCTGCGC
>CAZFIQ010000167.1:0-5798 GCA_964519185.1 uncultured Patulibacter sp.
GCAGCCGCAGCGCGACGTGCAGCCCCGCCGCGGCGCCGACTGGGCGGGCGTCCGGCAACGCCACGGCGAGCGCGTCGAGCAGCCGGGCCCGCCGGCGCCGGTAGCGGTCGCGTCCGCGACGGACGTGGCGGTCGTAGGCGCCCGACGCGATCAGCGCGGCGAGCGTCCGCTGGACCAGCGCGGAGCTGCCGCCGTCGGCCCACAGCTTGGCGGCGGCGATCTCGGTTCGCAGCGTCGGCGGGACGACCATCCAGCCCAGGCGCACCGCGGTCGCCAGGGTCTTGCTCGTCGTCGCCAGGTACACGACCCGCGCGGGGGCCTGCGCCTGCAGCGCGGACGGCGCGTCGCCGACGTAGCGGTACTCACCGTCGTAGTCGTCCTCGATCACGAGCGCGTCGTGTCGGTCCGCCCAGGCGACCAGCGCGGCGCGGCGTTCGCCCGACAGCTCGCCGCCGAGCGGGAACTGGTGCGTGGGCGTGACCAGCACGGCGTCGATCCCGCCCGCGGGCAGCGCGTCGACCCGCAACCCCTGCTCGTCTGCCGGGACCGGCACCACGTGGACGCCCTGGCGCTCCAGGCTCAACCGCTGGAGCACGAACCCCGGGGCCTCGACGGCGATCGTCGGCGGGCGACCCGGCGTCGCCCGGGCCCGCAGGACGTCCGCGACGAGCCGCAGCGCCTGGCTGCTGCCGCTCGTCACCACGACCGCGTCCGCGTCGGCCCGGACGCCCCGCGCGCGACCGCTGTACGCGGCCAGCGTAGCGCGGACGTCGGGCGCGCCGATCGGCTCGGGTAGCGCCAGCTGGACGTCGGTGACGGTCCGCAGCGCCGTCGTCGTGGCGGTCGCCCAGGCCCGCCGCGGGAAGGCCGCCAGGTCCGGCACGAACGTCCGCAGGTCGATCCGCGGCGGCCGGTCGGCGGGCCCGCGGGCGACGGCGTCGCCGCGGTCCGCGTCGACCGCGACCCGGGTCACGCCGCCGGGGACCGTCCGCAGCGCGCCCTCCGCGGCCAGCTGGGCGTACGCCTCGACGACGACCCCGCGCGACACGCCCAGGTCCCGCGCCAGGCTGCGGGTCGGCGGAAGCGTCTCCCCCGCGCGCAGCCGTCCGTCGTCGATCGCGGCCCGCAGCTCGGCCTCCAGCTGCCGGTGGAGCGCTCCCGCGCCGCGGGTCAGGGCGATCGCCAGGTCCCGTCCGCCGGCGGGGCGCCCGGGCGCCTGGTCCGGTTCCGCGCTGGGGTTCTGGTCCTTGCCCATCGTGCGGAACCGAGTCTACCCTCGGTCGCACGGTGCGAATCCGTCGTCCGGGTCCCCGGACGGCCGAACGAGGAGGTCACCCGATGGCACGGCTGCAAGGGGTCCAGGACGGCCAGGGCGGCTTGCTCGCCCGCTACGCCTTCCGCGAGTCGCGGCGGCGCACCGGCAAGGTGATGACGTCGATCCGGGTCACGTTGCTCGACCGCAACGTCGCGCTCGGGGTCGGTCTGATGGAGCAGCGCCAGCAGCGTTCCGTGCGGCAGCTCGATCCGGCGCTGGTCGAGCTGGCGGTGCTGAAGGCCGCGACCCTGATCGGCTGCGAGTTCTGCATCGACCTGGGGTCGCACCTGGCCCGTCACGACGGCGGCGTCCGCGACGACCAGATCCGCGACCTGCACCGCCACCGCGAGAGCCCCGCCTTCGACGCCCGCGAGCGGCTGGTGCTGGACTACGCGGAGGCGATGTCGCGGACGCCGATCCACGTCGAGGACGAGCTGTTCGCCGCGCTGCGCCGCGAGCTCGGCGAGCAACCGCTGGTCGCGCTGACCAGTGCGATCGCCTGGGAGCAGTACCGCGCGCGCTTCAACGGCGCGTTCGACATCGGCCCCGACGGGTTCAGCGCGGCAGGAGCCTGCGCATTGCGGGTCGGGACACCCGAGGCGCGCGGCGAGGCGACCAGCGGCGCGGTGACGGCCTAGAGGTCAGTGATCGTGACCCCGGAGACGTAGACGCCGCCGTCATAGGTGGCGTCGTTGCCGGATTCATTCGGGAGGTAGCAGCCAGCGTTCGTCGTGTACTCGATGTCGCGGAGCCTCAAGTCGATCTCGATCCCGCCGAACGTGTTGTCGACCGTCCCCGATTGCAGTCCGGACTGCGCAAGCAGCCGGATCAAGCAGTTCAGGCCCATGACCTGGATCTCCACCGAATCGCCATACGCATCGGGGAGGAAGTCCGTCTCGACGTCGATTGCGCCGAACGCCGACCCGGAGACGTAGTTCAGCCGCCAGTCGGCGTTCGCGACCACGGACGCCGAGAGCGGAATACCGAAGACGACCGCCGTGCACGACCCGAACGTCGGGTGGAACACCAGGCTTCCTCCCGGTGCCGAAGGCGTGGTGCCCGCATAGGTCGCCGAGGAACAATTGACCTCGATCCCGGGAAGCGTGAACGTGTGCTCGCTGTATTGCTCCCCCGTGAAAGCGTATGAGCGTGGGCTCCACTCGACCCCCGCCGTAGCCCCGGATGCGGCGACGCCGCCCCCCAGTACAGCGGCCGCCAGTGCGACCAGCATCCTGCTGCGAATCCCCATCGTGCGACCTCCGCGATCGTCTCGACCTCCGAGAGGTGGATCCTCCCGTCCCTCCAGGAGACACGCAGATGTTCGCCCGTACCAGAGACGTTCCAGAGTACGTCGCACATCAATCGTCCGGGTCTGCAACCGCGAACGCGTCGGTACGGACCCGGACGGCGGTGCCATCACCACCGCCGGGTCGCGCACCGGCGGAGCTGCCTAGACCGCGACCGCCACGCCGCCGTCGGGCGCCAGGGACGTACTGCTGGGGGCCATGGGCGTGGCCTCCGTCGGAGCCGCGGCGACTGCCAGCGCGTGCTCGCCGAACAGTCGCTCCAGCTCGGAGCGCAGCGTCGGGCCGGGGTTGACCCGGAAGGCGTCACCCAGGCGCAGCGTGCGCGCACCGTCCGCGGTCTCCACCGTCAGGATCACGGCGGCCTCCCCCTCGTGGTCCTGGAGCACGCGCCGCAGGCGTCCGAGCGCCGACTCCTTCACCGACGACCCGTCGATCCGCACGTAGACCTCGGTCGGCGCGGCGAGCGCCGCCCGCTCCGCCCGGCGTTCCTCCGCGGCGCCCTTGGCGGCCTCCAGCTCCTTGGCCGACGGCTCGAACGGCTTGGCGCTCTGCACCAGCAGCGCAGCCCGGTCGTCGTCCTTGAGGTCCAGGCGGCCCCGCAGCAGGACGACCGCGTCCGGCTGGAGGATCGGCTCCAGCTCGGGGACCGCCTTCGGGAAGACGACCAGGTCGATCGTCCCCTCGGTGTCCTCCAGCGTGCCCCGCAGCATCAGATCGCCCTTGCGGGTGTTGATCCGCCGCATGTCGGCGACCATCCCGCCCAGCTCGATCCACGAGTCGTGCTGCTGCGTCCGCACGTCGGCCAGGCCGCAGGCCGTGGCCTTGGTCAGGGCATCGCGGACGTCCTTCAGCGGGTGCGCCGAGAGGAACAGGCCGATGGTCTCCTTCTCCATCGCCAGCAGCTCGCGCTGGTCGAACTCGACCGTCGGCACGGGCGGGTGGGCGGAGCTGGTCGCGCCGCCGCCGGTCGACGGCTCGGGATCGCCGAAGTCGAAGATCGATCCCTGTCCGGCGGCCGCGTCCTGCTGGACCTTCTTGCCGACCTGCTGGGCGTCCTCGACGACCGTCAGCATTCCCTTGCGGGCGTCGCCGGTGGAGGCGAAGGCCCCGCAGCGGATCAGCGAGTCGAGCGCCTTGCCGTTGACCGCGCGGTAGTCGACGCGCTCGCAGAAGTCCCAGATCGACGCGAACGGGCCGTCCTCGCGGGCCTGCTTGATCGCCTCGACCGCCCCGTAGCCGACGCCCTTGACCGCATCGAGGCCAAAGCGGATCTTGCCGTCGTGGACGGTGAACTCGTGGTCGGACGCGCCGACGTCCGGCGGCAGCACGTCGATCCCCATCTCCTCGCAGGTGTTGAGGAAGAACGGGACCTTGTCCTTCGTCGACATCACCGACGAGAGCAGCGCGGCCATGTACTCGGCCGGGTAGTTGGCCTTGAGCCAGGCCGTCCGGTAGGAGACCAACGCGTAGCAGGCCGCGTGCGACTTGTTGAACGAGTAGTTCGCCGCGTTGAGGTTGGTCTGCCACATCCAGTCGATGACGCCCGGATCGGTCCCGGAGGCCTTGCAGCCGTCGCGGAACGCCGGCTCGAGCAGCGCCATCTTGTCGAGCTGCTTCTTGCCGATCGCCTTGCGGAGGTCGTCCGCCTGACCGGGAGTGAAGCCCCCCAGGTCGCGGGCGATCCGCATCGACTGCTCCTGGTAGAGGATCACGCCCTTGGTCGGGCCGATGATCGGCGCCAGCCGCGGGTCGGGGATCGAGATCATCGCCGGGTCGTGCTTGCCCTGCGCGTAGGTCGGGATCTGATCCATGGCGCCCGGGCGGTACAGCGCCACCAGGGCGATCAGGTCGTCGAACTCCGTCGGCACGACCTGGCGCATCGCCTTGCGCATGCCCTCGGACTCGAACTGGAACACCCCGACCGAATCGCCGCGGGCCAGCATCTGGTAGGTCAGCGGATCGTCGAGCGGGATCGTGTCGATGTCGATCTTCTGGCCGCTCGAGTCCTCGATGATCGTCAGGGCGTCCTGGATCACGTCGAGGTTGCGCAGGCCGAGGAAGTCCATCTTCAGCAGGCCGAGCTCCTCGACCGGCCCCATCGGGAACTGCGTGACGCGCTTGAAGACCTTGTCGCCGTTCTCGTCGACCGTCTTCGAGTCCGCGATCTGGATCGGCACGACCGACGACAGGTCGCGGTCGGAGATCACGACCGCGGCGGCGTGGATGCCGGCGTTGCGGACGGTGCCCTCGATCCCCATCGCCAGGTCGAGCACCTGCTTGGCGACCGGCTCGCCGTCGTACGCCGCCCGCAGCTCCGTTCCCTCGGCCAGGCACTTCTCCAGCGGCGGCGTCTTGCCCATGATCGGGTCGGGGATCAGCTTGGCCAGGCGATCGCCGGTCGCGTAGTCGAAGCCGAGCACGCGCGCCGCGTCCTTGGTCGCGTTGCGCGGCAGCATCCGGCCGAAGGTGACGATCTGGGCGACCGCCTCGCGACCGTACTTGTCGGTCACGTACTTCATGACCTCCTCTCGCCCGCGAACCGAGAAGTCGATGTCGATATCCGGCATCGACACACGGTCCGGGTTGAGGAAGCGCTCGAACAGCAGGTCGTAGTGCAGCGGATCGATGTCGGTGATCCGCAGCGAGTAGGCGATGATCGAGCCCGCGGCCGAGCCACGGCCCGGGCCGACCGAGATCCCGTGGTCCTTGGCCCACTTGACGAAGTCGTGGACGATCAGGAAGTAGGCGTCGTAGCCCATCTTGTTGATGACCGCGAGCTCCATGTCCGCGCGCTCGCGGGCGGCGGCGGGGATCGGATCGCCGTAGCGCTCGCGGAGACCGGCGGTGACCAGGTCCTCGAGGTACTGCTTCTCGTCCTGGCCCTCGGGCAGGAACCGCGGCAGCAGCGAGCCCTCGCCGAGCGGGATGTGGACGTCGCAGCGCTCGGCGATCTCCAGCGTGGTCGGCAGCGCGTCGGCCCACTCGCCGTACTGGGCGGCCATCTCCTCGTTGCTCTTGACGTAGAACTCGTTGGTCGAGAACGACATCTTCGGGTTGGCCAGCGTCGACTGGGTCTGCACGCAGAGCAGCGCCGCGTGCGCGTCGTAGTCGTGCTTGTGCAGGTAGTGGACGTCGGCGGTGCCGACCAGCGGACGGCCGGTCTCGCGGGCGATCCG
>CAZFIQ010000168.1:0-745 GCA_964519185.1 uncultured Patulibacter sp.
GGTCGGCCAGGAAGCTCGCGCGGAAGCGCTGCGCGGACGCCACGCCCTCCATCTGCGAGCCGGGGTCGGTGACCGCCACGAAGGCCTGGCCGTCGGGCCGGCGCTGCCACAGGTGCCGCAGCATCGCGTGCGTCTCCAGCGTGCCGCCCGACTTCGTCGAGACCACCACCAGCGTGCGGTCGGGGTCGGTCGCCGCGTCGACCGAGGCGATCGCGTCGGGGTCGGTCGAGTCGAGCATCCGCAGCCGCCGCGGCGCCTGCGGATCGGCCGCGCCGATCACGGCGGGGGCGAGCGACGAGCCGCCCATGCCGATCAGCAGCACGTCGGTCCAGCCCTCGCCCTCGACGGCCGCGACCAGCGACGCCAGCTCGTCGGCGAGCTCGCGGCTGCCGGCGGGCGCGTCGAGCCAGCCGAGCCGATCGGCGACCTCCGGCTGGTCGGCGGGGCCCCAGAGCGTGGCGTCGCGCTCCCACAGCCGTTCCGGCACGCGCTCCCGCGCCGCGCGCTCGGCGAGCGCGGCGATCGCCCCCGCCTGGTCGGCGGTCGCGGTGATCCGCAGTCCGTGGTCGGCGCTCATCCGCGGGCCTCCTCCGTCTCGAGCCGGGCGAGCAGCGCGGCGCCGCGGACCCCGGCGTGCGGGCCGTCGTCGGCGACCCGGATCTCGGTCCGCGTGCCGAGACCGGGCAGCAGCAGCGCCCGCGCCGCCGCGCGCGCCGCGCCGAGCAGCAGCTCGGCGGCGACCGAG
>CAZFIQ010000168.1:755-5792 GCA_964519185.1 uncultured Patulibacter sp.
GTGATCACGGCGGCGATCCCGACGCCGAGTCGCTCGCCGAGGGTCCGCAGCAGGTCGATCGCGGTCGCGTCGCCGTCGATCGCCGCGGCGGTGACCGCGGTTCCGTCGGCGAACCCGTGCTCCGCCGCCAGCCGATCGAGCGCCCGCCCGCTCGCCCAGTGCTCGAGCGACGCGGGGTGCGCGCCCGCCTCGTCCGTCTCCCCGCGCGGATCCGCGCCTCCGTCGGTCAGGTCGGCCGCGACGATCAGGTGGCCCAGCTCGACCGCCGACGTGCGGCACCCGTGCAGCGGCCGACCGTCGAGCGCGATCCCGCTGCCGACCCCGGTGCCGACGGTCAGGCAGGCGAGCGAGCGGTGGCGCAGCGTGGCGTCGTCGTCCCAGGCGCTGGAGACCGCCGCGAGGTTGGCGTCGTTGTCGACGTGGACCGGGACGCCCAGCCGCTCGCGCAGCACCTCGCGCAGGGGAACGTCGCGGAACGCCGCGATGTTGGCACTGCTCAGGACCATCCCGTCAGACAAGCGCACCACGGACGGCACCCCGACGCCAACGGCGTCCACGGGGCCGAGCGCGTCGACGACGCGGACGATCTGGTCGATCAGCCCGGTTGGATCGTCGGTCCGCGTCGGCTCCCGACTGACGGGGCCCAGCCGGTGCCCGTCGAGCACGGCGGCGGCGACCTTGGTGCCGCCGATGTCGACTCCCGCGGTCCGGAGCGTGAGATCCATTGCTGCGAGGGTTGCACATCGACCCGCCGGCTTCGACCGGCGACGGGCCGGATCCGCTTGAATCAGGGTGTGCCCGTGGCGCTGCTCCTGCCGGCGATCCTCGTGGCGGCGCTGGCCGCCGTGGTGCTCTCCGGGCGCTGGCGGCTGGAGCGGCTCGCCCGCCACAACCGCGTGCGGGTCGCCGGGCTCGGCGACGACACCGGCCGGAACACGGAGGACGGGACCGTCCACTCGATCCAGACCGCGACGATCACCACGCCGACCGCGCGGCTCGACGCGATCTGGAGCCCCCGCCACCTGGAGCGATTCGCGCGCGCCTACTGGCAGTACATGGAGCGCTTCTCGCTGAACCTGATCCGCGTCCACTACGACGAGGACGGCCGCTACGTGTGCCTGATCAGCCGCCGCTGCTGCGTGCTCGCGTTCGGCGTTCCGGAGTACGACTTCGGCGGCGGACGGGGCGTGGTGCGGTGGCCGATCCGCGGGGGGCTGCTGGCGGCTCGTGACCGCGACCAGGGGTTCCTGGAGCTGGAGGTCGAGCGCTTCGACGGCGTCGCGACCGCGACCGACGGCGAGCCGATGACCCGCGTCGAGGTCGAGCTGGAGGTTGCCCACTTCCACCCGGCGATGTCGTCGCGACTGGCCTACTGCCTCTACAAGCACACCCAGTCGCGCTACCACGTGCTGCTGGCCTACGGCTTCATCCGCTCGCTGGGCCGGGCCGAGCTGCCCGAGTCGGCGGTCGGCCGGTTCGCCAACTGGATCGCCGAGGACATGGCGGTCTCGGTCGACCCGCTGCCCGGCGAGCCGGATCGCGGCTGACCGTCACCGCGGAACCGGCCGGGGGTCAACGAACCCGTACCTTCCGCTGCGCCAGGCGCCGGCCGTCGACCCAGACCTCGACGCGGTACTGCCCGCGGGCGAGGTGCGCGGTGGTCCTAGGAGATGCCGTAGCCGGGCATGTCGGCCAGCTTGCTCGGCCGGTGCTGGGCGTGGACGCGGCGGATCGTGTCCGAGCCGGCGCGCATCACCACCGACTCGGTGGTGGCGCCGCCCTGCGGCCGGCGCCGAACGCCCTGCAGCAGCTCGCCGTCGGTCACCCCGGTGGCGGAGAACAGGCACTGGTCGGCGTTGACCAGGACGTCCTGGTCGAGCTGCCGGTCCAGGTCGTAGCCGGCGTCGAGCGCGGCCTGGCGCTCCTCGTCGTTGCGCGGCCAGAGCCGGCCGACCAGCTTGCCGCCGAGGCACTTGATCGCGGCGGCGGAGATCACGCCCTCGGGCGTGCCGCCGATGCCCCACAGGAAGTCGACGGGCGAGTCGCTCATCACGGCCATCAGCGATCCGGCGACGTCGCCGTCGGTGATCAGCCGGACCTTGCCGCCCGCGGCGCGGACGGCGTCGATCTGCTCCTGGTGGCGCGGACGGTCGAGGGTGATCATCAGCACCTCGCTGATGTCCTTCTGGCGGCGCTCGGCGATCAGGCCGAGCGTCTCCACGACCGGCCGGTCGAGGTCCAGCAGGTCGGCGATGTCGCGACCGCCGGCCAGCTTCTCCATGTACACGCAGGGACCGGGATCGAACATCGAGCCCCGCGGCGCGATCGCGATCACGGCCAGCGCGTTCGGCTGGCCCTTGGCGGTCAGCGTCGTGCCCTCGAGCGGATCGACGGCGATGTCGACCTTCGGGCCCTCGCCGTTGCCGACCTGCTCGCCGTTGTAGAGCATCGGCGCCTCGTCCTTCTCGCCCTCGCCGATCACGACGAGCCCGTCCATCGCGACGGTGTCGAGCACGTGGCGCATGCCGTCGACGGCCAGCTGGTCGGCGGCGTTCTTGTCTCCGCGGCCGGCAAGACGGGACGCGGCGAGCGCCGCGGCCTCCGTCGTCCGGACGAGTTCCATGGCGAGGGTGCGATCGGGCGTAGTGGTCATGCTCTCGAGGGTCGGTGACGGACGGAGGCCGTAGCTGCGGGTCTCTCCCTACAGGGGTGGGACCTTATGGTCTATCCCGGTGGGGAGGTGGAGCGGTCGCCGTCGGGCCGGTGCCCGCCGGTCGCCCGGCGGGGCCGCACGGAGCATCGGACGGGCCGCCGGTCTCAGCGGTAGATCGCGGGCGCCTTGTACGGCGTCGAGATCCGCGGCAGGTCGTGCCGGACCGCGTACTGGACGGTGGAGACGCCGGTGATCCCGATCCGGTTGGCGACGTTCTTCGTCAGGTCCAGGTCGGCGCCGTTCGCGAACGGTCCGCGGTCGATCACCGGCAGCACGACCGAGCGGCTGCCGAGTCGGATCTCGACCTTGGTGCCGCAGGGCAGCGTGCGGTGGGCGACGCCCTCGGTGCTGCGGGTGAGCCGGAGGCCGCAGGCGGTCTTGCCGCCGTAGAAGCCGGGGCCGTACCAGGTGGCCTTGGTGGTGGCCAGGACGGCGACCTGGACCGGACCGGACGCCTGGTTGGTGGCCGCCGCGGGGACCGTCGTGTGGGCGGTCCCACGGGCGGCGAGCAGCAGCAGTCGCAGGTCGTGGTTGCGGGCGGCGCGGGTCCGCCACGTGGCCGAGAAGTCGCCGCTCTTGCGGACCAGGCTGGTCGCCACGGTCATCCAGCGGTTGCTCGGCGTCTTGCGCTGGAGCCGCACGGTGCGGCCGACCAGCGCCGCGTCGAAGCGGCCGGAGACGTTGACGGGCCGGCCGACCGGGACGGACTTGGGGGCGTTCCAGACGCCGAGGCCGGCCAGTTCCCCGCGGTGGGTGGCGGTGCTCTCGGCGGCGACGTCGGTCGGGGCCGGGGCGCTCTCGGTCGCGGGCGCGGCGGAGGCCTCCGCCGCAGGAACCGCGGTCTCGGCGGTGAATCCCCCGCTCGATGGGGTCGAGGCGACGGCCTGGGTGGGCAGCGCGCACAGGACGAGCAACCCGGGCAGGGCGGCACGGCGCGCGAATCTCGTAGCGATCACAGCATCCAATGGGTCTCGTTCTGCGCCTACGAGGTGAGCTGTCGGGCTCGCGCTGAACGAGTGCGCTACGGACCACGGTCGGTCCGATTCGCCCCAGTGGCCGGCCCTTGCGGACCGGTCACAGTGGTTCCCCCGTCCCGCCGCGCACAGGGCACGGCGAGTTCGGCTCTGGGAAGTCTATTGCAGACCGCGGGGTGGTGCTCAGCGATTGGGTCCGAGGCGGAGGAATCCCCGCACCAGCCGCTCTCCAACGCGCAGCGCGCCGTCGGCGACGGCCACCAGCGGCGGCAGTCCGGGGGAGGAGGGGTGGTCGCCGACGGGCGTCGCCCACCCCGATCGCGGCACCTCCGGGACGCCCGGCCCGGCCGGGGTCGCGTCGGCGGCGTCGGCGGCGGGGACCAGCGCGACGACCGGCCCGGGGCTCGCGTCGGCCGTGGTCGTGACATCGGTCGCCGCGGCGGTGTCGCTCGCAGCGGTGGCCGCGGAAGTCGGCTCGGGCCGTCGCCGGCTCCGGTGCTGGGGCCGGGTCGCCGGCAGGCGACCGAGCACGCCGGGCTCTTCGTCCATGTCGCTCATCCTGCCGGATCGGCGGCGTACGCGGAACCCCCCAGCTGATGCGGATCGCGCCGACGTGGGCGGCGGAACCCGCATCGGCTTGCCATTGGTGGGCCGCGGCTCGCCCTGCACGCCCAGCTGATGCGGATCGCGCCGACGTCGGCGGCGGAAGCCGCATCAGCTCGCGTCCGGCTCCGTGTGATCGTCCGGCTCCGTGTGATGCCTCACACGCGGAGGGGGATTCGCGCGCGAAAGCGCACCTTTTGCGGGGCATCGGGGTATGAAGTGACAGGAAGATGGTGAGATCCGCGAAAACCACCGGCGAGCGCTGGGATTTCGCGATCTGCCGTGGTATCCTGCTGGAACGCTGTCGATAGCCTGGGCCGCTTGTGCCGAAGAAGTGACTTGATCGACGCGCCTTCCTCTCCTGCTTGCCCTTTCGCCCCGCCGATTCTCGGTGGGACGCCGATACGACGCCTCCATATATGTCTGTAGTCGAATTCCAGGAACTCGAAGAGGTCAAGGCGCTGGTCCACCGGGGCCAGTCGCTCGGCGTGCTCACGCACGCCGAGGTCCAGAAGGCAATTGCCGAGCTGGACTTCGACGAGTCCGACGTCGATGAGCTGAACGGCTACCTCGAGCGGAGCGAGATCGAGCTCGTCGAGGAGATCGACCCCGCCCACGCCGCGACCCAGGTCGAGCGCGCTCCCGACAAGCGCACCCGCAAGAAGCGCGTCGCCACGCCGCTCGACCTGCGGCCCGACATGACGACGGACAGCCTCCAGCTGTTCCTCAAGGACATCGGCAAGGTCC
>CAZFIQ010000169.1:0-5728 GCA_964519185.1 uncultured Patulibacter sp.
GTCGTCCCGAAGACCGCGCTGCAGAAGCGCTACGTCGACGCGATCCGCGAGAACACGGTGACGTTCGGGATCGGTCCCGCCGGCACCGGCAAGACGTTCCTCGCGGTCGCGGCGGCGGCCGACGCCCTGGCGCGCCACAGCGTCAAGCGGATCATCCTGACCCGTCCGGCGGTCGAGGCGGGCGAGCAGCTCGGCTTCCTGCCCGGCGATCTGATGCAGAAGATCGACCCGTACCTGCGGCCGCTCTACGACGCGCTCCACGACATGCTCGATCCCGAGCGGGTCGGCGCGTACATGGAGAGCGGGACGATCGAGGTCGCGCCGCTGGCGTTCATGCGCGGCCGGACGCTCAACGACTCGTTCATCATCCTCGACGAGGCGCAGAACACCACGCCGGAGCAGATGAAGATGTTCCTGACGCGGCTCGGCTACCGGTCGAAGATGGTGATCACCGGTGACATCACCCAGGTCGACCTGCCGCGCGAGCAGCGGTCCGGCCTGGTCGCGGTCGCCGACGTGCTGACCGAGATCGACGACGTCGAGTTCGTCCGCTTCCAGCGCGGCGACGTGGTGCGCAACAGCCTGGTGCAGCGGATCGTCGAGGCCTACGAGGGGCACGCGGAGGCCCAGGCGACGGAGCTGCGGTCGGCCGACCGGGCCGGGCGCCGGCCCGCGTGAGCGGCGACGAGGCGCTCGACCCGCCGCCGGTCCACGCGGTTCCCGCTGGCGACGCGACCGCGATCGAGATCGAGCTGGAGTGCGACGGTCCGATCCCGGCGGGGCTGCCGGGCGGGGAGGACCTGCGCCAGCTGGTCGCCACGGCGGCGGCCGCGGCGGCCGTGACCGACGGCCACGTGGCGATCACGATCGTCGACGCGGAGGCGATCCACGCGCTCAACCGCGAGCACCGCGGCAAGGACAAGCCGACCGACGTGCTGTCGTTCCCGATCGACGGGGCCGGTCCGGTGGCCGGCCCGCGCGAGATCGGCGACGTCGTGATCTGCCCGGAGCACACGGTCGACCTGCGCGAAGCCGTCGTCCACGGCATCCTCCATCTGGTGGGATTCGATCACGAGACCGACGACGGCGAGATGCTGGCGGTCCAGGCCCAGATCCTGGATTGGCTGCCCGCCCCGTCGCAGGAGGTAGGCCGATGAGCGGATACGAGGGCGACGCGGAGCGGAGCCCGGAGCGGATCGAGCCGTACCGCGGCGACGAGGGCGTCGAGCTGCCGGTCCCGGTGTTCGACCCGACGGTGCCGCCGCTGACCGATCCGGACCTGGAGCAGGATCCGCTGGCCAAGCGGTCGGGGTTCGTCGCCTTCGCCGGCCGGCCGAACGCGGGCAAGTCGACGCTGACCAACGCGCTGGTCGGCGCCAAGGTGGCGATCACCTCAGACAAGCCGCAGACGACGCGGCGGGCGATCCGCGGGGTGCTGACCCGGCCGGACGCCCAGCTGGTGATCGTCGACCTGCCGGGGGTCCAGAAGCCCAAGGACTCGCTGACCGGCCGGATGCAGCGGCGGGTCGACGCGGAGATCCGCGACGCGGATCTGCAGGTGCTGGTGCTCAACGGCCAGGAGGGCGTCGGGCCGGGCGACCGCTACATCGCCTCGCAGCTGCGACAGCTGCGCGCGCCGACGGTGATCGCGGTCAACAAGATCGACACGCTCAACCGTGCGGAGACGCTGGCGGTGCTGACCGCCGCGGCCGAGCTGGAGCTGGGCGACGACGTCTTCCCGATCTCCGCGCGGAAGGGCAGCGGGGTCCAGCCGCTGCTCGAGCACCTGGTCGGGATGCTCCCGCGGGGCCCGTTCTTCTTCCCGGTCGACGAGAGCTCCGACCAGCCGCAGCACGTGCTGCTGGCCGAGCTGATCCGCGAGCAGATCATCCGCCGGACCTTCCAGGAGGTGCCGCACGCGGTCGAGGTCGCGATCGAGGAGATCGACCGGGCGGGCGACAACCTGCACGTGGTGGTCGCCAACGCCTGGGTCGAGACCCCGTCGCAGAAGGGCATCCTGATCGGCGCGGGCGGCTCGATGATCCGCAACATCGGCACGGCGGCGCGCAAGGAGCTGCAGCGTGAGCTGGGCACCAAGGTCCACCTGGACCTCCAGGTCAAGGTCCGCCGCAACTGGCGCAGCGACGACGCGGCGCTCGACCGGCTGGGGATCGACTGAGGGACGGGTGGCGCGGCGGGGGACGACCTCCGCCCGCCGGTCGCCGGCGCCTGCTGACGTCTCCGCAACCTTCCGCAACACGGCGTTGGGGAAACGTTGAGAGAATTGCCGGGTGACCGACCTGCCGGATCTCGTTTCCTCCGTCCGCTTCGACGCCGCCGGGCTCGTCACCGTCGTCATCCAGGACTGGTCGACCGGCGAGGTGCTGACGCTGGCCTACGCCAACGAGGAGGCGTTGCGCAAGACGCGGGAGACCGGTGAGCTGCACCTCTGGTCGCGCTCGCGGCAGGAGCTGTGGCACAAGGGCGCGACGTCGGGCAACGTCCAGCGGGTCCGCGCGCTGCGGATCGACTGCGACCAGGATGCGGTGCTGGCGCTGGTCGAGCCGGCCGGTCCGGCCTGCCACACCGGCGCCCGGACCTGCTTCCACGCCGTCGGTGCGCCCGAGGGGCCGGCGGCGGACGAGTGGACCGACGGCAGCCCGTCGGCCCAGCTGGCCCCGTTCGAGGTGCTGCCCGACCTGGAGCGCGTGCTGGCCGCCCGGCGCGTCGACGCGCCCGCGGAGTCGTATACCGCCAAGCTGCTGAACGACGGCGGGTTCGCGGGGGATAAGGTCCAGGAGGAGGCGGAGGAGGTCGTCCGCGCCGCGCGCGAGGAGACCGACGACCGCGTCGACAACGAGGCGGCCGACCTGCTGTACCACCTGCTGGCGCTGGTCCGCGGCCGCGACCGCGCGCTGGCCGACGTCGTCGAGGTGCTGCGGACCCGCCGTAACGCCCCGCGCCGCGGCTGACCTGCGTCGCCGACCCGGGACCGCGGCTGACCCGGGCCGCCGCGCCAGGCGCTGCACGCTCCGCCGCCTTACAGCCTGGCGCGCGGTAGCCGGGCGGCGCGCTGCGCGCCCGGCCGGCGTGCAGCCCGGAGCGCGGTGAGCGAGCGGCGCGCTGCGCGCCCGGCGGCCGTGCAGCGCCCGACCCGCCCGACCCGCCCGACCCGTTCAGCCCTTGGCCCGCGGCAGCTTCAGCAGCTCCGGGACGGTCACGAACTCGTAGCCCTTCGCCTTCAGGCGCGTGATGATCCCCGGCACCGCCGCGACCGTGCGAGAGCGGTCGCCGCCGCCGTCGTGGAGCAGGATGATCGACCCGGCGCGCGTCGAGGCGACGATCCGCCGGGTCATCGCCGCCGCCGTCGGCAGCTGGTAGTCGTTGCTGTCGACGTCCCACATCACGCCGACCTTCCGGTGCTTCTCCAGCCAGCGGACCAGACCGGGACCGACCGCACCGCCGGGCGGACGCATCAGGCAGGGGGCCGCGCCGACCGCCTTCTGGATCGCGTACTGGGTGTCGCCGATCTGCACGTCGGCGAGCGCGCCGCCGCCGGAGACGTTGGCGTGGGACCAGGTGTGGTTGGCCAGCGCGTGGCCGTCGCGGACCATCCGCCGGACCAGGTCGCGGTGGGGGCCGACCTGCGACCCGATCACGAAGAACGTCGCCGGGACGTCGTGCTTGCGCAGGATGTCGAGCACCGGGCGGGTGTACTTCGGGGTCGGTCCGTCGTCGAAGGTCAGCGCGATCCGCTTGCTGGTCCCGCCGGCGCGGCGACGGACCAGCGCCGGCCGTCCGGGCGCGGGGCGGCAGCGCAGGCCGTTGGCCACGGTCGCGGGGAGCTTCGTCGCTCCGGCGGGCCGCTTGCGGGCCGGGCGGCGGGCGGACGGCTCGCCGCGGTCGTCCGTCGACGCCGCGTCGTTCCCCGCTGGGCGGACGGCGGTCTCGGCGGGAGTGGCGGCGTCGCTCGCCTCGATCTCGCCGCCGGTCGTGCCGCCGCGCAGCACCAGCACCGCGACCAGGGCGACCAACGTCACCGCGAGCACCGCGGTCAGTGGCCAGAGCCTGAGCGACCGGCGTCGACGGTGGGGTGGGCGGGACGGGTGCGCGGGAGGACGGCGGGGCGACACGCGGAGGATCGTATCCCCGCCCACCGTGAGGGTTGGCCCGTGCAGGCCGTCGTGCCGACCTGCCGATCAACCGACCGACGCGCCACGGCGGTGGCGGACGACGCTACGCGGCGGCGCCCGGCCCGCGGGGCGCGCCGGGCGCCGGCTCTGGGAGAATCGCCGGCGTGCCGCCGACCGATCCGCAGGACGCCCTCGACCGGGCCGCCGCCCTCGGGCTGCGGATCGAGCCGTCGCTCGACGAGGTCCGGGCGCTGGCGGACGAGCACGACGTGATCCCGGTCGTCGCGCGCACGATCGACGACACCGAGACGCCGGTCTCCGCGTACCTCAAGCTGCGGGCGGCGCACCCCGGCGACGCCTCGTTCCTGCTGGAGAGCGCGGACCAGGGCCGCGTCGGCCGCTACTCGTTCCTCGGCGTGCGGCCCGGCCGCAGCGTGGTCTGGCGGCTCGGCGACGCCGGCGACCCGTACGCGATCGCCCGCGACGCGGTCGGTCGTCGGCGGGTCGCCCCGATCGCCGGGCTGCCGCCGTTCGTCGGCGGCGCGGTCGGGGTCTTCTCCTACGACCTGGTGCGGACGGTCGAGCCGATCGGCGACCCCAACCCCGACGTGCTCGGGACCCCCGACCTGGCGCTCCAGGTGACCGACGCGATGGTCGTCTTCGACCATCTGCAGCACACCGTGTCGCTGCTCGCCCCGGTCCACGCGACGGCGGTCGACCCGGCCGACCCGGAGGGCTCGGCGGACGATTCCCCCGCGGACCGGGCCGACCCCGCCACGATCGAGGCCCGCTACGCCGCGGCGGTGACCCGGATCGTCGAGCTGCGGGCCGCGCTCGACGGTCCGATGCCGGCCAGCCGTCCGCTCGACGCGCCGCTGCGTCCGGCACCGGAGTGGCAGTCCAACCACACCCGCGAGCAGTTCGAGGCGATGGTCGCGCGGATCATCGAGTACGTCCGCGCGGGTGACGCGTTCCAGGTGGTCCCGTCGCAGCGCTGGACGGCCGAGCTCGACGTCGATCCGTTCAGCGTCTACCGCGGCCTGCGGGTGGTCAATCCCTCGCCGTACATGTACTACCTGGACTTCGGCGACTGGCAGGTCGTCGGCGCCAGCCCCGAGCCGCTGGTCACCGTCCGCGACCGGCAGATCTCGATGCGGCCGATCGCCGGCACGCGCCGCCGCGGCGCGACCCCGGCCGAGGACGCCGAGCTGGCCGCGGGGATGCTGGCGGACGAGAAGGAGCGCGCCGAGCACGTGATGCTCGTCGATCTCAGCCGCAACGACCTGGGCCGCGTCTGCGACTACGGCACGGTCAGCGTCGACGAGCTGATGGTCGTCGAGACCTACTCGCACGTGCTGCACATCGTCAGCGCGGTCTCGGGCACGCTGCGCGACGACGTCGCGGCGACCGACGCGCTGCGCTCGGTGCTGCCGGCCGGCACGCTGTCCGGCGCGCCGAAGGTCCGGGCGATGCAGATCATCGACGAGCTCGAACCGGTCAAGCGCGGCGGCTACGGCGGGGCCGTCGGCTACCTCTCGTGGTCCGGCGACCTGGACAGCTGCATCCACATCCGCACCGCGGTCTTCAAGGACGGC
>CAZFIQ010000170.1:0-5707 GCA_964519185.1 uncultured Patulibacter sp.
GGCCGCGCAGCAGGTCGAGCGCCTTGACCTTCGTCGCCCGTGCGTGGGCGGCCGGGGCGACGTCGGACGGCGCCGGATAGGCGTCGGCGCACCAGGCGGTCACGCGCGGGATCAGGTCGGAGTAGATCGCGAAGATCCCGTCCATCGCCGCCGTGTACTCCGGGCCCAGCTCGGGGTCGCGGTAGTAGCGGTAGCCGCCGGTCGGGTCGGCGGGCCGCGGCGGCTCGTCGTCCTGCACCAGCCACGACGCCGCGGTCATCGGCGCGTCGTAGGCGATGTAGCGCGTCGACTGCTCCAGGTAGGCGCCGATCCGCGGACGCTGGAGGATCTTGGTCAGGACGTTCGAGCACCACTCGGCGGCCACGTGCAGCCCGCCCAGCTGGGCGACCGAGTCGTCGCCGAAGCCCAGGAAGATCCGGTCGTACAGCTCCGCCGCCCGCGTGCCCTCGGCGTTGTCGTAGGCGACGTCGGCGGCGGGCAGCGAGTCGGCGAACTCGTCGAGGAACAGCCGCCGCAGCGTGCCGGGGTAGCGGCTGTAGCGGGCGAAGAGCGCGCCCTTGACCGTCTCCGGCAGGTTCACCAGCCCGAACACGGGCCGCGTGGGATGCGTCACGTGCGGCGCCAGGCGCGCCGATTCGTCGGGGGTCAGGTCGTCGATCGGATACAGCACGGACGACCTCACGCTACCGGTCGCGGCGGCGTACAGCGGCGCGCCACGTACCGCTCCCGTCCCGATCGCTCGGTCGTCACCCTCCGCGCCGTGAACGCGCGACCCGAGCGGCCAGGAGCGCCCCGAACGCCCCTTCGTCGGCAGCCGACGGTGAGCGCGCGATTCGGGCGGCCGGGCGCCCCTGCGTCCCGATCGCTCGGTCGTCGCCCTCCGCGCCGTGAACGCGCGATCCGAGCGGCCAGGAGCGCCCCGATCGCGTCCTCACCGACGGCGGTCGGCGAGGAGTGGATCGGCCCAAGCCCGCGACTCCCGCGGCCTAGAAGATGCCCGGCAGCGCGTCGCGTACCGCTTCGACGGCGGTCATCAGCGGACCGGGGACGATGCCCAGCACGACCACCGCCGCCGCGGCCACCGCGGCGACGATCGTCGCCGGCAGCAGCGACGGACGCGCGCTCGACGACGGGATCGCCGCGGCCCCGAGGTCGGTCGCCACGGCACCCGCGGGCCCGGCCACGGCCGGAGCCGACGCGCCCCCGCCCGCCGGTACCACGCCGGTCTGCTCGCCCGTGCTCCAGACCTGCGCGATCACGCCCAGGTAGTACACGAACGAGATCATCGAACCGACGACCAGGACGATCATCAGCCAGGTGTAGCCGCCGTCGACGCCGGCCTGCACCAGCCGCAGCTTGGCGACGAAGCCGACCGTGCCGGGCAGGCCGGCCAGGCCGAGCAGCGCGACGCTCAGCGCGATCGCGTGCAGCGGCCGCCGCTGCCCCAGGCCGATCAGGCCGGCCGAGCCGTCGTGGCCGGTCTCACGCTCGGCGCCGTCGACCACCGCGAACGCCGCCGCGGTCATCACCACGTAGGCCAGCACGTAGAAGACCGTCGCCTCCGCCCCCAGCTGGGTACCGACGACCACGCCGACCAGCATGTAGCCGGCCTGGGCGATCGACGAGAAGGCCAGCAGGCGCTTGAGCGATCCCTGGCCGAGCGCGCCGACGTTGCCGACGATCATCGCGATCGCGGCGAGGATCGCCAGCAGCGGGCCCCAGACGTTCGACGCCCCGGGCAGCGCGACGTCGAACAGCCGGATCATCGCCAGCAGCGCCGCGACCTTGGTCGCGGTCGCCATGAACGCGGTGACCGGCGTCGGCGCGCCCTCGTAGACGTCGGGCGTCCACTGGTGGAACGGCGCGACCGACGCCTTGAACGCCAGGCCGACGATCGCGAACGCCACGCCGGCCAGCAGCAGCGGGTCGCTGCCCAGGTCCTGCTGCGAGATCGCGGCGGCGATCCCCGCGTAGTCGGTGGTGCCGGTGGCCCCGAAGATCATCGCGAAGCCGTAGAGCAGGGTCGCCGACCCAACCGAGCCGACGATCAGGTACTTCAGCCCCGACTCGAGCGAGCGGCGCTTGCGCAGCTCCGACGCGGCCAGCACGTAGAGCGGGATCGACAGCAGCTCGAGGCCGAGGAAGGCCGCGATCAGGTTCTGCGCGCCCGCGAAGACCACCATCCCGCCGGCCGCCACGAGCAGCAGCGCGTGGTACTCGCCGTGCGCGGTCTCCCGCGGGGCGTTGGCGCCGAACGACAGGAGCACGCCGACCACGCCGGCGACCGCCACGCCGACGATCGCGAAGAGGTAGATCGGGTCGAGCGCGAGCGCGTCGGCCACCATCGTCCCGCGCTCGTCCCACTGCCAGAGCGCCAGGCCGATCGCGGCCCCGAGCGACACCAGCGTCAGGGCCGGGACCACGACGTAGCGGGCTGCGCGCGAGCGCATCAGCCCGACCAGCAGGACGACGACGGCGCCGGTCAGCAGCGCCAGCAGCGGCGAGAGCCCCGCCCAGCCGACGTCCGGTGCCTGGACCTCCGCGAGCGCGATCACCGTTCTGCCCCCTCGACCGTCAGGTCCTCTTCGTCGATCACGATCTCCCCGTTGGAGTCGCCCTCGAGCTCGTCCTCGTCGATCACCACGTCGCCGTTCTCGTCGACCGGCAGGTCGCCCTCGCCAACGCCGGCGTCACCCTCGGTCTCGACCGGCTGACCGGTCGTCGGATCGATCGCCACGTCCTCCGGCAGCGCACCGGGATCGTCGGCGGCGTCGGTCACCCCGTCGCCGGTCGCAGCCGGCGGGGACGACTGGAAGCACGACCAGCCGTCGCAGTCGCGGTAGCGCTCGGCCTCGGCGACCATCGCGTCCGCCGCGGCCGGATCGACCGCGAAGGCCGCCGGGTAGACCGCCTGCGTCGCCGACGCATCGGCCGCGTGCAGCGTCTGCTGCGGGTGGATCGCCAGGGCCACGATCAGCAGCACCGGCACCGCCAGCAGCGCCAGCTGCGGCTTCGACGCCTCGCGCGGCTCGGCCTGCGGACCGACCCGGTTGTGGGAGCTGAGGATGAACAGCCGCAGCGCGTAGACCGCGGCCAGCGCGATGCCGAGCGACGCGACGACCGCCAGCGCGATCGACGGGCCCTCCCAGAGACCACGCAGGATCAGGATCTCGCCGAGGAAGTTCGCCGTGCCCGGCAGCGCCAGCACCGCGTAGGTGACGATCACGAAGAAGACCGCGAAGATCGGCGCCTTGGTGGCGATCCCGCCCATGTCGCGCAGGTCCTCGGAGCCGCCGGAGCGCTGCGAGAGGATCGCGACGGCGAGGAACGCGCCGAAGACCGCCACGCCGTGGTTGACCGACTGCAGCAGCGCGCCGGTCGCGCCGTCGGTGCGGAGGCTGAAGATGCCGAGCGTGATGAAGCCGAGCTGGGCGACCGACGAGTACGCCAGGACCAGTCGTGCGTTGGTCGTGGTCAGCGCGATCAGCGACCCGTAGAGGATCGAGATCACGGCCATGATCAGCACGATCCAGCGCAGGTCGGCGACGCCCTCGGGCAGCAGCGGCAGGGCGATCAGCAGGAAGCCGAAGGCGGCGATCTTGCTGAGGATGCCGCTGAAGACCGCGAGCACCGGCAGCGGCATCGCCTTGTAGCCGTCCGCCAGCCAGCCGTGGAACGGGAAGGACGGCATCTTGACCAGGAAGGCCGCCGCGAAGCAGGCGAACAGCCAGCCCTGGCTGCCCTCCGGCACCCCGCGCTCGGCGATCGTCTGGATCGAGAAGCTGACCGACTCGCCGTCGGGCGTCGACAGCACGCCGATCGCCACCGCCGCCACCAGCATCAGCAGCGAGCCGACGAGGGTGTAGACGACCATCTTGATCACGGCCGGGACCCGGTCGCCGTTCCCGAACATCACCGTCAGGAAGAAGAACGGGATCAGCATCAGGTCGAAGAACGCGACGAAGAGGATCACGTCCTGCGCCATCAGCGCGCCGAGCACGCCGGTCTGCGCCAACCCGAAGTGCAGGAACAGCTGGCGGGCGCGGTCGCCCTGGCCGTGGAGGGTCGTCGCCAGCCAGCCGGTCGCGAACGCGAACCCGACCGTCGTCAGCAGGATCAGCCAGACGTTGAGGCCGCTGATCGCCAGCTCGTAGCGGATGCCGAAGGCGGAGATCCACGACTCGCTGGTGACGTGCTGGAGCGCGCCCGACGAGCTGTCGAAGTCGACCACGTAGGCGACCGAGAGCGCGACGGCCAGCAGTCCGCCGATCAGCGCGACCCAGCGCGCCGCGCCGCGGGGCGCCAGCAGGCCGAGCAGACCGAAGGCCAGCGGCAGCCAGAGCAGGATGGAGAGGTGCAGCACGGTGGTTCTCCTAGCTCTGGACGAGGACGTAGATCAGGACCGCGGCCGCGCCGATCAGCGTGACCGCCGCGTAGCCGCGCAGGTAGCCGGACTGCATCCGGCGGACGAGCGCCGACGCGCCGCGGACCGTGCCGGCGGTCCCGCCGACCAGCACCCCGTTGACGACGAACCGCTCGAAGCCGTCCCGCGACACGCGCCCGATCGTGCGGACCGGGCGGACGACCAGCAGGTCGATCAGCTCGTCGAAGTACCACTTGTTCAGGAAGAACCGGTGGAGGCCGGCGAACCGCGCCTGGTAGCCGGCCGAAGCGGTCGTCGCCTCGAGCGCCGGGTGGGCGGCGACCCGCTGGCGGGCGGCCTCGTCCTTCGGGGCCGGCGGGGTGGCCCACAGCCGGTACGCGACGAAGATGCCGGCCAGGCCGAGGACCGTGCCGACCACCAGGCTGAGGACGGTGATCCCGCCGCCCGCGACGTGCTGCGGCGCGGCGTGTTCGAAGACCGGCTCGAGGAAGTGCTCGAGCGGCATCACCACGTACGGGATGCCGAGCAGGCCGCCGATCGTGGCGAGCACCGCCAGCAGGCTCATCGCGATCCGCATCGGGCGCGCGCGCTCGGCGATGTGGTGCTCCGGGCCGGGGAAGCCGACGTTCGTGTCCTCGACCTCGCCGGTCGCCGGGTTGCGGTGCTCGTCGGCGTGGTGCAGGTGACCGGCCTCCAGCTCCTGGGCCTCCGGCACGGGCCGGCCCCAGAAGACGCGGAAGATCATCCGCCAGGTGTAGATCGCGGTCAGGAAGGCGCCGATGTAGCCGACCACCCACAGCACCCAGAACCAGCCGCCCTGATCGGCGGCGCCGGCCAGGATCTCGTCCTTCGAGAAGAAGCCGGAGAACGGCGGGATGCCGGCCAGCGCGAGTCCCCCGACGACGAACGCGGCGAAGGTGAACGGCATCGCCTTGCGGAAGCCGCGCATCTTGTCCATCGACTGCTCGCCGGCCATCGCCGAGATCAGCGATCCGGCGGCCATGAACAGCAGGGCCTTGAAGAACGCGTGCGTGACCAGGTGGAACATCGCGGCCACGTAGACCGAGGCCGAGACGCCCATGATCATGTAGCCGATCTGGGACATCGTCGAGTACGCGATCACGCGCTTGAGGTCCGTCTGGACCAGCGCGATCGTGCCGGCGACGAGCAGCGTCAGCGCACCGATCGTCATGCCGACGAGCTGGGCCGTCGGCGCCAGCTCCATCAGCGGGTTGAGCCGGGCGATCAGGTAGACGCCCGCGGTCACCATCGTCGCGGCGTGGATCAGCGAGGAGACGGGCGTCGGGCCCTCCATCGCGTCCG
>CAZFIQ010000171.1:0-5649 GCA_964519185.1 uncultured Patulibacter sp.
CGCTGAACGGCGTCGACCGGACGCTGAGCACGCTCTGGCTGGTGCTGATTGTGGTCGGCGCGCTGCTGGTGCTGGCGGCGGTGCTGGCGGCGAGCGCGATCACCCGCCGCGTCCTGCGACCGGTCGCGGACCTGGAGGCGGCCGCGGCCCACGTCGAGGCGACCGGCGACCTGGACGCACGGATCGCGGTCCGCCACGACGACGAGTTGGGCGCGCTGACGCGCCGCTTCAACGGGATGCTCGACCGTCTGCAGGGCTACCGCCACGACCTCCGCCGGTCCGTCGGCGACCAACGGAACCTGATCGCCGACGCGTCGCACGAGCTGCGCACGCCGGTCACGAGCCTGGCGATGAACGCCGAGCTGCTGCTCGAGGAGGACGCGTTCCCGCCGGAGGAGCGCCGTCAGATGCTGGCCGACGTCCGCGACCAGTCGCTGCGGCTGAGCCGGTTGGTGACCGACCTGATCGAGCTGGCGCGCGGCGACGAGCCCGATCCGCGGCCCGACGAGCCGGTCGAGCTCGACGTGCTCGTCGGGGAGAGCCTGGCCGCCGCTCGCCGTGACCACCGCGCGGTCGCGTTCCGCGAGCAGCTGGCGCCGCTGACGGTCGCGGGTCGCCCCGAGCGGCTGGCCCGCGCGGTGGCCAACCTGCTGAACAACGCGGCGCTGCACGGGACCGTCGACGGGGCGGGGACGGTCGAGGTCTCGCTGCGCGACGAGGACGGCACCGCGGTGCTGCGGGTCGCGGACCACGGGCCGGGTGTGCCGGAAGCCGAGCGTGAGCGGGTCTTCGACCGCTTCCGCCGGGGCGACGGCGCCCGCAGCCGTCCGGGCAGCGGCCTGGGCCTGGCGATCGTCCGCCAGGTCGCGGAGTCGCACGGCGGCTCCGTGGCGGTCGAGCCGACCCCCGGCGGCGGGGCGACGTTCGTGCTGCGGGTACCGGTCGCGGATCCGGACCGGCTCTGATCCCGGCCGACGTCCGTCTGGCTCCGCGCGATCTCGACTTCGTGTCGACCCGCAATCGTGTCGATCCGGTGGTTGTCCTGGGAGCACCGGATACCGCACGATCGGGCGGTGTCGAGGCGCCGACGGCCACCGCAGTCCTGCACCGTCCTCGTCCTACCGTCTTCCTACCCCAGTAGCATCGGAGCATGAAATTGAGCATCAGCGTTTCCGACCGTGACGTGGCTCGCCTCGACCGCTTCGTGGCGCAGGCGGGCCTGCCGTCCCGCTCCGCGGGGATCCAACGGGCGATCCGGATGCTCGACCTCGACGGGCTGGAGCAGGACTACGCCGGCGCCTGGGACGAGTGGACGGCCGACGGCGGGGCGGCGGACTGGGACATCACCCTGAAGGACGGACTCGGCGATGCGCCGCGGTGAGCTTCGGCTGGTCGACCTGGCCCCCACCCGCGGAAGCGAGGCGAGCAAGCGGCGGCCCGCCGTCGTGGTGAGCAACGACCGCGCCAACGTCGCGGCCGCCCGCTTCGGCCGCGGCGTCGTCACGGTCGTCCCCGTCACCAGCAACGTCTCGCGGGTCTACCCGTTCCAGGTCCTGCTCCCCGCCGACGGCAGCGGCCTGGGCGTCGACTCCAAGGCCCAGGCCGAGCAGGTGCGCGGTGTCGCCGTCGAGCGGGTCGGACCCGCCGTGGGCCGGCTCGCTCCCGAGCTCGTCCGCGACCTGGACGCGGCCCTGCGTCTGCATCTCGGGCTCTGATTCGCTTCCGGAGGCACTGGGACTGGGACTGGGCGGCAGCGTCAGCGGGTGTCGCCAATGCCGAACACCCCGCCGCCCAGCTGTCGCTCGAACTGGTCCAACAGGGCGAAGTGCCCAACCGATTCCCAGGCGCGGTTGCGCCTGCCGAGGGTCACTTGCCGCAGCACGCCCACCCGCTCCATCCGCCCCAGCACGCGCTCGGCGGTGCGTCGACTGCGGCCGGTCACCCGCTCTGCGATCTCGGTGTTGATCACCGGATGCGTCGACAGCGCATCGATGACCGCGCTCGTCGCGTCACCGGGTGGCGGGTCCCCGGCGAGAGACCGCCACTCGCCCCGCAGCGCGGCTATCTCGTCGGCCAGCCGGCGCGTGGCGATCGCGGTCTCCTCGAGGGCGTTCGCCAGGAGCGTCACCCAGACGTCCAGGCCGTCGTCGTCGTAGCGCCAAGCGGTCAGAGCGGCGACGTAGGCCTGGCGCTCGCGCGCCAGCACGAGGCTGACCGGCGGCACGACGTCCTTCACGAGGCCCCCGCGGGCAAGGGTCATGCCGATCAACATCCGACCGACCCGGCCGTTGCCGTCCGCGAACGGGTGGATCGTCTCGAACTGCGCGTGGATCGCCGCCGCCTGCAGCACCGGTGACAGGTCCCGGCGCCCGAGGAACGCGACCAGGTCGTCGAGCAGACGCGGCAGCTCCTCGGCCGGCGGAGGTACGAAGTCCGCGCCCTTCGGGGTGTAGGGATCGGGGCCGATCCAGTTCTGCTGCGTGCGGAACGTGCCTGCCGTCGCCGCGAGCCGACGGTCGCTGCGTGCGATGCCCGCGTGCAGCCTCAGCAGCAGGTCTCGGTCGTACCCCTCGGCCGCGTCGTCGGCCGCCCACTCGTACGCGGCGATCACCGCGTCGGTCGCCTCGCGGGCCGCCTGCGCGTTCTCGTGGTGGCGGCCGGACACCGCGACCTTCGCGATCGTCCGGTTGGACGGCACGATCACGCCCTCCATCTGCGAGGAGGCGATCGCCTCGGACCGCAGCACCTGGTACGCGATCGTGCGTGTCCCGACCGACTCCGCGTGCTGCTGCGTCGCCGCGATCTCGCGTTCCGCGTCAGCGACGGCAGTGGCGGTCTCGGCCGTCACCCGGAGGTCGACGGTCGCCAGCGGATCGGGCACGTAGGCGGAAACCGTGACCGGCACGCGGGCGCGACGCGGCCCGTGGGCGGCCGGATCGGGGGTCCACGGGACGTCTGCGGTCGTGTAGCGTCGCCCGTCGCTCGATTGAGCCATAACGACACTCTAGGGCGTCGATGTCGCTATATCCATCCATAACGACACGTAGCCGCGTCGGTGTCGCTATGGCTGGCGGGGGCGGCCGTGGGCCCGGAAGCCCGTCACCTCCTGCCGAAGAGCTCGACAAGCACCGCATCCGCACGCCTCAGCCGTCGCCGCGCGTCGCCCTCGATCGCTACCCGATAGTCCCCGTCCCCACCACCACGTCGCCGTCGAGCAGCATCGCGGTCTGGCCGGGGGCCGCCTTGAGCAGCGGCTCCTCCAGCAGCACCGTGCCCGGTCCCGTCGATCCCGGGTCCGGGGCCTCGAGCACGCGCGCCCGACGCGGCTGCTGGCGGTAGCGCAGCTTCACGCCGTCGACCCGCCACGGCTCCCGGTGCAGGACCACGTCGCGGAGCGCGACCCGGTCGGTCATCAGCCGGTCCTTCGGCCCCACCGTCACGACGTTCGTCGTCACGTCGGTCGCCACGACGTAGCGCGGCTCTCCCGCGGCCACCCCCAGCCCGCGGCGCTGCCCCAGCGTGTACAGGTGCGCACCCTGGTGCTCGCCGACGGTCTCCCCCGTCTCCGCGTCCCGGACCGGACCGGGACGCGTGGTCAGACCGCCGTGACGCTCCAGGAAGGCCGCCCGACCGGTCCCGGCCAGGAAGCACAGGTCCTGGCTGTCGGGGGTCCGCGCGACGGGCAGTCCGGCTCGCTCCGCCATCCGCCGGACCTCGGGCTTGGCGAGCCCGCCGAGCGGGAACCGCATCCGTGCGATCGACGCGGGCCGCAGGCCGCTCAGCATGTACGCCTGGTCCTTACCGGGATCGACGGCCAGCCGCAGCAGGCCGTCGTCGGTCGTCCGCGCGTAGTGGCCGGTGGTCAGCGTCGCGCAGCCCAGCCGGTCGGCCAGGTCGAGCATCGCGTCCAGCCGCACGTTGCCGTTGCAGCGGACGCACGGATTGGGCGTCAGGCCCGCCCGGTGCTCCTCGATCCAGGGGCTGACGACGCCGTCGCGGAACGCGTCGCGCAGGTCCAGCGTGAGGTGCGGGAGGCCCATCCCGTGGGCCACGTCCCGCGCCCGGCGTACGGCGCTGTGCGAGCAGCAGGACGACTCGGCGTCGTTGGCCGGGTCGCGCCACAGCTCGAGCGTTACGCAGACCGCGTCGGGGCCGGCCTTCAGTGCGGCGACCGCGCTGTCGACGCCGCCGCTGGTGGCGACCAGGGTGCCGGCCGGCGTTCGCGCCCCGGGGCCGCCGTCGGTCGCCACGGCGCTCCCGAGCGCCCGGTGGAAGGCGTCGACGACCAGCTCGACCGCGTGCATCTTGCCCGGATGCAGGCCGCCGAGCTCGTCGCAGACCCGGGCGACCGAGATCCGTGCGGCGTTGCGGACCGGCGCCCCGTCGGCCAGCTCGCAGACCACCGACGCGCAGGCGGTCAGGGCGCCGCAGCCGTCCGCGACGAACCCGACGCTCGCGACGCGATCGACGTCGACGGCGACGACGATCCGCACCAGGTCGCCGCAGGCCGCGCCCCCGGCCACCCCGTCGTGGCCGTCGGCCGGCAGCCGATCGTGTCCGACCGGCGTCCGCAGATGCTCCTCGTAGCGCCAGTCGGCCACCGACGAAGGGTAGCCCGCCGGCCCGCGGACCGAGCCGCAGCAACGCGATCCGGGCCCTGGGCAAGCGCGCCCCAGCGTGCGAAGATCGCCGGATGGAGTCGACGGATGCGATCATCGCCCGGGCCCGACGCCAGTCGCTCGGCGACCTGCTCCACCGCAGCGCGCAGCGCTACCCCGGGCGCTCCGCGGTGCTCGACGAGGGCGACGGCCCCCGCGAGCCGTGCCGCCAGCGGACCTTCCACGAGCTGAACGCCGACGCCAACCGGCTCGCCCACGCGCTGATCGCGCAGGGCGTGCGCCCGGGCGATCGCGTCGCGCTGCTGGCCCGCAACGGGCTCGCCTACGTCCAGGCGATCTACGGCGTGGCGAAGGCCGGCGCGGTGCTGGTTCCGGTCAACTTCATGCTCGGCGGCGGCGAGGTCGGCTACGTGCTGCGCCACTCGGGCGCGGTCGGGCTGATCGTCCAGGACGCGCTGCTCGCGACGGCCGAGGAGGCGATCGCGGTGGCGGACCTGGACGGGACGCTGCGGATCCGAGCCGTGATCGACGCCGGCGACGCGTCACCGCCCACGGGCTGGGAGCCGTTCGCCGCGCTGACCGGGGCGGTCGGCGACCACGACCCCGGCGACCCCGAGGTCGTGATCGCCGCCGACGCCCCGGCGCAGGTCATGTACACCTCCGGGACCGAGTCCCGGCCGAAGGGCGCCGTGCTCTCGCACGAGGCCCTGATCGCCAACTACGCGACCTGCATCATCGACGGCGAGATGCACTGCGACGACGTCGAGCTGCACGCGCTGCCGCTCTTCCACGTCGCCCAGCAGCACGTCTTCCTCGGCCCCGACGTCCAGCTCGGCACGTCCAGCGTGATCCTGCCGGCCCCTGACCCCGCGACCGTGCTCGCGGCGATCGAGCGTCACCACGTCACCAAGCTGTTCGCGCCGCCGACCGTCTGGATCGGCCTGCTTCGGCACCCGGACTTCGAGCGTCGCGATCTGTCGTCGCTGCGGAAGGGCTACTACGGCGCGGCGATCGACCTCAACGTCGCCTG
>CAZFIQ010000172.1:0-5637 GCA_964519185.1 uncultured Patulibacter sp.
GGTCGACCGACGCCTCGGTCTGCCCGGTCCGCTCGAGCACGCCGCCCGGCTTGGCCTTGAGCGGGAACACGTGCCCGGGGACGACCACGTCGCGCGGGCCGGAGGTCGGATCGATCGCGACCTCGATCGTACGCGCCCGGTCACCCGCCGAGATGCCCGTGGTCACGCCCTCCCGCGCCTCGATCGAGACGGTGAAGGCGGTCTCGAACGGCGACTCGTTCTTGGCCGCCATCAGGTCGAGCCCGAGCTCGTCGCAGCGCTGGGGCGTCAGCGTCAGGCAGATCAGCCCCCGCCCCTCCTTGGCCATGAAGTTGATCGCCGCCGCGTCCGCGAACTCGGCGGCGATCACCAGGTCGCCCTCGTTCTCGCGGTCCTCGTCGTCGCAGACGATCACCATCTTGCCCTGACGGATGTCCTCGATCGCGTCCTCGACGCGGTCGAACGGGTGCGAGAGCGAGCGCGCCTGACGGCTGGGGTCGGTCACGACGATGCCTTTCCGGTTGCTGCAAGCAGCTTCTCGACGTGCTTCGCGAGCACGTCGACCTCCAAGTTGACCAGCGATCCCGGCTCGGCCCGCCCGAGCGTGGTCCGCTCCAGCGTCTCCGGGATCAGCGAGACCTCGAGCGCCTCGGCGTCGACCGCCGAGACGGTCAGCGAGATGCCGTCGATCGTGATCGAGCCCTTCTCGACCACGTAGCGGAGCAGCGCCGGGTCGCCGGGCGCGATCCGCACGACCCGCGAGAACCCGTCCTCGTGGGTCGACGCCACCGTGCCCGTGCCGTCCACGTGGCCCTGCACGATGTGCCCGCCGAACCGCTCGCCGGCGGCCATCGCCAGCTCCAGGTTGACGCGGGCCCCGACCGCCGCGGCCGCCTGCAGGCTGGTGCGGCGCAGCGACTCGTTCATCACGTCGGCGGTGAACGCGACGACGGTCGTGCCGTCGTCGCCCGCGGTGCCGTCGCCGACCGCGGTCAGGCAGCAGCCGTTGACCGCGATCGAGTCGCCGGGGCGCAACTCGGCGGCCAGCGGGGTGCGGACCTCCAGGCGGACGCCGCCGTCGAGCGCATCGACGGCCGTGACGGTGCCGAGGTCCTGGACGATTCCGGTGAACATGGTGGTGGCCTCACCACTCCTTGAGACGTGCGATGACCAGTCGGTCGTCGCCGACGGGACGGTGCTCGATCGCGAGCGGGCGGACGGCGTCGGCGATCCGCTCGACGCCCTCGCCGCCGATCAGGCTCGGCGCCTTGCGGCCACCGAGCAGCATCGGGGCGACGAACATCCGCAGCTCGTCGATCTCGCCGGCGTCGAAGAACGCACCGGCCAGGTGCGATCCGCCCTCGAGCATCAGCGACGTGACGTTGCGCTGGCCCAGCTCGGTCAGCGCCGCCCGGACCCGCGAGTGCTCGTTCTGGCCGCTGACGACGATCACCTCGACGCCGGACGCGTGCAGCGCGTCGACGGCGGAGCGCGGGGCCGCGCGGGTGGCGATCACCGTCACCGGCGCCTCGTCGATCGAGCTGACCATCTTGCCGTCGAGCGGCAGCCGGGCCTCGGAGTCGAAGACGACCCGCCGCGGCTGACGCGAGACGCCGGGGACGCGCGCGGTCAGCTGCGGATCATCGGCCAGCGCGGTGCCGATCCCGACGACCACGGCGTCGACCTCCGCGCGCCAGCCGTGCGCCAGGTCGCGCGACGGGCCGCTGCTGATCCAGCGCGAGTCGCCGGAGTGGGTCGCCAGCCGGCCGTCGAGGCTGGTCGCGGTCTTCTGCATCACCCACGGCATCCCGGTGCGCACGTGCTTGCGGAACGCCTGGTTCTGCAGCCGCGCCGCCCGGCCCTGATCGGAATCGGGGGCGGCGACGTCGACGGTCACGCCCTCGTCGCGGAGGATCCCGAGGCCGCGACCGGCGGCCTTCGACGAGGGGTCGTCGGCCGCCACCACCACCCGCGAGATCCCCGCCGAGAGGATCGCGTCGGTGCACGGCGGGGTCCGCCCCTGGTGGCAGCACGGCTCGAGCGAGACGTAGATCGTGGCGCCGCGCAGGTCCTGGTCGCCGCAGGCCCGGATCGCGGCGACCTCGGCGTGCGGCCCGCCGACGATCGCGTGCCAGCCCTCGCCGAGCGTCTTGCCCGCGCGGGCGACGACCGCGCCGACGAGCGGATTCGGGCTGACGTGCCGGCGCCCGCGCTCGGCCAGCTCGACCACCCGGGCGAGCAGCGCGTCGTCTCGCGAATCGATCGTCATCGGAACTCCGGAGGATAGTCGTCTGCGCCGCGCGGTCCGGCGCCCGCGGGAGCGGGCCGGGACGACACGCTACGGGCAGCGAGCGTAGACGGTGTAATGGCGGCTGGTGGCGACCCGCTCGAAGCCCGGCAGCGGAATCGCGTCGAACGGGCGGTCGTCGCCGACCGTCACGTAGGCGTGGCGGAGCAGCGCCTGGCGCGACGCCGGCAGCACCAGCACGCCCCGGCGGGGCTGCCCGCCGGCCTCGGCGTCGGGGACCTCGCGGCGCGCGGTCACCCGGTCGGGGCTGTCCGACCTGAACGTGCCGTCCTCGTTGCGCTCGAACAGCGCCTCGTTCAGCAGCGAGCGCGGAACGACCTGCGACGCCGGCGCGTCGATGATCCAGCGGATGTCGGGAACCAGCTTGTGGTTCGGGGTCCAGACCGGACCGCAACGGAGCGCCGCCTGGACCTCCGGCGTCTCGAGCACCGTGACCAGGTCGTCGTGCGCCTGCCCGCGGAAGGTCAGGTCGTTGTCGATCGACCCGGGCTGCACCCGGTCGACGGCGACCACCACCACGCCGACCGCCGCCGCGACCGCGACCAGCGCCCAGGCCCGGCGCAGCCAGCCGGCCGGCAGCATCGTCCAGCCGGTCAGCAGGAAGGCCGCGAAGATCAGCAGCATCACCGCCGCGACCATCAGGTAGCGGTCGATCACCGAGAAGCCGCCGAGGCCGATCATGAAGAACGTGCCGATCCCGGCGGCGAAGAGCACGAACGGCATGCCGAGCCGCTTGGGCACCACCACCGCGACCGCCAGCATCCCCGCCAGCCCCGCCCAGAACAGCGCCGTGCCGTCGAGCGCCCGCAGGTACGAGATCGTCGAGAACGGGATCTGCAACGGTCCGCGGGTGCGGCCCAGCTCCTCGGCCAGCGTCGAGGTGTGGGTCAGCGAGAACAGCGGGTCGCCGGTGACCACGAAGTCGACGCCGAGCCAGATCAGGGTCGGTACGACGCTGACCGCCAGCCAGGCGATCCCGCGCCGGGTGAAGATCCGGCGGAAGCCGTGCTCCCAGGCCATCCACAGGCCGTAGAGGCCGCACAGCACCCACGCCTCGGGCCGCAGCAGGCCGGCGAGCGCCAGCAGCAGCAGGACCGGCCAGCCGCGCCGCGGCCGCCGGGCCTCGAGCACCGCCGCCCAGACGACCAGTGCCATGTACGTGATGTCGAGGTAGCCGCGGACGGCCAGGAAGATCAGGTTCCAGTTGACGAGCAGCAGCAGGCCCGCCGTCAGGCCGACCCAGCGGTTGAAGGTCAGCTTGGCGAGCTGGTACACGCCGGCCGCGAGCGCCGCCACCGACGCCATCGCGCAGAGCACCAGGAAGCGGTCGACGCCGACGCCGAACGGCGTCAGGAACATCGAGAAGAGGATCGACAGCGGATGCTCGGTCGGCGCGCGGAAGGCGTCGAAGACCGGCAGCTGGCCGTCCCACAGCTCGCGCGCCCAGAGCAGCGTGTAGTAGCTGTCGTAGTTGGGGTACGTCGGGTAGGCGACGTACAGCACCAGGAGCCCGACGCAGAGCGCCGCGAAGGCGATCCACGGCAACCAGCCGACGAAGCGGGAACGGGTCGTGTCGGCCGGGTCGTCCAAGAGGAAGCGGCGAGTCTACGGGACGTCTCTGGGCCGTGCCCCGCACCCACGGCGATCGGCGCGGCGCGGCGCCCGGGGGCCGGCGGCTCGCGTGGACGGGACGGGTGGGTGGGCTTGACGCTGACCGCTCTGGAATACTCACCCGGTTGCCCGAGCATCGAGAGCTGCTCGTGTCCGCGACGCGATCCCGCGTCGTGGGACGTCGGCCGGCCCCCAGCGCGCTGGGGCCGATCGTGTCACCGTCACGGGCCCCGGCCCGAACCGCGCAGAGCCTATGAAGCTGATCATCCAGATCCCCTGTTTCAACGAGGAGGAGACCCTCCCGACGACCCTCGCCGACCTCCCGCGTGAGGTGCCCGGCTTCGACGTCGTGGAGTGGCTGGTGATCGACGACGGCTCCGTCGACCGGACGCTCGAGGTCGCCCGCGCCAACGGCGTCGACCACATCGTCAAGCTGACGAACAACAAGGGCCTCGCCGCCGGCTTCCAGGCCGGCCTCGACGCCTGCCTGAAACTCGGCGCCGACGTGATCGTCAACACCGACGCGGACAACCAGTACGACGCGTCCTACATCCCGGCGCTGGTCGCGCCGGTGCTGGCCGGCGAGGCCGACATGGTCGTCGGCGACCGCCAGGTCCACACGATCGAGCACTTCTCGCCGCTCAAGGTGCGGCTGCAGAAGCTCGGCTCGGCGGTGGTCCGTCGCGCGTCCGAGACCGAGATCGCCGACGCCACCTCCGGTTTCCGCGCCTACAACCGCGAGGCCGCGATCCAGCTGGCGGTCGTATCGCGCTTCACCTACACCCTCGAGTCGCTGATCCAGGCCGGCAAGCTGCTGGTGGCGACCAAGCACGTCCCGGTCTCGACGAACGAGAAGCTGCGCGAGTCGCGGCTGTTCCCGTCGATGTGGGCCTACGTGCGGCGCAACACGATCTCGATCTTCCGGATCTACGCGCAGTACGAGCCGATGCGCGTCTTCATGAGCATGGCGGTGCTGCTGTTCCTGCTCGCCTGCATCCCGTGGGCGCGCTTCTTCGTGTCGTGGGTCCAGGGCGAGGGCGCGGGCCACGTCCAGTCGCTGATCTTCGGCGGCGTGCTCTTCACCGCCGCGGTGATGCTGGCGGCGCTGGCGGTGATGGGCGACCTGCTCCACGGGCAGCGGATCCTGCTGCAGCGGGTGTTCGAGCGGACGCGCCGGATCGAGCTGCAGCTCGGGATCGCGCCGAGTCACTACGAGCCGGGCCAGCCGGACGGCGACCAGCCCGCCACCACCGGGGCCCATGCCGCGCCGCCGGTGCCGCAGAACACCGCCGAGCACGAGGCACTGCGGCCCTAGCCGCGGTCGCCGACCTTCTCCCTCGCCCCTCCGACCCGGGACATCCACGTGAGCACCCAGAAGCAGGACAACGGTCCGGTCACGATCACGACCAGCGACGACGGCATCATCACGGGCAACACGTACGACAAGTACGGGTCGACCAACCCGGTGGTCCGTCGTCTGATGGCGGGCTTCGAGCGCAACCTGGCCGAGCTGTTCGCCCGCGCCGACGCGCAGAGCCTGCTCGACGTCGGCTGCGGCGAGGGCGTGCTGGTCCACGAGTGGGCCAAGCAGCTCGGCGACAAGCGGGTCGTCGGGATCGACCTGGAGGAGCCGTCGATCCAGGCCGGCTGGGCCGAGCGCCAGGCCGACAACCTCGAGTACAAGATCATGCGGGCCGAGAACCTGCCGTTCGCGGACGACGAGTTCGACGTCTCGACGG
>CAZFIQ010000173.1:0-5630 GCA_964519185.1 uncultured Patulibacter sp.
GGCGAGGGCCGCCGCCCCCGCCGCTGAACCTAGACCGTCGGCGTCGCCGCGCTCAGGTACAGGTAGCCGTGCTCGTCGGCGACGGCGTTCGGCTCCAGCTCGCCGGCGGCCAGATCCTGGAGCGACGATCCGTGCCCCGCGGCGCGCACGCCCTCCGACTCGCGGGCCAGGTCGACCTCGAACCGGTACCACGTCAGCTCCCAGGCGATCACGATCTGCATCCGCGATCCCTCGAGCGGGCGAACCGTCGCCCACGGCGCGCCGAGCGACCGTGCGATCCCGGACAGCATCCGCGGATGCGGCGAGTGGTTGTACAGGTCAACCGTTCGCGCGGCCATCCGGGCGCCGGAGGTCGTGATCTGCGCCGGAGCGCCGGTCGCGGTGGTCCGGTAGGCGGCCAAGGGAGCCGCGGGCTCGTCGACCGGCAGGCCGAGCGACCCGATCTCGTCCTCCAAGCGGTGCGGGCGGCGCTCGCGCGGCGGTGCCTCGACCGACTCAACGGGCGCGGCCTCGCGCTGGGCACGCCGCGTCGCGGCCCGCCGGCTCGCCGGCTCCTGGGGCGTTGGGCGGGTCGCGCGCCGTCCGAGCGCCGGCAGACGCTCCAGCACGTTCTTCAGCCCGCCACGACGCCGGTTCGGCTCGAGCGTCGGCGCGTCACCGACTCCGACGCGGATCCAACCGGCGTAGAGCGCCTGCGGCGTGCAGAGCTCGCAGACGTCGCGGCGCTCGCCGTCGTTGAGGAAGACCTCGGGCTCCTCGCCGCGCAGCAGGTGCCGGCCGCACAGCGCGCAGACTTCGTAGTTCCCCGGGGTCGCCACCGACCGAGCCTAGCAACGGTCAGCGCCGCTCGGGCCCTTCGGGCGACAGACGTGAACGCAGCCGCAGCACCGCCTTGGAGTGCAGCTGGGAGGCCCGCGACTCGGTCACGCCGAGCACCTCCCCGATCTCCCGCAGCGTGAGGTTCTCGTAGTAGTAGAGCGCCACGACGACCTTCTCGCGCTCCGGCAGTCGCTGGATCGCATCGCCGATCTCGTCGCGCAGCGACTGCGCGGCGACCGCCGCCACCGGATCGACCGCGTCGGCGTCCTCCAGCACCTCCAGCAGCGACACCGCCTCGCCGCTGCCGTCGCCCGCCGACCACATCTCGTCGAGCGCGTGCATCCGCGACTGCGCGACCAGCAGCAGCGACTCGCGGAACTCCGCGATCGTGATGCCCAGCTCAGCCGCGATCTCCTCGTCGGTCGGCACGCGGTGCAGCCGGTGCTCGAGCACCGCGTGGGCCCGCTCGATCTGGCGGGCCCGCTGGCGGACCGAGCGGGGAACCCAGTCCTCGGACCGCAGCTCGTCGATGATCGCCCCGTGGATCCGGCTGGCCGCGTAGGTCTCGAACTTGACGTTGCGGTCCGCGTCGTAGCGATCGACCGCACTGGACAGGCCGAGCAGCCCGAACGAGATCAGGTCGCCCTCCTCGATGTGCGGCGGCAGCGTCGACGCGACGCGGCCGGCGATCCACTTGACCAACGGCGAGTAGGCGACGATCAGCTTCTCCCGCGCGGCAGTGTCGCCCCGCTCCTGCCAGCGCTTCCAGAGGTCGCGGAGCCCGTCGGCGGTGCGTGGTTGCTCAGGCACGCGGATGACTGCTCCGGTACGCGGCCTTCAGCCGGCTCGACTCGACGTGGGTGTAGACCTGGGTGGTCGACAGCCGTGCGTGGCCGAGCAGCTCCTGGATCGCCCGCAGGTCCGCCCCGCCGTCCAGCAGGTGGGTGGCGAACGAGTGGCGCAGCGCGTGCGGGTGCAGGTCGCCGGGCAGGTTCGCCGCGCGCACCCAGCGGTCCATTCGCCGACGGACGTCGCTCGTCGACAGCCGCCGGCCGCGGCGCGACAGCAGCAGCGCGGCGTCCTCCGTGCCCGCGTCGTCGGCGGTGGCGAGCGCCGGGCGCCCTCGCCACAGGTAGCGACGGATCGCGTCGGCCGCCGGGTCGCCGAGCGGCACGGTCCGCGTCTTCTCCCCCTTGCCGGTGACGCGGACCTGGCGGTCGTCCAGGTCGACCTGGTCGACGTCGACCCGCACCAGCTCCGCGGCGCGCAGGCCGCAGCCGTAGGCCAGCTCGAGCATCACCCGGTCGCGCAGCGCCAGCGGGTCGCTGTCGGCGGGAATGCTGTCGAGCAGCCGGTCGGCCTCGACCGGCTTGATCACCCGCGGCAGGCGGCGGGGCTTGCGCGGCCCGGGGGTCAGCTCGGCCGGGTTGCCGTCGACCCGTCCGTCCCGCTGCAGCGTGCGGAAGAGCGACCGCAGCGCGGCCAGGGCCCGCGTCACGGTCGACGGCGCGGCGCCCCGCTCGGTCAGCGACTGCGTGTAGCGGCGGACCGCGCGGACGTCGACCGCCTCCGGTCCGAGCGTTCCCCGCTCCACGCACCAGCGGGCAAACCGCTCGACGTCGCCGCCGTAGGCGCGGCGGGTCTTCTCGGCGACGCCTTGACGGTCGAGATCAGCGACGAACGTCGCCTGCGCGGCGACCCACGCCTCCGGGAGCGGCCTCCCGTCCGGAGGGGGCACCGTATCCTGTTTGCTCGTGGGCACGTTCTTCATCGACACCGAGACCGGACGGATCGCGACGCTCCGGCAGCTGACCGCCGCCGGACTGGCGGACAGCGTCACCACCCCACCGCGGCCGTGGCATCGGATCCAGGCCAGTGCGGACGCGTCGACGCTGTGGTACGCCGTGCTGCGGAAGCAGGAGCGCGGTATTTGGCTCGGCACCCTGACGTTTCGCCACGGCGACCACCATTCCTCGTTGCTGAGCCGTGGCTGGCAGGAGGTGCCGCTCGACGAGATCGTCGCCTTCGGTCCGGCGATGCCGAACGACGGATTCGACCCCGACGGCGAGCTCGGCGACGCGGTGCGGATCCTCGCCGAGCTGTCCGAGCTCGACGACGCCTGACGGGCGGCCGCGGTCGCGCTTCCGCGGACGAGGACCGCGGTGACGACCGGGCCGGCGCGACGGGCGGCCGCGGCGACGCGGTCGCGTGGTCGAAGCGGTCCGGGTAGTCGTACGGGGACCCGGTCCCCGGCGCGGGCCCGATCGCGGTGCGAGTCGAGCATCCGGCCGTCCATCGTCGGTCCTCAGACGATCCAGATCGGGGTGGCGACGGGCACCCGCGGGTAGAGCTCGATCACGTCGGGGACGTGCATCCGCAGGCAGCCGTGCGAGGCGTTGGTGCCGATCGACGCGTCGTCGCTGGTGCCGTGGATCCCGACGCCGTCGTAGATCCCCATCCAGCGCGCCTTGAGCGGGTTCTCGGGGACGCCGCCCGGCACCACGGTGCCGGCCAGGTCGCCGGCCCAGTCGGACTGGGGAACGTTCCACGCGGGGTTCACGGCCTTGTTCTGGATCGTGTACTGCCCCGTCGGGGTGTCGTTGCCGGCCTTGCCGACCGAGATCCCGTAGGTCTTGACCGGCTTCAGGTTCTTGTAGAGCGTGAGCTTGAACGACGCGCGATCGGCCACCAGCGCCGTGGCGTACTGCTTGCGGATCTTCGCCGTCGTGACCTCCGGCTGCCGCTTGATCGTCGGAGCCCGCAGTCGGTGGGCGGCCGACGGATTGAGCAGCGCCTTGCGCACCCGCGATGCCAGCCGGTCGCGGTCGACGCGGAGCCCGGTGCGACTCGGGGTCAGATCGAGCTTGGCACCGACCAGCTCGACGGCGGCGTCGCGCGGGTCGCGGGCGACGCCCTCCTGGACCCGGTCGAGCAGCCGGCGCAGTCCGGCCTTCGAGTACGTCGACCGCGTGTCGAGGTCGCGCTCGATCTCCTGGCCGGTCAGCCGGCGGTACACGCGCGAGAACGCGTTGCCGGTCTCGCCCAGGCGCACCGCCTCCTCGATTGCCCCGTCGAAGTGGACCTGGATCTTGGCCGACGCGGGCGTCAGCGTCCAGGTCCGCTTGCCGTGCGCCACGCGGACGGGCTTGCTCATCTGGTCGAGCAGCTCGCGGTTGACGCGCTGCTCGGCCTCCGGCCCGGTCAGCCCCCCGACGTCGACGCCGCCGATCGTGACGCCCTTGGGGATCTTGCGTGGTCCCGCGGCGTCAGCGGCCAGCACGGTGCCACCGGCCAACAACACCACAACGAGGACACCGACGAGGGTGATGAGGAGCCGCTTGCTCATGGGGGAAGCACCATGCTAACGGTGTCAGCGGCGTCGGCGGGTCACCGCAAGCGTTCGTCCGAGGACCGCACCCCTACAGGGATAGGTCGTCGGGGCCTGCGCGTCAGCGCCCGTCCAGCACCAGGTCGATCTGCGCGATCACCCGCGGGCGGCGGGGCCCGGCCTGCTCGTGCGCGCGCAGCGCCCGCAGCGCCGCGGGGTCCAGGGTCGGCAGCAGCGCCAGCAGGGCTTCCGGGTCGAGCGCGGCGACGCCCCGCTCGGGAGCCGCGTCCGCCGTCGTCCGGGGCGTTCGAGCCGACGGGCTGTAGCGGAGGAAGGCTTCCACGTCGGCGTCGTAGGCCGACGCGTCCGTGCCCGACCCCAGCGCCAGGCGACGTCGGCGGCCCGGGACGACCGTCGCGAGCGCCTCGCGGGTGGTCGCGCGGTAGCCGAAGCCGGTCGCCTTGAACCGCCGGTTGTCGATGCCCCGCCCGTGCCGGACGATGCCAGCGAGCTCGGCCGAGAACCGCAGGCCGGTCCGCTCGAGCAGCCGAGCCAGCAGGCCGGTGCCCCACGGGGGCAGGACCGGGGCGTGCGGGGTCCCGAGCGCGTCGAGCGCCTCGGTCAGCGCCAGCGTGCCGTCGGCGGCGACCAGGTAGCAGCCCTCGAGCTCCGCGGTGACGGCGTGGGCCGCGGCGCGGGCGACATCGTCCTCGTGGACGACCTGGACCGGCGGATCGAAGCCGAGGACGGTCGGGAACAGCGGCAGCAGGTCGAGGGCCTGCAGCAGCCCGGCCCCGGCCGGCCCGACCGGGTCGGCGCAGCGCAGCAGCGTCAGGCTCAGGTCGTCGCGCTCGGCCGCGAGCGCCGTGGTTCGCGCCTCGATCCGGGCCAGCGCCCGGAGCAGCGGGCTGTTGCCGTCCGCGGCGGGCGGCAGCTGCTCGCTGACAAAGCGAGGTTGGCCGCTCCCCCACCCGTGGCGGTGCGCCGAGCCGACGACCACCAGCCGCCGCACGTGGCCGCCCGGGTCCTCGCAGGCCTCGACGATTCGGTCCGTTCCGCCGTCGAGCGCGACCAGCGCCGCGTGATCGGGTGGAGCCAGCGCCGCGGCCGGACGGGCGTCGACGATCACGTCGATCGTCGCCCCGGTCGTCACCCGGGTCAGCTGCGCGTACTCGTCGCGCAGCCGCACGAACTCGGCGCGGCCGAACGGCGCGGCCGGCGACGCCGTGTCGACCGCGATCACGGTCGCGACCTCCGGGTCCGCCTCGATCGCCGCGACGATCAGCGCGCCGAGCCGCGACGCCGCGGCGGTCACGAGCACGCGCGGGCGCGCGTCGCCCACGGTCACCGGAACCACCTCGAGCGTCGTTCGCGTCGCATGTCCGCGAGCTCGTGGCGGATCCGGCGGGCGACCGACAGCGCGACGCGCGGCGCCTCGTCCGCGAGCGGCTGGCGCGTATCCGGCGCGATCGGCCCCAGCGCG
>CAZFIQ010000174.1:0-5600 GCA_964519185.1 uncultured Patulibacter sp.
GGGGCCGGGCGTCACGCTGCGGGCATGTCGACCGTCTCCCGTCACGTCGAGCTCACCGCCCAGCCCGGGAAGGGGGAGGAGCTGGCCGCGACGATGACCGCGGTCTCCGAGCGGCTGCAGGGCGTCGCCGGCTGCGAGCAGTTCGCGGTCGGCCGGGTCGACGGCGACCCCGACGTCGTGGTCGTCGTCGAGCGTTGGCGCAGCCCCGAGCTGCGCGACGCGGCGGCCGCGGGCGCCAGCCAGGATCCGGACTACGCCAAGGTGCTGGCCCTGATCTCCGACGACGTCGCCCCGCGGGTCGTCGACGCGACGCTGACCGGGGGCGCCGGGCTGCTGCCGCCGGCGCACGCGGGGCACACGCTCCGCAACCTGCTCGACAACGAGGACCTGGCCCCGGGCTTCGGGATCGAGGCGGGCCTGCAGGCGCGCTTCCCCGCCGGCGCCTACGGGCTCGAGCGGACCGGGTTCGCCTTCTTCCGGTTCGAGCCCGGGGCGCGGGTGCCGTTCGGGCACCGCCACGTCGAGGCCGAGGAGCTGTACGTGGTGATCGCCGGCAGCGGACGGGTCCGGATCGACGACGAGGTCGTGCCGCTGCGAACGCTCGACGCGGTGCGGATCGGCCCCGCGTCGGTGCGCGCCTTCGAGGCCGGCGACGAGGGCCTCGACCTGCTGGCCGTCGGTCCGCGCCACCCCGGCGACGGCGAGATGCTGCCCGGCTGGTGGGCCGACTGACCCCTCTGCTGATGCGGATCGCGCCGCCCCGGGCGGCGGAATCCGCATCAGCCGGTGGTCGGGGGGCGGCGCGGCGGGGGTGATGCGGATCTCGCCGACCACGTCGGTGAAATCCGCATCAGCGGGGGCTGAGGTGGTCGAGCAGGCGGTCGGCGACCGTCGCCGGGTCGGCGGCGAAGCGCTCGACCGCGGCCAGCTCCGCGACCAGTGCGGGGTCCTCCGCCAGCGCCCGCTCGATCCTCCGCGCGAAGCGGCGTGACGCCAACGCGATCGTCTCCGTGCGCAAGCGGGCGGCGCGGCGCCGCGCCAGCCGCCCGTCGGCGGCCAGGTGCGCGCGGTGGGCGTCGATCGCCTCGGTCACCTCGACGATCCCGACGTCGTCGCTGGCCTGCGCCGCGAGCACCGGCACGCTCCAGCCGTCGCGGTCGTTGGGCCCGAGCGCGAGCGACGAGCGGACCTGCTGCAGCAGCGTCGCGGCGGCCGGCAGGTCGGCCTTGTTGACGACGATCACGTCGGGGATCTCCATCACCCCGGCCTTGATCGCCTGGACCGCGTCGCCGCTGCCCGGGACCAGCACCAGCACCACCGTGTCGGCACGGTCGATCACGTCGACCTCCGCCTGCCCGACCCCGACCGTCTCCAGGAAGACGTCGTCCTTGCCCGCCGCGTCCATCAGCAGCACCGCCTGCAGCGCCGCGCCCGAGAGTCCGCCGAGTGCGCCGCGACTGCCCATCGAGCGGATGAACACCCGGTCGTCGAGGAAGTGCCGGGTCAGCCGGATCCGGTCGCCGAGCACCGCGCCCCGGGTGAACGGCGAGCTGGGGTCGACCGACAGCACCCCGACGTCGCGCCCCTGGGACCGGCGGACGGCGACCAGCGCGCTGATCAGGGTCGACTTGCCGGCGCCCGGCGGGCCGGTGATCCCGACGATCGCCGCGTCGCCCGGCTGCCGCTGGGCCTCCGCGACCAGCCGCCAGCCGGCGGCCTCGTCGGTCTCCGCTCGGGTGATCGCCCGCGCCAGCGCGCGCTTCTCGCCGTCGCGCAGGCGCGCGACCAGCTCGCCGTCTTCCGTCATCAGGCGATGCTCGCCGGGCCGCGCCGACCGGGCAATTGGTCGGCGACGGGAACCGCGCGCCGGCCTTCGTGTCGCGGCGGCAGAGCCCATCGCGGGGCGCACGCGGGCCGCTGTTGTCCCGAGACAAACCGGCCCGGCGAGTTCAGCCGCGAGCCAGTTGATCCGACCCCGGCCGCGGACCTAGCGTCGGGGTCGATGTTCATCCCGAGCCTGCTCCGCCGCGCCGCCTGGCGGTGGCCGCACCGCACCGCTGCCGCCGACGACGACGCCGAGCTGACCTTCGTCCAGCTGCGCGACCAGACGTTCCGCTTCGCCAACGCCCTGCGCGGGCTCGGCCTGGAGCCCGGCGACCGGGTGCTCGACCTGCAGGCCAACGCGCTCAGCTTCCTGCTCAGCGACCTGGCGATCCCCAGCGCCGGCCTGGTGCGGGTGGCGCTCAACGCCCGGCTGGCGGTCCGCGACCTGGAGTACATCGGTACCGACGCCGGCGCGCGGGCGATCGTCTACGGCCCCGAGCACGCCGATCTGGCGGCCGAGCTGATGGAGCGGATCCCCACGCTGGAGCTGGCGATCGGAGTCGGCGACGACCGACTGGGCCGGCGCCTCTCCGACCTGCTGGCCGACGCCTCGGCGGCGCCGCCCGCGTTCCGCGCCCAGGGCGAGGACCTGGTCAGCCTGAACTACTCGTCCGGCACCACCGGCAACCCGAAGGGCTGCATGCGCACGGCCCGCAACCGCTTCGCCAGCACCCAGGACGTGCTGGCCTCGCTCTACGAGCAGCGGTTCGGTCGCGACGACACGTACCTGCACGCCGGGCCGATGATGCACGCCTCCGGGCTGATCGTGCTGCCGGCGATCGCCGCCGGCGCGCAGCAGCGGATCATGCGCCGCTACGACCCGGAGCGGACGCTGGCGCTGCTCACGTCCGGCGAGGTGACCAGCACCGTGCTGGTGCCGACGATGCTCGAGCGGGTGCTGGCGCTGGTCCCGGAGGACGGGCCGTCGCCGGCGTTCGAGCGCCTCAACGCGGTGATCTACGCCGGATCGCCGATGGCGCCCGACAGCGTCCGCCGCGCCCGCGGGCTGTTCCACGACAACCTGCTGCAGTTCTACGGGCTGGTCGAGGCGATCCCGCCGCTGACCGTGCTCGACCGCGCGGCGCACGCCGACGAGGACCTGCTCGGCTCCGCGGGGCGCGCCGCGCTCGGCGTGCCGCTGGAGATCGTCGACGACGACGACCGCCCGCTGCCGCCCGGCGAGATCGGCGAGGTCACGGTCTCCGGCGACCACGTGATGGCCGGCTACTGGGGCGCTGCCGGCGACGACGGCAAGGGGCTTCGCCAGGGGACGCTGCGGACCGGCGACATGGGCTACCGGACCGAGGACGGCTACCTGTTCCTGGTCGACCGGCGCGGCGACATGATCATCACCGGCGGCTACAACGTCTACCCGCGCGAGGTCGAGGACGTGCTGCGCCGCGCGGCCGGGGTCGCCGACGTGGCGGTGGTCGGCGTGCCGGACCCGGACTGGGGCCAGGCGGTGACCGCCTTCGTGGTCGCGGGCCCGGACGGCGCGGCGACCGTCGAGCGGCTCCAGGCGCACTGCGCCGAGCACCTGGCGTCGTTCAAGAAGCCGAAGGCGGTGCGGTTCCTCGACGAGCTGCCGAAGACGACGATCGGCAAGATCGACCGGCGCGCGCTGAAGGCCGCGGGGGCGGTATGAGCGAGCCCGGCTGGACGACCCGCTCGGGGATCGAGCTGGACCCCTGGTACGACGCCGAGCGGGCGGCCGCGCACGGCGCCGGCGAGCCGCGCGAGGCTCCGGGAACCCCGCCGTTCACCCGCGGGATCGACCCGGGCGGCTACCGGGAGCAGTCGTGGGTGATCGGCCAGTACGCCGGATTCGGCGACGCGGAGGACGCCAACCGGCGGCTGCGGATGCTGCTCGCGGAGGGGCAGACCGGGTTCTCGATCGCGCTCGACCTGCCGACCCAGATGGGCCTCGACTCCGACCACCCGCTGGCGGCCGGCGAGGTCGGCAAGGTCGGCGTCGCGATCGACTCGCTGGCCGACATCGAGGCGCTGTTCGACGGGATCGCGCTGGAGGAGGTCCGCCAGATCCGCACCACCGCCAACGCGATCGGCCCGATCTGGCTGGCGCTGATCGTCGCGCTGGCCCGCCGCCGCGGCGTCGACCCCAACGCCGTGCGGATCCTGATCCAGAACGACATCCTCAAGGAGTACGTGGCCCGCGGGACCTACATCTACCCCGCGGCTCCGGCGGTCGAGCTGGTCGCCGACACGATCGAGTACTGCGCCGAGCACCTGCCGAACTGGACGCCGCTGGCGATGAGCGGCTACCACATCCGCGAGGCGGGAGCGACGGCGCCCCAGGAGCTGGCCTTCACGTTCGCTAACGGGCTGGCCTACTGCCAGGCGGCGCAGCGCCGGGGCGTCCCGGTCGAGAGCTTCCTGCCGTCGCTGTTCACCTTCCTGTCGTCCGGAACCGACCTGCTGGAGGAGGTCGCCAAGTTCCGCGCGGCCCGCCGGGTCTGGTCGGAGCTGGTGGTCTCGCGGCTCGGCACCGAGGACCCGCCGAGCCGCGCGCTGCGGATCTTCGGCTTCTCCGCCGGCTCCAGCCTGACCGCTCAGCAGCCGCTGAACAACGTCGTCCGGGTGACGATCGCGGCGCTGTCGGCGGTGCTCGGCGGGATCCAGACCCTGCACACGGCGAGCTTCGACGAGGCGCTGGCGACCCCGACCGAGGACGCCGCGCGGCTGGCGGTCCGGACCCAGCAGATCCTGCGCGACGAGGTCGGCGTCCGCGGCGTCGTCGATCCGCTCGGCGGCTCGTACGCGATCGAGAGCCTGACCAGCGAGATCGAGCGTCGCGTCTGGGCGGTGCTCGAGGAGATCGACGCCCGCGACGGGGCGATCGGCTGCGTGACCAGCGGCTGGTTCGCCGACCAGCTGGCCGAGGGCGCGTACCTGGACCAGCTCGACGTCGAGTCGGGAGCCCGCTCGGTGATCGGCGTCAACGTCCAGCGGGACGACGACGAGCGGGTCGACACGGAGGTCTTCGCCGTCGACCCGGCCGCCGAGCAGCGGCAGGTGGAGCGGCTGCGGCGGGTGCGGGACGACCGCTCCGACGACGCCGTGGCGGCGACCCTGGCGGCCGTCGAGGCGGCGGCCCGAGGGGGCCGCAACGTGATCCCGTCCGTGATCGAGGCGGTCGAGGCGTACGCGACCGTCGGCGAGATCTCCGACGCCCTGCGGAGCGTCCACGGAACCTTCAGCGCATCGGACGTGGCATGAATCAGAGCAGCAGCAAGCGGATCGTCGTGATCGGCGGCGGGGCGGCGGGCATGAGCACCGCGGTCCACGCCGCCGCGCTCGGCGCGGACGTCGTCGTGGTCGAGTCGCGCTACCCCGGCGGCGGATCGACCGGCCTCTCGGCGGGCGTCTTCACCACCACCTACAGCGACCCGCTGGACGTCGCGCTGCGGGTCGAGGGGGCCGCCGAGCTGGCCGCGCTGCACGCCGACCACGGCCTGCCGGTCTGCGCCAACGGCTTCCTGCGGCTGGCCCACGCCGACGACGAGGCGGAGCTCTTCCGCCGCTCGGTGGCGGAGCAGCAGCGGCAGGGCGTCGCGGGGGCGCGGCTGCTGAGCGCCGACGAGATCGCCGCGCGGTTCCCCGAGATCCGGGTCGACGACGTGGTCGCCGGACTGTGGGCACCGGACGACGCCTACACCGACGGGCACCTGCTGTGCAGCGTCTGGGCGGAGCGGCTG
>CAZFIQ010000175.1:0-5564 GCA_964519185.1 uncultured Patulibacter sp.
GCAGCGGCTGGGCCGGGATGTACCCGCACAGCCCCGACGGGGAGCTGGTCGCCGGCCCGCACCCCGCCAACCCCGACGTGCTGGTCGGCGGCGGGCTCGGCGGCAACGGGCTCAGCGTGGCGCTGCCGCTCGGACGCACGCTGGCCGAGTGGGTGCGCTTCGGCGCGCCGCGTACGCTGCCGGACGCGGGGCGGTTCGTGCCGCGCCCCGCGGTCGTCGGCACCACCCCCGAGGCAGGAGCCGCCACATGAGCGAGAAGGTCGACTGGATGGAGCGGATCGGGTACCGCCGCGTGGTGCGGCGCGGCCCGCTGGTGGTCGTCGCGGGCTGCGGGCCCGTCGGACCGGACGGCCTGGTCGTCTCCGGCACCGCCTACGACAAGGCGCGCCGCTGCCTGGAGGTCGTGCGGCTGGCGCTCGAGGACGTCGGGGCGAGCCTCGACGACGTCGTGCGGACCCGCGTCTACCTGCACGACACCGCCGACTGGGAGGCGGCGGGCGAGGCCCACGGCGACGTCTTCCGCGAGATCCGCCCGGTCACGACGATGGTCGGCGCGACCCTGCTGGACCCCGCGTTCCGGGTCGAGGTCGACGCCACCGCCTGGGTCGGCGATGCCTGACGACTCCGCTCCGGAGGCGTCGACGAGCGACGCCGTCGGACCGCGGACGATCGCGGGCCTGACGGCGTTCGCCGCGGCTCGGCACGGGGCGCGGACCGCGATCGCCGACCGCGACGGCGCCTGGAGCTACGCGGCGCTGGCCGACCGGGTCGACGCCGCGGCGCGGGGCCTGCTGGCTCGCGGCGTCACGCGCGGCGAGCGGATCGCGGTCTGGGGCGAGAACCGCGCCGCGTGGATGGTCGCCGACCTGGCGGTCGCGGCGATCGGCGGCGTGGTCGTGCCGGTCTACGCGACCAGCTCGGCCGACGAGGCCCGCTTCATCCTCGACGACACCGCCGCGACGGTGGCCTTCTGCGGCGATCCGGCACAGGCCGCATCGCTGGTCGGCGCGGACGCCCCGGTGGCGCTGCGCGACGTCGTCCTGCTGGCGGGCGACCCGGTGGCCGGCGCGCTGACCCTCGACGGGCTGGCGACGGCCGGGGCGGGGGTGGCGACCGACGTGCTCGCCGCCGCCACCGCGGCCGTCGCGCCGGAGGACGACTACCGGATCATCTACACCTCCGGCACCACCGGGCGACCGAAGGGCTGCCGGCTGACCCACGGCAACTTCGTCGCGGCGATCGCCGCCCGTGCCGCGGCCGATCCGGTCGGGCCGGAGGACCGCTACTTCCTGTTCCTGCCGCTGGCGCACGCCTTCGGCCTGGCCGTCCAGCTGATGGCGCTGCGGGCGGGAGCGGCGGTCGTCCACGCCGTCGGCGCGATGGACGCCCTGCTCGACCAGCTGCCGGTGGTCGCGCCGAGCCACCTGCTGGCGATCCCGCGGTTCGTCGAGAAGCTCTACGGGCGGGTCACCCGCGACCACGACGCCGCGGCGGTCGCGGCCGCGATCGCGGACGCCGAGGCGGCGCGGACCGCGGGCGACGCGGGCCGGCCGGTGCCCGCCGACGTCGCCGCGCGGATCGCCGCGCGCGAGCCGTGGTTCGCCCGGGTGCGCGCCGCGACCGGCGGACGGCTGCGTCGGGCCGTGGTCGGCAGCGCTCCGGTCGACCCGGAGATGCTGCGCTTCTTCCGGGCCGCCGGCGTGCTGGTGATCCAGGGCTACGGGATGACGGAGACCAGTGGGTTCGCGACCGTCTCGACCCCCGACGCCTACCGGATCGGCACGGTCGGACGCCCGATCCCCGGGATGCAGGTGCGGATCGACGACGGCGGCGAGATCCTGCTGCGCGGCCCCAACGTCTTCGCCGGCTACGTCTCCGGCGGCGACGGGGCCTTCGGCGGGACGGAGGACGGCTGGCTGCGGACGGGGGACGCCGGCCGGGTCGCCGACGACGGGATGCTGGAGATCACCGGCCGGCTGAAGGACCTGATCATCACCGCGGGCGGCAAGAACATCGCCCCGGCGGTGATCGAGAGCGACCTGGTGCGCCAGCCGTGGATCGATCAGGCGGTGCTCTGCGGCGACGCCCGGCCGTACGTGGTGGCGCTGCTGACCCTCGACCGCGCGGCGCTGGCGGACTGGGCCCGCGCGCGGAGCGTCGACCTGCCGCACGAGCGCCTGATCGACCACCCGGAGGTGCGCGCGCTCGTCGGCCGCTCGGTGGCGGCGGTCAACGCCCGCTACGCGCGTCCCGAGCAGGTCAAGCGGTTCGCGATCCTGCCCGCGCCGCTGACCGTCGAGGCGGGGGAGCTGACCGCCTCGATGAAGGTCCGCCGCGTCACCGTGATCGAGCGTCACCGGACGCTGATCGACGGGCTGTACGCGGCGGCGCCGACGCCCTGAGCCGTTCCGGTCGCGCCGGCCGGCGCGACCTCCATCGACCCCGAGGTTCCCATGACCGAAGCCGTGATCCTTGCCGCGTTGCGGACCCCGATCGGCCGCTACGGCGGCGCGCTGGCCGCCGTGCGGCCCGACGACCTGGCCGGGCGCGTGATCGCCGCCGCCGTCGCGCGGGCGGGCGTCGACCCGGAGACGATCGACGACGTCTACTTCGGCTGCACCAACCAGGCGGGCGAGGACAACCGCAACGTCGCGCGGATGGGGGCGCTGCTGGCCGGGCTGCCGACGACGGTCCCGGGCGTCACCGTCAACCGCCTGTGCGCGTCCGGGCTGGCCGCCGTGGTCGGGGCCTGCCACGCGATCCGGGCCGGGGAGGGCGACCTGTTCGTGGCCGGCGGCGTCGAGTCGATGACCCGCGCGCCGCTGGTCGGCGCCAAGCCCGAGCGGGCCTTCCCGCGGGGCGATCAGCGGTTCTACGACACGACGATCGGCTGGCGCTTCCCCAACGAGCGGATGGCGGCGCGGTTCCCGCTCGAGAGCATGGGCGAGACGGCGGAGAACGTCGCCGAGCGCTACGGCGTGTCGCGCGTCGATCAGGACGCCTTCGCGCAGCAGAGCCAGCAGCGGTGGGCCGCCGCGAACGCCGCCGGGGCGTTCGCCGACGAGCTGCTGGCGCTCGACGAGCTGGCGGTGGACGAGCACCCGCGCCCGCAGACGACGCTCGACGATCTCGGTCGGCTGCGCGCGGTCTTCCGTGACGGCGGGTCGGTCACGGCGGGCAACTCGAGCGGGCTCAACGACGGCGCCGCGGCGCTGGTGATCGCCAGTGCGGAGCGGGCGGCGGAGCTGGGCGTCGAGCCGCTCGGACGGTTCGTCGGCGGTGCCGTGGCGGGCGTCGACCCGCAGCTGATGGGGATCGGTCCGGTGCCGGCGGTCCGGCGGCTGGCGGCGCGCACCGGCGTGCCGGCGACCGAGGTCGAGCGGGTCGAGCTGAACGAGGCGTTCGCCGCGCAGGCGCTCGCCGTCGTGCGCGAGCTGGACCTGGACCAGCAGCGGGTGAACGTCGACGGCGGCGCGATCGCGATGGGGCATCCGCTGGGTGCGAGCGGCGCGCGGCTGGTCGTCAGCCTGGTCCACGCGCTGCGCCGGCGCGGCGGCGGACGCGGGATCGCGACGATGTGCGTCGGCGTCGGCCAGGGTCAGGCCGCGCTGTTCCGGGTCGACTGACCCCGCTGATGCGGATCGTGCCGCCCCGGGCGGCGAAAGCCGCATCAGCGGGTGACCGGTGACCGGCGCGGCGGGGGTGATGCGGATAGCGCCGCCCACGTAGGCGGAAGCCGCATCAGCTGGTGGTCGGGGGACTACGACCGCACGCCGCGGAGGACCAGGCGCGCCAGCTCCTCGTAGGCCGCGGCGTCGTGCAGGCCGGTCGCGTCGCGGACGCGGCCGGACTGGATCCGCTCCATCGTCGCGGCGGCGGTGTCCGCGACGAACGCCGCGTGGATCTGGCGGAACGCCCCGGACGCGACGCCCTCGTCGAGCAGCTGGCGGACGCGCGCGGCCGCGATCCGGGTGTTGCGGGCGTAGGCCTGGCGGGCCGTCGGGTGGGCCGTCAGGTCGGCGATGAAGGCGTCGGAGGCCGGGCGCAGCTGGTCGGCGACGGCCGTGAAGTACGTCTCCAGCTTGGCCCCGGGGTCGTCCTGGGCGGCGGTGCGACGCTCGATCTCGACGGTCGCGCCGCGGAAGAAGCGGACCACCGCGTTGCCGATCAGCTGCTCCTTGCTCTCGCCCAGCGCGTAGAGGGTGGTCTTGGAGCAGCGCAGCCGCTCGGCCAGCTGCCCGAGCGTGAAGCCGCGGAACCCCTCGGCGAGGAACAGCGCGACCAGCTCGTCGGCGAGCTGCTCGTGGCGGTCGGTCGCGGTCGGCGGCACGTCAGGCAGCTTACGGCGCGGGGGGACCGGAACCCGACCGTGCGGCTCCACGAGCCCGAAGCTCGAGCTGGCGGAACTGGAACTAGTACTGCAGTCCGTCCCCTGGTACTGTCAGGCGTATGGTCGTCGATCGTCTGCTGCCGTCTCCCGAGGCCGAGGAGCTGGTCTCCGTCGCCCGTGAGATCGCGCGCGACCGGCTGACGCCGCGGGCGGCGGAAGCGGAAGCGGAACACGCCTTCCCGCGCGACGTCTTCGTCGAGCTGGGCGCGCTCGGGCTGCTGGGCATGCCCTACGACGAGCGGTACGGCGGCGGCGGCCTGCCGTACGAGGTCTACCTGCAGGCACTCGAGGAGCTGGGCGCCGCCTGGGCCAGCGTCGCCGTCGGCGTCTCCGTCCACGTGATGTCGTGCTACCCGCTGGCGACCTTCGGCAGCGACGACCAGCGCGAGCGGTGGCTGCCGGAGATGGTCGGCGGCACGCTGCTCGGCGGCTACTGCCTGTCCGAGGCCGACGCCGGCTCCGACCCCGCGGCGATGCGCTGCGCGGCGACGCCGGTCGACGGTGGGTACCGGATCAGCGGCAGCAAGGCGTGGGTCACGCACGGCGGCGAGGCCGACTTCTACACGGTCTTCGCCCGGACCTCCGACCACCGCACGCACGGGATCTCGTGCTTCCTGGTGCCGGCCGACGCGGCCGGGGTGAGCGCCGGCAAGCCGGAGTCGAAGATGGGCCTGACCGGGTCGACGACCGCCACCGTGGCCTTCGACGACGTCTTCGTGGCCAGCGAGCGGCGGATCGGCGAGGAGGGCCAGGGGCTGGCGATCGCGCTCTCCGCGCTCGACTCGGGCCGGCTCGGGATCGCCGCCGCGGCGGTCGGCCTGGGCCAGGCGGCCGTCGACCACGCCGTCACCTACGCCACCGAGCGCGAGACCTTCGGCCAGCCGATCATCGAGCACCAGGGGCTGGCGTTCCTGCTGGCGGAGATGGCCGCCGCGGTCGACGCGGCGCGGGCGACCACGCTCGACGCGGCCCGTCGCCGCGACCGCGGACGGCCGTTCGCCCGTCAGGCGTCGGTCGCCAAGCTGGTCGCCACCGACGCCGCGATGCGGGCCACCACCGACGCGGTGCAGGTGCTCGGCGGGGCCGGCTACACCACCGAGTTCCCGGTCGAGCGGTTCATGCGCGACGCCAAGATCACGCAGATCTACGAGGGCACCAACCAGATCCAGCGGAT
>CAZFIQ010000176.1:0-5469 GCA_964519185.1 uncultured Patulibacter sp.
GCACGACCGGGCCGCCGAAGGGGGTCGAGCTGACGCACCGGGCGCTGATGGCCGCGGCGCGGGCGATCGGCGCCGTCGCCGATCCGCCGGTCGGCGGGCGCGTGATCTGCTGGCTGCCGATGGCCCACATCGCCGAGCGCGACGCCTCCTACTACCTGGCCGTCCTGTACCGGTCGCAGGTCACCACCTGCCCCGACCCGCGGCGGATCGGCGAGGCGCTGCAACAGGTGCGCCCCAACTGGTTCTTCGCCGTGCCGCGCGTCTGGGAGAAGCTCAAGGCGGGGGCGGAGCGCGCGCTTGCGTCGCTGCCCGAGGGCGCGCGGGCGGATCCGCAGACCCACGCCGGCGTGCGGCAGGCGCTCGGCCTGGACCAGGCCCGGGCGACGAACGTCGGCGCGGCGCCCTGCGCCCCGGAGGTGATCGAGTTCTTCCACGGGATCGGCGTTCCGCTGGCCGAGATCTGGGGGATGTCGGAGGGCTGCGCGGCGGCCACGCTCAACCCGACCGACGCGGTGCGGATCGGGTCGGCCGGTCCCGCGCTGCCGGGGATCGAGCTGCGGGTCGCCGACGACGGCGAGATCGAGCTGCGCGGTGAGGTGCTGATGCGCGGGTACCGCAACCTGCCCGACGCGACCGCCGGGGCCTTCACCGACGACGGCTTCTACCGGACCGGCGACGTCGGGCGGATCGACGACGACGGCTACGTCTGGATCGTCGACCGCAAGAAGGAGCTGATGATCAGCTCGACCGGCAAGAACATGTCGCCGGCCAACATCGAGGCGACGATCAAGGCCGCGAGCCCGCTGATCGGCCAGATCGTGGTGGTCGGCGACGCGCGGCCGTACAACGTGGCGCTGGTCGTCGTCGACCCGGATGCGGCCGCCGCGCTCGGCGTCGACGGCCCGGCGGCCGACGATCCGCGGGTGGCCGCCGAGGTCGAGCGGGCGATCGCCGCCGGCAACGAGCGGCTCTCGCGGGTCGAGCAGGTCAAGCGGCACGTGATCCTGCGCGACGACTGGGTGCCCGGCGGGATTGAGCTGACGCCGACGATGAAGCTCAAGCGGCGGCCGATCGAGCAGCGCTACGCCGACGAGGTCGCGGCGCTCTACGCCTGATCCGCGGTGGGGGCGGGTCGCGGACCGCGGCCCGCCTCCGCGGCGTGCACCGCCAGCAGCCGCACCAGGTCCTCGACGAAGGCCTCGCGCGGGACGTTCGGGCGGTCGAGCACGTAGCGGACCGGCAGCAGCTGGGTCAGCTCGACGAAGGTCCACGTGACCCGCTCGAGCTCGCCGGCGACCAGGTCGGGGCGGTCGCGCGCCAGGGTCTGGAACACGAAGTCGGTGACGCGGGCGCGGATCGCCCGCGTCACCTGCTCCTGGCGGTCGCCGGACTGGTGGGCGACCAGCGCCCGCAGCAGCGGCGCCTGCGCCTCCAGCGCGTCGACGATCGCGTTCAGCACCTCGCGGATCGCGGTCAGCGGGTCGTGGCGGGCGGCGCCGCGCAGCGCCGGCAGCACCTGCGCCTCGAACCGCGCGACGAAGCGGTGGCTGACCTCCAGCATCAGCGCGTCGCGGTCGGCGAAGTACTGGTAGAGGCTGCCGGGGCTGACCTCCGCCTCGCGGGCGATCCGGTTGGTCGTCGCGGCGCGCTCTCCCTCGCGCTCCAGAACGCGAGCGGTGGCGTCCAAGATGCGCTCGACCGTGCGGCGGGAGCGGTCCTGCTGGGGTGTGCGACGGCGAGCCTGGGGCACCGACCCAGCATCGCAGAAGACGAGCAGAACACGAGCATTTGTTCGCGTTAGCGTCTGCGACATGACGTCAGACGCGCCCGCGCCCCCGGCCGACCGCGGCCTCGATCGTGACGAGGTCGCCGTCCTCGGACGCCCGCTGGGACCCGAGTCGCTGACCTGGCGGCTGTTCGGAGACGCGCGCGGACTGCTGCTGGCCCAGCGGTCGGGCGTGCTGCAGAACATGCATCCGGTGATCAGCCGGGCGCTGATCGAGCACTCGGACTTCTTCGAGAATCCGCTCGACCGGCTGCTCCGCTCGGGCGCGCCGATCCTGGGGGTGGTCTACGACGACGCCGGCGCCGAGACGGCCGATCGGGTCCGCGACTACCACCGGGGGATCCGCAGCGAGGCCGGCGACCCCGAGCGCTACGCGGCGCTCGACCCTGAGGTCTACTACTGGGCCCATGCGACCTTCTTCGAAGGCCAGATCGCGGCCCAGCGGATGTTCGGCGTGCCACTGACCGACGACGAGCAGGAGCAGCTCTACCGCGAATCGATCACCTGGTACGCCCGCTACGGGCTGAGCCTGCGCCCGGTACCGCGCGACTACGCGGCGTTCCGCCGCTACTGGGCGTGGATGTTCGCCAGCCAGCTGCGCTCGACGCCGGTCGGCCGCTTCGGCGTCCGGACGCTGCACCACCTGCCGCCGCCGAGCGGCCTGCTGCCGGCCGTCGTCCGCGATCCGCTGTGGGTCGGCGTGCGGCCGGTCGCCGCCCGCGCGCTGCCGTGGCTGGCCCGGGTGACCCTGCCGGCCGAGGCGCGGGCGATCCTCGGCGTTCGCCTGTCGGCCGCCGATCGCGCGGCCTTCGCGGCGTTCGCGACCACGGTGCGGACCGCCTGGCCGGTGACGCCGGCGCCGCTCCGGCACCTGCCGCGGGCGCGCAGCGGGTACCGCCGCGTCGCGCGCCGGTAGCGTTCCCGGCGTGAGCACGGTTCCGCAGCCTCAGCCCGCCTCCGCCGACGCCCCGCTCCGGATCGGGACGCACTCCGGGTCGTTCCACGCCGACGAGGTCTTCGCGCTGGCCACGTTGCGGATCGCGCGGGGCCCGCTGGAGATCGTTCGCACCCGCGACCCAGAGACGCTGGCGGGCTGCGCGATGCGGATCGACGTCGGCCGCCGCTACGACCCCGCGACCGGCGACTTCGACCACCACCAGGGTGGAGTCGGCGAGCGTCTCAACGGGGTCCGCTACGCCTCCTTCGGCCTGATCTGGCGGGCGTTCGGCGTCGAGCTGGCCGGCAGCCCGGAGATCGCCCACCAGGTCGACGCGTCGATCGTCACGCCGATCGACGCCGGGGACAACGGCCAGGAGGTCTACGACCCCAAGATCGAGGGCGTGACGCCGTTCATGGTCAGCGGGATGATCGCCGCGATGAACCCGCCGTGGGACGCGGTCGACGGCGCGGCGGCCGAGCGAGCCGCCTTCGACGAGGCGGTCGCGATCGCCGAGGGGATCGTCCGGCGCGAGCTGGCGGCGGCGCAGGCCCGGGCGCGCGCCGCCGACCTGGTGCGCGCGGCGCTCGCCGCGTCGTCCGACCCGCAGGTGCTCGAGCTGAGCCGCGGCATGCCGTGGAAGTCGGTGGTCGTCGACGACGCGCCGGAGGTGCTGTTCGTGGTCTCGCCGCGGACCCGCGACTGGAGCCTGCAGGCGGTCCCGGCGGCGGCCCACGGATTCGCCAACCGGCGCTCGCTGCCGGAATCGTGGGCGGGCCTGGAGGGCGACGAGCTGCGTGCGGTGACCGGCGTCGACGACGCGGTGTTCTGCCACGGCGCGCGCTTCCTGGCGGTCGCCGGCAGCCGCGAGGGGGCGTTGACGCTCGCGCGGCTGGCGCTCGGGACAGAAATGGACACGGACGAGGCTCCGAAGACTACGGTGTCGAGCGACGCCAGCGAAGGACAGTGACCGTGGAACCACGACCCGATCCGACGGCGACGAGCCCCGCCGCCCTCCCGCCGACACCCGACGTGGCGCGGCTGCTGATCCGCTGCCCGGACGGGCCGGGGATCGTCGCCGCGGTCTCCGGCCTGCTGCACCGGCACGGCGCGAACATCGCGCAGTCGGATCAGTACTCGACCAGCATCGAGGGCGGCACGTTCCTGATGCGGGTGGTCTTCCTGCTGCCGGACCTGGAGCGTCGGCGCGCGGCGTTCGAGGCCGAGTTCCAGGCGGAGGTCGCCGCTCCGCACGGGATGGAGTGGTCGCTGCACGACACGGTCGTGCCCAAGCGGGCGGCGATCCTGGTGTCGCGCGAGGACCACTGCCTGCTCGACCTGCTCTGGCGGGCGCGCCGCGGGGAGCTCGGGCTGGACGTGCGGATGGTCGCGTCGAACCATCCGGACCTGGGCAACGACGTGGCGGGCTTCGGCGTGCCGTTCGAGCACGTGCCGGTCACGCCGGACAGCAAGCCGCAGTCGGAGGCGCGGCTGCTCGAGCTGCTGCGCGGTCAGGTCGACGTCGTGATCCTGGCCCGCTACATGCAGATCCTCTCGGGGGACTTCCTCCAGCGGCTCGGCGTTCCGGTGATCAACATCCACCACTCGTTCCTGCCGGCCTTCGTCGGCGCCCAGCCCTACGAGCGGGCCCGCCAGCGGGGCGTCAAGCTGGTCGGCGCGACGGCGCACTACGTGACCGAGGAGCTGGACGCCGGCCCGATCATCGAGCAGGCCGTCGCCCGCGTGACCCACGCCGACGACGTCGACGCGCTGAAGGCGGTCGGCCGCGACATCGAGCGGACCGTCCTGGCCCGCGCGGTGACCTGGCACGGCGAGGACCGCGTGATCGTCCACGACGGGACCACCGTGGTGCTCTGAGGCCGATAGGCCCGGAGGACTAGGGCCGTCGCGGGCTGCATGGGGCGCTGTATCGCTCGCGTGCAGCGCCCACGCGATGGCGTCGTCCGAGGTATCGACTCACGATCTGCCGTCGTCCGCCGCAGTTCGCGCACAATGTTGCCCTAGAGACACCGCAGCAGGACCGGCGACGCTTCGCCGATGGCCGCAACGACACTTCCTGAGTATGACCCGGTTATACTTCAGCGCATGAAGACCGCGATCTCGGTCCCGGACGACGTATTCGCGCAGGTCGAGGCTGCTTCGACCCGGATGGGAATCTCGCGGTCGGCGTTCTTCGCGACGGCGGCCCGCCGGTGGCTCGAAGTCCTGGATGAGCAGGCCGCCACGGACCAGATCGACGCCGCGCTCGAAGCGGCCGGGGCCCCCGATGACAACGAGGCGTTCTTGCGTCAGGCCGCACGCACGAACCGGCCCGCGGGTTACGAATGGTGAGCAGGGGCGAGGTCTGGTGGACGGACCTCGGAGAGCCGCGAGGTTCCGCGCCCGCGCTGCGTCGGCCGGTCGTGATCCTCAGCGCCGACGCCTACAACGCGTCGTCGATCGCCACGGTCACGGTCGTGGCGATCACGCGAACGCGGCGCCTGGCGGCTCTGCCGGGCAACGTCACGTTGCCGCTCGACGTGTCGGGACTGCCCGAGGACTCCGTGGTCAACGTGACCCAGATCGCCACCGTCGGGAAGGACACCCTCGAGGCGCGGGTGTCGACGCTCCCGCCGTGGGTGGTCGAGCAGGTCGACCGAGGGGTTCGCCGGGCCCTGGGACTCGGCGCTTAGGACCTGTTTCAAAATCAGTGGTTGACCACGGCGGTCGATGACCGAGCAGGGCG
>CAZFIQ010000177.1:0-5360 GCA_964519185.1 uncultured Patulibacter sp.
CGGCGGCCATGGCGCGTCGCCGAGTCCCTGCTCCTCGTCGCGCCGCGACAGGTCGAGCAGCGGGGCGAGCGATCCGGCGTGCTCGTCGATCGCCGCGTGCGGGTCGCCGTGCTCGGCCAGCAGCGCGGGCACGGTGTCCAGGCGGAAGTCGCCCAGCTCGGCGTCGGGCACCTGGTCCCAGGTCAGCGGCATCGAGACCCGCGCGTCCGGCGTCGGCCGGACCGACCAGGCCGACGCGACCGTGCGGTCGCGGGCGTTCTGGTTGTAGTCCAGGAAGACCCCGTGGCGCTCCTCCTTCCACCACTTCGACGTCGCCAGGTCGGGGACCCGCCGCTCGACCTCGCGGGCCAGCGCCAGCGCCGCGCGGCGGACGCCGGTGAAGTCCTGCTCCGGGCGGATCCGCACGTTGACGTGGATCCCGCGCGACCCCGAGGTCTTGGGGAAGCCGACCAGCCCGTGGTCGTCGAGCACGTCCTTGACGACCATCGCGACCCGCTTGACCTGCTCCCACGAGACGTCCGGCTCGGGGTCGAGGTCGACGCGCAGCGCGTCGGGGTGGTCGAGGTCGGCCCGGCGGACCGGCCACGGGTTGAAGTCGATCACGCCGAGCTGGACCGCCCAGATCAGGTGCGCCCCGTCGTTGACCACCAGCTCGCGCGCCTCGCGTCCGCTGGGGAACTTGACCGTCGCGGTCTGCAGCCAGTCGGGCGCGCTGTCGGGCACGCGCTTCTGGAAGAACGGCTTCTTGGTGATCCCGTCGACGAACCGCTTGAGCGACCCGGGCCGCTCGCGCAGGTGCAGCACCGCCGCGTCGGCGACGGCCACGTAGTACTCGGCCAGGTCGAGCTTGGTGATCGCCCGCTCGGGACCGAGGCCGTCGTCGCGGTCAGCCGCGGCCGGGAAGAACACCTTGCTCGGGCTGGAGAGCCGCATCTCGCGACCCGCGACCTCGATCGTCGTCTCCTCGCGCGCCATGGGCGGAGCGTCCCACGTCGGCCGGGCCAGGTCCACCGACGGGCGCAGTCGTGCCCGGACCGGGCCGGGCTAGCGCCCCGCGGCGGCGGACGTCGCGGGACGCGCCTCGCCGGGGGACCCGGACGCCAGCATCGGCTCCGCGGCCTCCGGCGCCGCCACCGTCGTCTCCGGCGCCGCCGCGTCGTTCGACGCCGGCGCCGGTCTCCAACCCGGCCCGCGGAACGCGTACCCCCACCGCTCCCGCCATCCGCGGGCCCGCCGCAGGTCGCGCCCGAGCGCCACCCACTCGTGGTAGCCGACCTTGACCGGGTTGTAGGTCTCGATGTTCGTCGTCAGCCCGTAGACGACCCGCTCCTGCTCGGCCCGGAAGGTCCCGAAGAGCCGGTCCCAGACGATCAGGATGCCGCCGTAGTTCTTGTCCAGGTACTGCTCCTGGACGCCGTGGTGGACGCGGTGGTGGCTGGGCGTGTTGAAGATCAGCTCGATCGGTCGCGGCAGCTTGCCGACGGCCTCGGTGTGCAGCAGGAACTGGTACAGCAGGTTCCAGCTCTGGGCCAGCAGGATCGCCCACGGCGGGAACCCGATCACCGCCAGCCAGAGCCAGAAGATCGGCGCGGTGAACGGCGACCAGTCCTGGCGCAGCGCGGTCGACAGGTTGAAGTGCTGCGACGAGTGGTGGACGACGTGGGTCGCCCAGAGCATCCGGACCCGGTGGTGGCCGCGGTGGTACGCGTAGAACGACAGGTCCTCGGCGAAGAACAGCAGGACCCACGCCCACCACATGTCCATCGGCATCTTCAGCGGCGACAGCTCGTAGACCGCGACGAAGACCAGCAGCGCGCCGATCTTCACCAGCGCCTTGAAGCCGAGGCTGCCGACGCCCATCGTCAGGCTCGTCGCGGTGTCCTTCGGCGCGTAGCCGACCGGCTTCGCCGGGTCCTCCGCGTGCTCGTGCGCCGCGTGGCGCAGCACCACGATCTCGATCGCCAGGAAGAGCAGGAAGAACGGGATCGCGGCGATGATCAGCTGGTCCACGGCGGGCTCCGACGTCGCACCAGTCCTGGTTGGACCAGTCGTCTCAACTGGTTGTACCAGTTGCGGGTGGACGGCGTCAAGCTTCATGGCGCCGTGCGCTGCACGCCTCACTGCCGTGCAGCCGCGAACTCGGTGACCGCACCGCCCACTGTCCACGCCGCCGCCGCGCAGCACCGAACTCCCCACCCGCGCCGCGCGCTGCGTGCCCCACTGCCGTGCAGCACGGGGCTCACCCGGCGCCGGGCACTGCCCCTCGCCGGGCAGCCGCACGCCCACCAGCCGCACCGCGCGCTGCACGCCTCACGGCCGTGTCGCAGGCGGCGCGCGGCGACGCCGGGACGCCGCTACCCCAGCGCGTCGACGTCGCCGCCGAGCTGGGCGTCGACGATCGCCGCGGCGACCTCCGCGTCGCCCGCCCGCAGCGCCGCCCCGAACGCCCGCAGCCGCGCGGCGTCCGTCGGCACGATCGCCGCCCGCACGCCGGGGAACGCGGCGACGGCGTCGACCAGCGAATTCAGCATCAGCCGGTAGGCGAGGTTCCCGGAGCCCGCGACCACCGCCTGCCACAGCGCCTCGTACCGCTCGGTGACCGGGTCGACCCCGCCGCCGATCACCGCCGCGACCGCGTCGGCCAGATCGGCGATCCGCGCGCGCTCGGCGGCGTCGCTGCGCCGCACGCAGCGACGGGTCGCGTCGACGCCGATCAGCTGCCGGACCTCGAGCACCGACCGCACGACCTCGGCCGGCACCACCGCTCCGCCGCGGACCAGGTCCAGCAGCAGGTCCATCCCGCCGTGATCGCGCCAGTCGAGCACCCGCGTCGGGCCCCCGTGGGTGATGCGCACGAGCCCCGCCTGCTCCAACCGCTTGAGCGCCTCGCGGACCGCGTGGCGGTTGACGCCCAGCTCGCCCGCCAGCGCACGTTCCGACGGCACCGCGTCGCCCGGGGCCAGTTCGCCCTCCACGATCGACGTCCGCAGCCGATCGTGAACGACGTCGGAGACCCGGCGGCCGGGGGGTTCGTCGGGCATGCAGAGGTTGTAGCAGCGTCGATCGGGGTACGAACTCCCCCAAGCGGACGTCGCCCGTGCGGAGCCCGGCGTCCGGCAGCGCGCTTCCCCCGTCCCGGCGAAGCCACCGGACGCCATGCCAGCCGCCGACCTGCCGCGGTCCCGCGACGGGCGGCCGCCCACGAGCGACGCCGGTCGATCCGAGGCGGTGGCTACGACGCCGAGCCGACGAGCCGAGGATGCGGATCGTCCGCCGTGGACGGAGCGTCGCTCCGCGGGCCGCCCGGCACCCCCGTCGCCCCGACCGCCGGGCCGGCCCCGGACCCCGGACCCGCGACCGGTGGGTCCGCTCGCCGCGATCCCCGCGTCCAGCGCCGCCCGAGCAGCGACACCGCCACGCCGGCCCCGACGCCGATCGCCAGGTTGTGGGTGACGACGGTGACGACCGTGGTCACGACCAGCGCCAGCGCCTCCGACCACGGCATCCGCCGCAGCGCGCGCGGCGTCACCTGACGCCAGGCGAACGTGACGAACGCGATCGAGACCATCACCGCGCCCAGCGCCGCCATCGGGATCGCCGCCACCGCGTCGCCGAAGACCATCACCAGCAGCAGCAGGAACCCGCCCGCCGCGAACGTCGACAGCCGCGTTCGGCCGCCGCTGCGCACGTTGATCATCGTCTGGCCGATCATCGCGCAGCCCGGCATCCCGCCGAGGAAGCCGGTTACCACGTTGGCGATCCCCTGCCCGCGCGTCTCGCGCCCCTCGTCGGTCGTGGTGTCGGTCATCTGGTCGACGAGCCGCGCCGTCAGCAGCGACTCGAGCAGGCCGACCAGCGCCAGGGTGAACGCGTAGGGGGCGATGATCCCCAGCGTCTCCCAGGTCAGCGGCACCGACGGGATCCCGAGCACCGGCAGCGTCGCGGGCATCTCGCCCTCGTCGCCGACGTTCGGGACGTTCACGCCGAAGACGACCACCACCAGCGTCAGCACGCCGATCGCGATCAACGGCGCCGGGACCGCGGTCAGCACCCGCGGCAGCAGCACGACGATCGCCAGCACCCCCGCGACGATCAGGCCACCCGCGATCCCGCCCCCGGTCAGGTGCGGGATCTGCGCGGCGAAGATCAGGATCGCCAGGCCGTTGACGAAGCCCGTCATCACCGCCGGCGACACGAACCGCATCAGCCGCTGGGCGCCGACCAGACCCAGCCCGACCTGGATCACGCCCGCCAGGATCGCCGCGGCGAAGAGGTACTCCTGCCCGTGGTCGCGCACGAGCGACACGACGACCAGCGCCATCGCGCCCGCCGCCGCCGAGATCATCGCCGGACGACCGCCGGTGATCGCGATCGCGATCGCCATCGTGACCGACGCGAACAGCCCGACCTTCGGGTCGACCCCGGCCAGGATCGAGAACGAGACGACCTCCGGGATCAGCGACAGCGCCACCACCAGCCCGGCCAGCAGCTCCACGCGGATCACGCGCGGAGCGGGCAGGCGGGCGGCCAGCGAGGCCGGGCGACGGGCGGACGACATCAGCCGGCGAACGGTAGCGCTCGGCGTTCGCCGCGCCTGTGCGACTGCTCCTCTCCGTCAGTCACCGGGCGCTCCGGGGCGCGGGCGCTCCGCGGACCGGCGCGCCCGCGCGAACAGCAGGCTGCCGACCGTCGCGGCGATCAGCGACGCCAGCAGCACGCCGATCTTGGCCTCGTCGCGGAGCGTCGCGTCGTCGAACGCCAGATCGACGACGAACAGCGAGACCGTGAAGCCGATCCCCGCCAGGCCGCCGCCGGCGAGCGCGTGGAAGCGCGTCATGCCGGGCGGCAGCAGGCCGATCCGTGCCCGCACCGCGCCGAGCGAGAAGAGGGTCACGCCGAGCAGCTTGCCGACCACCAGGCCCGCCACCACCCCGATCGTCACCGGCGAGCCGAGCGCGCGCTCGAAGACGCCCGCGCCGAAGGTGACGCCCGCGTTGGCGAGCGCGAACAGCGGGATCACGACGAAGCTCGACAGCGGGTGGACCGCCGCCTGGAGCCGCTCGTTGGCCGACCAGCCCCGCGGCGCGCCCGGATGGGGCCGCACCGCGACGACGAGTCCCATCGCCACGCCAGCGATCGTCGGGTGGATGCCCGACTGGTAGGTCGCCAGCCAGAGCAGCAGCCCGGCCACCAGGTAGAACGGGGCGCCCCAGCCGCGCGGCCGCCGGGCGTCGCCGTAGCGCACCAGCGCCCAGATCACCGCGAGGACCGCGGCCGCCACGCCGAGCCAGGCCACCGAGACCCCTTCGGAGTAGAAGATCGCGATCACCGCGATCGCCCCGATGTCGTCGACGATCGCC
>CAZFIQ010000178.1:0-723 GCA_964519185.1 uncultured Patulibacter sp.
CGACGGTGAGTGCGCCCGTCGAGTCGATCCCCGTCGGCAGCTCGACGGTGCGGATCGATCCGCCGCCGGGGCTCGACGCGGTCTTCGTCGTCCCGGCGGAGGCGGTGCGGACCGCGGCGGCGCGCGCGGTGCTGCCGCAGCACGTCCCGCTGGAGGACGCCACGGCCAACGTCGCCTGGGGGGCGTCGCTGGCGATCGGACTCGAGCGCGCGGACCTGGAGATCGTCGCCCACAGCCTCCAGGACGTCCTCCACCAGCCGCACCGTGCGGCGCTCTTCCCGCGCTCATCGGAGCTGATCGACGACGCCGGCGAGCTCGGCGCGATCGGGGCCACCGTCTCCGGCGCCGGGCCGACGGTGATGCTCTGGGTGCGCTCGGAGGACGTCGATCGCGTGGTCGCGGCGGCGACCGAGCGCAGCGCCGGCTGGGCCGAGGTGCTGACCGCGCCGTTCTCGCGCGAGGGCCTCAAGGTCGAGGTTCGCGGGGGCTGACGTCGCGTGCGGCGGCTCGGCACGCGCTCGCGTCGGAGCCGGAGGCCGGTCAGCCGCGCACCGCGCGCGCCATCCGCGTCAGCTTGCGGCGCGCCGCGGGCTCGTCGAGCGCGTCGGCCAGCTCGACCGCCAGATCCAGGTAGTCGACGCCGAGCGACGGCCGGTGGTCGAGGATCGAGGGCCGTGGTGGTGGTGGCCGACCAATCCATCTTGGCCGGGTCGTCCAGGTTGC
>CAZFIQ010000178.1:733-5241 GCA_964519185.1 uncultured Patulibacter sp.
GACGGCCGGTGGTCGAGGATCGAGACGGCCCGCTCGGCGGTCTCCGGGTACGCGATCGACTGCCGGATCACCGTCGACAGGACCTTCTCGCCGTGCGCGGCGCGGAGCTGCTCGACCGCTTCCCGGGAGTGGACGGTCCGCAGGTCCGCCTTGGTCACGACCGCGCCGAGCCAGATCAGCTCGGGGTTGAGGGTCTCGCGGGCCAGGTCGATCACCTGCCGGGCCTGCTCGACGCCCTGCAACGAGAAGTACTGGGCCTCGCAGGCGATCAGCGCGTGGGTCGAGGCGACCAGCGCGTTGACGGTCAGCAGCCCCAGGTTGGGCGGGCAGTCGAAGAGCAGGACGTCCGGCTCCTCGGTCGGTCCGGCGCCGTTCCGCAGCAGGTTGCGGAGCACCAGCTCGCGGCCCATCCGGCCGGCGAGGCCCAGCTCGGCCTCCGCCAGCAGCAGGTTGGCCGGCACCACGCCGTCGTGGGTCGCCTCCGCCAGCGTCGCGCGACCGGCCAGCACGTCGGCGACCGTCGGCTGGGCGTCGGGCGGCACGTCGCAGTAGTCGGACAGGTTCCCCTGCGGGTCGAGGTCGACCGCGAGCACCGTCAGGCCGGCGCGACGCAGGGCGTCGGCGAGCGTGCGGACGGTGGTGGTCTTGCCGGTCCCGCCCTTCTGCGACAGCACGGCGATCCGGTGCGGCATGCGCGGAGTGTACGACCTGCTCCGGCCACCTCGTCGGCGATCCGACCGGGAGTCGGATCGGGCCGCTCCCGGCCGATCCGCTGCGGCGAGGAGGAATCCGGCCGACCGCGGCGAAACCCGGGGCGTGCTCCGCCGCCAGACCCCCACGATCTCCGAGCCCGACCTGGAGCGCCACCTGCTGCGCGCGTCGGTCTCCAGCCTGCACGCCGATCGCCTCTGCTGCGCTCGCTGCAAGCGGACCCCGCTGGTCGGCGAAGTCGTCTACCGGATGCCCAAGCAGCGCACGGTCTGCGCGCTCTGCCTGCCGTACCGCAAGGACCAGCCGCTCGAGGCGATCCCGGTGCGTCACGGCGCCGAGATCCGCGCCCGGCGGATCGTCCGGCGGACGGACGCCCCGGCGGCCTGAGGACCTGAGCCCGACCCCCGCCCGCCCGGCGCGGTTCGCCGGACGGCGGCGGACGGGCGCCGGTAGACTGGGGCTCGTGGACCCGGTCAGCGCATCGCTCGTCATCCAGCGCCCGCGGGAGGAGGTCTTCGCCTACCTGGCGGACATCGCCAACCACCCGACGTTCCTCGGCCGCAAGATCGTCGAGTGGCGGCTGACCCGCGAGGACTCGATCGGCCAGGGTGCTGGGGCCCGCTTCCGCGTGAAGCTGCGCTTCAACCGGTTCGCCCGCTACGACGTGACCTTCCTCGAGGTCCAGGCGCCGTACCGGATCTCGATCGTCGGCCGGGGCGGCAAGTACGACCGGACGCGGATCCAGGGCGAGATCACCGTCACCCAGACCAACGACGGCTCGCGCGTCGACTGGACGGTCGACACCGAGCCCAAGCTGCCCTCGGACCACCTGATCGAGCTGGTCTCCGGACAGCGTGGGATCGCCCAGCGCACGCTGAACGCGGGCCTGCGGCGTCTCCGCGAGATCCTCGAGACCGAGGACGGCGTCGCGCGCGCCGCGGCCTCGCGAGCGACGGTCGCCGGCGGCCCGCGCAAGCCCGCCTCCGGATTCCGGCTCGACGGACCGTCCGGGGCGAGCGGCACCCCTGGCGCGCACGCGAGCGGCGCCCCGCTGGTCTAGACTCCCGCCTCATGCGTCAGCGGCTCATCCCTCTGCTCGTGGTCGCGTTGGCGTCGGCCGGACTCACCGCCTGCGGGTCCAAGCACTCGGTCGTCACCCACGCCCCGAACGAGCTGGTCTACGTTCACCTCGGACCAGAGGGCGGGCCGTACGTCAACTACCAGGTCCAGGTCTCGCGCCAGCTCAACCCGGGCGACTTCCGCAACGTGGCGTCGCGTGGCAACCGCGAGAAGGTCGATCCGGAGGACTCGTCGTACGTCGCGGGCCTGCCCGACGCGCTGACCGAGCTGAAGGTCGACCCGGCGAGCCCGATCAACAACGAGGTCTTCTTCGGGGTCTTCATCGCCGCGTACAACGAGAACGACACCCCGCAGGAGTCGGCGGCGATCGAGGACTTCGAGATCCGCGACTCGGGCTACTTCGAGGGTGAGCCGAACGCCGAGAGCCACGTCTTCCGGCCGGTGATCTCGCCCGATCCGCGCAACCCGCCGAACCCGTTCCTGTACCGCCAGGCGACGATTCCGGCCGGCACCGGCGCGAGCCTCGGCACCCTGCCGCTGGCCAACAGCCCGGCGGCCAACGGCACGACCCAGGGCGAGCTGCTGCTCTTCAAGATCCCGCAGATCAACCTGGAGAACCGCCCGCTGACGCTCCACTTCAAGGGGCCCAACGGCGGCGAGGTCTCGATCGACCTCGACGTCTGATCGACGGCACCATCTGCCTCCGGCGCCCAGCGCGCCGTAGGGCCCGATGACCTTCCGACGGCCCCGGAGCTCGCGAGCTCCGGGGCCGTCGTCGTTCCGGGCCGGTTGCTGCGCGGTGCGGGGGCGTGCAGCGTGGGGCGCGGAGAGCACGTCGGGGGCTGCGCGCCTCGGGGCAGTGCAGCGTGGGGCGCGGAGGGCGCGCCCGCGGCTGCACGCCCCGGGGCCGCGCAGCACGAGGCGCGGGGAGCGGGCACCGCACGACGACGTGCGGGGGCGTGCAGCGCAGGGCCCGCCGGCCGGCGGGCCCTCGGAACAGGTGCCGAGACGGCCTCTTAGGCCCTTAGCCGCCGAGCGCGGCGGTCAGGACCGTCTTCGCCACCGGGGCGGCGGTCGAGCCGCCCTGGTAGTTGCGCGCCCGCAGCACGCCGACCGCGATCGGGTCCTTGCCGTTCGTGCGCGTCACCGGGGCGTAGGCGGCCATCCAGGCCGTCGTCGACTTGCCGTCGACGTTGCCGCACGGCGACAGCGGCTCCGGGCTGTCCGTCACGTCCTGCGGCATCTCCGCCCGGCGGGCGGCCTCCTCGTCGCAGTGCGCGCCCTGGGTGGCGGCCAGCTCCGCGGTGCCGGTCTTGCCGCCGGTCGTGATCCCGCTGAGCCCCACCTTGGCGTTCTCGCCCGTGCCGTCTTCGATCGTGGCGACCATCAGCCGCCGCATCGCCGTGGCGGTCTTCGGGCTGATCACCCGCTTGGCCTTGGCCGGCTTGGTCCGGTACAGGAAGGTCAGCTCCGGCTGCTTGCCGCCGTTGGCGATCGTCGCCGTCATCAGCGCGACCTGCAGGCTGGTCGCCTGCACCCTGCCCTGGCCGATCGCCGAGAGCACCACGTCGCCCTCGCTCATCTCCTCCGCCGACGGCAGCGTGCTGCGCTCGGCGCCGAGCACCGGCGGCGGCTGGTTGAAGCCGAACTTCTCGGCCATCTCGACGAACCGCGCGGCGCCGATCTTGGCCCCCAGCGGGACGAAGACGGAGTTGCACGAGTGCGCGTAGGACTCGACCAGGGTCCCGCCGCAGAACTCCTCGTTGGAGTTCTGGATGCCGTAGCCCTCGGCCTCGGTCTGCTTCGGGTACTGGGTGCTCGGGGTGGCGACCCCGTCCTCCAGCGCGGCCGCGGCGGTGATGATCTTCATGGTCGACCCGGGCGGCTGGAGCGCCGACCAGGCGCTGCCCTGGAACCCCAGGACCTCACCGGTGCGGGCGTTGATCACGGTCGTGCCGGTCATGTCCGGCGCTCCCGCCTGGGCCTCGGCGGCGGCCTTCACGACCGCGACCGAGATCGAGCTGCGGACCGGCTCGGCCTGCTTCGGGTCGACCTGCTTGAGCACGCGCTCGCCGGCGCGGAGCTCGCCGCCGGGCGTGCCGACCAGCTGCGGGTTGAGGATCCGCTCCAGACCGGAGACGCCGACCTTGGCGTCGTCGGGCACGCCGAGTCGTCGCAGTCGCTCGCGGTCCTCCTCGCGGGCGGTGTCGACGCGGCCGACGACCTGGCTGGCGATGTTCGGCACCGACGAGCTGCGCTCCGGTCCCTCCGCCAGCACGGTCGTGTTGTCGCGGGCGAGGATCGTGCCGCGCGGGGGCAGCTCCGTCGTCCGCGTCAGGTCCTCGCCGTCGCGCAGCCCGGGCAGGGCCATCCGCCGGGCCCAGGCGACCCGGGCCTCCTCTCCGGAGCCGCTGATCCGCAAACCGACGTCGCCGCGCAGGTCGCCGAACAGCCGGGTCCTGACGGTCACGGGCACCGAGAAGCGGTCGCCGTCGCGCACCGGCTCGCCGGGCACGACGTCGGTCGCGGTCGCCGTCGCGAGCACCTCGCGGTTGTACGCGACGAAGCGCTCCTGGTCGACCCGGCGGCGTGATGCGGCGTCGAGGTCGTCGTGCATCGCGACGAAGTCCTGGGCGCTCCAGGCCTGCAGGTAGTGGGCTACCCGGTCCTGCTCCGCGCCGACCGCGCCGCGGAGCAGGACCGGGTAGCCCACTACC
>CAZFIQ010000179.1:0-362 GCA_964519185.1 uncultured Patulibacter sp.
CGTTGGGACCCCTCGCTACAGGGGCGACGCGGGGGCCGGCTGCGCGCGGTCGGACGCGGCGACCGCCACGTCGTAGACCTCCGCCGTCTCGCGCGCGATCTCGGCCCAGTCGAAGCGCAGGATGTGCTCGGCGGAGCGGTCGATCACGTCCCGTCGCAGGTCCTCGTCGGTCAGCAGCCGGACCATCGAGTCGGCCAGCGCCGCGGTGTCGCGCGACGGGAACCGCATGCCGGCGACGCTCGCCGGGACGACCTCGCGCAGGCCCCCGGAGTCGGCGACGATGCACGGGCAGCCCGACGCCATCGCCTCGAGCGCGACCAGCCCGAACGGCTCGTAGATCGAGGGCACCACGCAGAGGGCGG
>CAZFIQ010000179.1:372-5215 GCA_964519185.1 uncultured Patulibacter sp.
GTCGTCGCCGATCCAGCCGAGGAACCGGCCGTGGGCGTCCAGGCCGGCGGCGGTCGCCTGCGCGTGCAGCTCCTGCTCGTGGGTGCCGGAGCCGGCGACCACGAAGCGGACGCGGCCGACCCGCGCGATCACGCCGTCCGGTCCCGCGAGCGCCTCGAGCGCGTGCTGGAAGCCCTTCTCGTAGACCAGCCGGCCGACCAGCACGACCAGTCGCTCGTCGGGCGCGGCGTAGGCGGCCCGGAAGCTCGTCAGGTCGCCGCTCGGCCGCAGGTCGCCGGGATCGACCCCGTTCGGGATCATCGTGATCCGCCGCTCGTCGCGGCCCAGCACGTCGGCGACGTGCCCGCGCATGTAGTCGGAGCAGGCGATCAGGGCGTCGGCGCGGCGTGCCATCCAGGTCTCGATCCCGTGGATGTGGCTCTGCGGGTGCGTGCCGACCCAGCCCTGGTGGCGGCCGTGCTCGGTGGCGTGGATCGTGACGACCATCGGCACCGCGGCGTGGCGGGCCAGCCGGTCGGCGGCGGACGCGACCAGCCAGTCGTGGCCGTGGATCACGTCGAACCCGTGCTCGGCGACGAGCGCCAGGCCGCGGCCGACCATGTCCTCGTTCATCCGCGCGATCCACTCGATGAACGCGTCGGTGTCCGCCGGACGCTCCGGCTCCGGCACCCGGTGGACGGTCGGTCGGCCGGGGACGACGGTCGGCCGGGTGGCGTGGGTGGCGTCGGCTCCCGACACGCCGCGGTGCTCGCCGCGCGTCAGCACGTGGACATCGTGTCCGCCGAGCGCCAGTTGCGTGGCGATCTTGTGGACGTGGCGGGCCAGGCCGCCTTCGACGACCGGCGGGTACTCCCAGCTGAGGATCAGGACGCGCATGGGGCTACGCCGGGACCGGCGCCCCGTCGAGGTACGGAGCGAGGTGACGGAGACCGGCGGACGCAGACCCTAGCGCGTGCAGCTCGGCGATCAGGGACTCGGCGTGTGCGGACGCGCGCATGTCCGGATAGTCGCCCGCGGTCCCGCGGTGGCGCAGGAACGCCCAGTCGCTGGACTGGACGGCCAGCAGCTCGCGCCAGGCCCGGGCCGACGCGCGCCCGCCGAGCGCGACGACCTCGAGCTCCAGCCGCCGGGCCCGCCACGCCAGCGGCGCGACCCGGTGGCCGCTCCAGGTGGTCAGGTCGCGGGGCTCGCCCCAGCTGGTGGTGCGGTGCGCCGCCGACGGCAGGGCGCACGGCGCGTGGAGCGCGGCCACGTCGTCGGCCGGGATCAGCTCCAGCTCGTGCCGGGCGGCGGCGTCAAGCACCGCCTCCAGCCACCACAGGCCCTCCAGCCACCAGTGGCCGAGGAACTCGGTGTCGAGCGCGACCGTCGCGACCCCGCCGTCGGCCAGCCGCTCGCGGGCGGCGGCGACGAAGCGCGCGGCGTCGGCCCGGGCCGCGTCGCGGGCCCGCTCGGCCGACCAGACCGCGCCGTCGTTGGCCCACGGCATCAGGTCGAAGGTGCTGCGCCGGTGGGTGTCGCGGTAGGCGGGGCCGGCCGGGTAGGCGCCGTCGGCCCAGACCAGCCGCATCAGTGCGCGGTCGATCGGCAGCAGCGTCGTGCCGGCGGTGGTCCGGTACGGCTGCAGCTGGGCCGGGTCGCCGAGCCCGAGCGGATCGGTCAGGTCGACGCAGGTGGTGCGCACCCCCGCCTCCGCCAGCGACGCGTCGAGCGCGGGGGAGTAGGCGCACTCCGGCGACCAGAAGCCGCCGTCCCAGCGGCCGGCCCGGCGCCGGTGGCCGGCGATCCCGCCCGCGATCTGCGCGCGCAGCCCCTGGCGGGTGGCCAGCAGCGGCAGCACCGCGTGGGTCGCCGACGACGTCCAACGGGCGTGCCGCAGCAGGCCGGCGGCCAGGTCGGGCTCGTTGTCGGCGATCGCCCGGGCCCGCCGGTAGAGCCCACGCTGCGCGCGCAGGGCGTCCACCTCGTCGGGGAGCCCGTGCTCGCGGAAGCCGGCGATCTCGCGGGCGTAGACGTCCTCGCGGACCTCGTCGAGGAAGCCGCGCGCGCGGCCGTGGACGCCGGGCGCCAGCAGCTGATCGAGCAGCACCGGCGTCGCCGACAGGGTGATCCCCGCCGCCGCCGGGTGCCGGTCGAGCAGCTCGACCAGCGGGGCGTAGCTGGTCGCCCACGCCTCCCACAGCCACTCCTCGCCGAACGGCCAGGTGCCGAACCCCTCGACGTACGGCAGGTGCGAGTGGAGGACGATCGCCAGCCGGCCCGGCCGGCCGGATCGTCCGGTCGCCGGGCTCACGGCCGCAGGACCGCCACGAAGTCGAGCGCGCGGTCGAGGTCGGCGCCGTCGCGCTCGGAGCGCAGCACGAAGTCCGACGCCGCGATCGCCGGTGTGAAGCGGTCGTAGAACGGCGTCGTGATCCGCAGCGCCTGGTGGACCCGGTCCCAGCCGAGATGCTTGAGCGCCAGCTCGTGCACGCGCAGCTTGCGGGCGTGGTAGAGGCCGAAGATCTCGACGTGCGAGAAGTGCCGCTGCATCAACTCGCGGTACTCCGCGGCCCGGTACTCCTTGACGTGCCACGGGTTCTCCGACTTCTCGGCGCCCTCCGGCGCGAGCGTCAGCAGGTTCGGCGTCGACACGAAGGCCTCGCCGTCCGGGCCGATCAGTCCCTTGATCCGCTCGAGGATCGCGTCCGGGTCCTGGACGTGCTCGATCGTCTGCAGGAAGACGACGACGTCGGTCCGCTCGTCGAAGGTCTCGACCAGCGTCCGGACGAAGCGGACGTTGGCCCGCTGGTACCGCAGCCGCGCATGCTCGAAGGCCTCCGGGTTGGCGTCGACGCCCACCGCCTCGATCGCCCGCCGGGCGAGCACGTCGGTGCCGTAGCCCTCGCCACAGGCCAGGTCGACGACCCGCCGGGCGCCGACCCGCTCGGCGATCCACTCGTAGACCACCAGGTGCCGCCGGTACCAGTAGTTCTCGGCCGGGACATCGGGCAGCGTGCGCTCGCCGGTCAGCGCCAGCGGCGGGACGCCGGGCGGCTGGTTCTGCTGGACGTGCGACGGCTGGCGGGCGGTCATCGAGCGTCAATCTATAGGCGCAGCGTAGACTGCGACGGCCCATGACGCCTTTTCCGACCTCCGGTAGCGCCGCTGCCGCTCCCGACGTGGCGGCGGAGATCCGCGACGTCAACACGCGGTACCACGACGGTGCGGCCGCGCAGTACGACGCCAAGTGGGGGATCGACTGGGGCGACGTCGGCGCCGCGCAGGTGCTGCAGAAGGTCGGCAAGCTGGTCGGCTCGCCGCTGCCGCACTACGAGCGATCGCTGGAGATCGGCGCGGGCACCGGCTACTTCAGCCTCCACCTGCTCAAGCAGGGCGTGATCGGGCAGGCGACCGCGACCGACATCTCGCCGCGGATGATCGAGGTGCTGCGCGGCAACGCGGCGACGCTCGGACTGGACGTCGAGACCGCCGTCGCCGACGCCGAGCAGCTGCCGTTCCCGGACGACCACTTCGACCTGGTCTGCGGGCACGCGATCCTCCACCACATCCCGGACCTGGAGCGGGCGTTCGCCGAGTTCCACCGGGTCCTCAAGCCGGGCGGGACGCTGCTCTTCGCCGGCGAGCCGTCGCGGCTGGGCGACCGGCTGGCGACCGTCCCCAAGCGCGCGGCGCACTACGCGGCGCCGCTCTGGCGGCGGGCGTTGCGGGCCCGGCCGTCGGCGCATGGCCACGACGACGGGGGCGAGGAGAACCACGCGCTGGAGTCGCAGGTCGACGTCCACGCCTTCGTGCCCGCCGAGCTGCGTCAGCCGATCGAACGCGCGGGCTTCTCGGCGATCGAGGTCTGCGGCGAGGAGCTGGCCGCCGGCTGGTTCGGCTGGTTCAACCGCGGCCTCGAGTCGACCGCCCGCGACGAGGACGTGCCGTGGGGCTGGAAGAACTACGCGTTCCGCGGCTACCTGCTGTTCCAGCAGCTCGACCGGCGGCTGCTCGAGGGCCGGCTGCCGGCGGGGATCTTCTACAACCTGATGGTCACGGCCCGGAAGTCGTCCTGATCGCCCGCGCGGGCTAGGGTTACCGCGTGGCGATCGACACCAGCTCCGATCCGACGCCGGCGGTCCCCGGGGAGGGGCTCGGTCCGGCGCCGGACGTGCGCCGACCGCCCGCCCCGGCACGCGGCGGCCTGCTGCACCTGCTGCGGCACGCCCGCCGCCACGGCATGCTCAAGCCGCGCTACGCGGTGCTGGCCCTGCGCGCGCTGCGGGTCAAGCTCAAGTACGGCGACCGGGTCCAGTTCGACGGCCCGGCCTTCCTCTGCTCCAAGGTCCACTTCGAGGTCGGGCCGAACGCGGTGATCCGGCTGGGGCGCTGGTCGTGGATCGGCGACGGCACCAAGCTGCGCTGCCACGAGGGCACGATCGAGATCGGGTCGAAGAGCGTGATCGGCCAGGAGTGCACGCTCTCCGCCTACGAGCGGATCACGATCGGCCGCGAGTGCATCGTCGCCGACCGCTCGATGTTCATCGACTTCGACCACTCGGTCGCCTGGGTCGACGCGCCGATCCGCACGCAGGGCATCTACACCCGCCCGGTGACCGTCGGTCACAACGTCTGGATCGGCTACGGCGGCTGCGTGCTGCGCGGCGTGACCGTCGGTGACAACTCGGTGCTCGGCACCTACGGCGTGGCGACCCGCGACCTGCCGGCCAACGCCGTCGCCGCGGGGGTGCCGGCGCGCGTCGTGCGGATGCGCGACGCGCCGACCCGGATGACCTGGGTCGACTGAGGACCTGTTTCAGAATGATCGGCCGTCTGTCGCGGCCGCTGACGCATCGCCGGA
>CAZFIQ010000180.1:0-2604 GCA_964519185.1 uncultured Patulibacter sp.
GCTACGTCCGCCAAGCGCAGGGAAGATTACAGGGAACGGGCGGGCGGTGCCCACCTGGGCGTGCGGACCGGTCCCGGAACGATCAGCCGCCCACGACGGCCGTCAGCGCCTGATCCTCAGGGTGATCGTCCGGCGCACGGTGTTCCCGCTCGGATCGGTGCCGACCACCCGCACCTTCACGCGCACCGTCGCGGCCCTCGCCCCGCGGACGCGCTTCCGCAGCGCCCCGGTGAGCTTGATCCTGATCACGCGCGGCGCCGTGGTCGTGGCGACCTGCACGCTGCGGCTGCCGACCGGCTGGATCCGGTAGCGCGCTCGCTCGTTGCTCGTGAGGCGCACCACCAGCCGCCCGCTGCGCCGCACCACGCCGGCGCGCGTCCGGACGACCCGCAACGTGAAGCGCGGGGCGCGCTGGTCGCCGGCCCCCGCGTCGGGGACCGGCGGCGGGATCACCGGACCGGGCAGCGGAAGCACGGGTCCGGGCTGCGGCGGCACCGGGTCGCTCACGGGCGGCTCGGGGTCCGGCAGCGGCGGTTCCGGCTCGGGCAGCGGCGGCTCGGGGTCCGGGTCCGGCGGCACGACCGTGCGCGTGAAGCTGGCTCCGACGGCGCGCGCCTGGTCCATCGTCACCGCGCAGGTGCTCGCCGTGCCCGCGCACGCGCCCGTCCACCCGCTGAAGTCGGAGTCGGCATCGGCGACGGCCGTGAGCGTGATCGTGGTGCCGTGGTCGGCCGTGGTCGTGCACGATGCGCCGCAGTCGATGCCGACCGGGCTCGACGTCACGCGGCCGGCACCGGTCCCCAGCAGGCCGACATCGAGGTCGTACGCCTTGAGCGTGAACGTCGCCGCCCCGCTCCGCGCCTGACTCATCGTCACGACGCACGGCCCGGTGCCGGTGCACGCGCCCGTCCAACCCGTGAAGCTCGAGCTGCTCGCCGGCGTCGCGGTCAGCGTCACCGTCGTGCCGTGCTCGACGCTCGCCGTGCACGCGCTCCCGCAGTCGATCCCCCCGACGTCGCTGGTGACCGTGCCCGCGCCGGATCCGTCCGTCGCCGCGGTCAGCGCCCGCCGGTCCAGGTCGAAGGTCGCCGTCACCGTGCGGGCCGCGCGAACGGACACGGTGCAGCTGCTCGATGCGCCGGTGCACGCGCCCGACCAGCCGCTGAAGTGCGAGTTGGTCCCCGCGGCCGCGGTCAACGTGACCTCGGTGTCGTAGTCGTAGGCGCTGGTGCACGACAGGCCGCAGTCGATGCCGGGCCGGTCGGACGTGACGGTGCCGATCCCGCTCCCGGCGCGGGTCACGCTGAGCGCGAACTGCCGCAGCCCGAACTCCGCCACCTGGTTGCGCGCCTGGTCCATCGTCACGACGCAGGTCGGCGTCGTCCCCACGGCGCTGCACGGACCGGGACCCCAACCGAGGAACTCCGAGCCGGTCGCCGGTGTCGCCTGGAGCGTGACCTCGGTGCCGTAGTCCAGGTCCACGACGCAGGCGCTCCCGCAGGCCAGGCCCGCCACGTCCGACGAGACCGTGCCGGCCCCCGTACCGGTGCGCGACACGCTCAGGGACCGCTTCTGCAGCGTGAAGGTCGCGTTCACCGTGCCGGTCGCCGTCGCCATGTCCACGGTGCACGTGGTCGACGGACCGGAGCAGTCGCCGGACCATCCGACGAAGTCCGTCCCGGGGTCCGGCGTGGCGGTCAGCGTGACCGTCGCGTTGCCGAGGAACCCGGAGCCGCACGTGGCCCCGCACACGATCGTGGTGAAGCCCATGATCGGCGTCGAGCGGACGGTGCCGGAGCCGGTGCCCGGCTTGACGACCGTGAGCGGGTGCCGGGTGATCTCGAAGACCGCGACGGCCGTGACCGCCGACGACACCGACGCGACGCAGACCGGCGACGTGCCCGTGCACGCACCCGTCCAGTAGGCGAACGACGCACCGTCGGCCGGCGTCGCCGTCAGGGTGACGGGCGTGCCCTGCAGGTAGTCCGCCGTGCAGTTCGTACGGCCGCCGTAGCCACAGTCGATGCCGCCCGCGGCTTGCACGTACCCGAGCCCATCGGTCGGCCCCGGGTAGGTGGTGCGGGTCTCGACCGTGAGCGTCCGCTCGGGCACGGTGATCGAGGCGCTGCCGTGACCGCGGCGCACGCCGGTCTCGAAGACGGTCCCCTCCGGGCCGAAGCCCGATCCGCCGCCGGCGCCACCGCCGCCGCTGCCGGCGCCGCCGCCGTACCAGCCGCCGCCCCCACCGCCGTAGTAGTAGTGCCCGTAGTTGTTGGTCGGTCCGCCCTGACCCAGACCGCCCTCGCCCCCGGGCGTGGAGGAAGCGCCCCCGGCGTTCTGCGTCCCCCCGTTGCCGGCGAAGCTGCCTTGACCGTCGAGGCCGATCAGGCCCCCACCGGCGCCGGAGCGACGGGGGATCGAGAAGCCGCCCATGGCCCCGCCCCCGCCCGCGACGAGGCGGCGCTCGGACAGCCCGGCTCCGGCCGCCCGGACGTCGGTGGCCCCGCCCCCGGAGTAGCCGTCCACGGATCGTCCCCCGCCGTTGTAGCCCCCGGGAGGATTCGTCCCGGCCGGCGCACCGGCACCACCGACGCGGATCTCCAG
>CAZFIQ010000180.1:2614-5127 GCA_964519185.1 uncultured Patulibacter sp.
CTCCAGGACCGTTCCGGGCACCAGCGTCAGCGTCGCCCGGGCCCGCCCGCCGGCGCCGCCGTAGCCGGTGAAGGAGTCGCCGCCCGCGTCGCCCCCGGACGCGCCGTGCAGGTCGAACGACGCCGACGTCACGCCGGGCGGGACCGTCCACGTCTGGACGCCGTCCGTGTGCTCGAACTCCCACGTCCGCGCGTCCGCCGCCGCCGCCCCACCGAGGGCCACCAGCAGGGCCGCGGGAACGACCCACGACGGGATTGGAAACTTCATCGCCGAGTACCTCTTGGGGCCGGGGGTAGGCGGCGAGCGTACAGCACCACTAACCATCCGTCGCAAACGGCGGACCGCCGAACGACGCTGGCGCTACAGGCACCCCCGGGTGGATTCGAACCACCGACCTGCGGATTAGAAGGCCGCTGCTCTATCCAGCTGAGCTACAGGGGCGTGGTGCCCCAAACCGTACCGCGTCAACGCCCCTTGCGGCCACCGCGCTGCGGAAGCGTGCGGAAGATCGCGTCCCACCAGGGGGCACTGATGCCGAAGCCGCGCGTGTCGTCCTGGAAGTGGTGGCGCATGTGCAGCTCACGCAGGACGACGCCGGCCCGGGTCCGCGGCTTGTGGTGGTGCAGGTGGTGGTGGGTCATGTCGTACACCAGGTAGCCGGCGACGAACCCGGCCCCGAGGGCCAGGCCGTCGCCCGCCCCGAGGATCAGCACGAAGACGAGCACGAAGAGCGCCGTCCCGGGGACCGACACCACCGGCGGCATCACCAGCCGCAGCGGGTCGTTGGGGTGGTCGTGGTGCACGCCGTGGACCATCCAGTGCAGGCGCGCGCCCCAGCCCTCCTCCGGCTCGATGTGGAAGAGCACCCGGTGGACCCAGTACTCGACCAGGCCCCAGAGCACCCAGCCGAGCGCGAAGACGATCGCCAGCCGCCAGCCGGTGGTGCCCCGGTCGGCGGCGAGCACCGCCAGCAGCACGATCGCCGGCACGAAGATCAGGACCGGAATCGCTGGGTGGACGCGCGTGGCGCGGTCCATGAACGGCGTCCGGAACATCGGCGGCGAGGCCTTGAGGACGTCGGTTCGCGTCACCGCCCCGATCGCCGGCGGGTCCTGCTGCTCGGTCGTCATCGCCGCACATGCTTGCACGAACCGAGGACGCCGTGGCGGGCGTTCGGCCACCCGAAGCAACGACGGAGACGGGCCCGAAGACGACGAGGACGGTTCGCCTCGTCGCCTTCGCTGCCGTCCTCGCCAATCGGGGCGCCCGGATTCGAACCGGGGACCCCCGACACCCAAAGTCGGTGCGCTACCAGGCTGCGCCACGCCCCGTGCTGGCCGGCGCCAGTATACGGGCCGCGCGTTCCACCGGTCCGGCCGGGCCGGGACCGACGGGTGCCATACTGGGTCCTCGGCCTCGAGTACGGGAAGAACGATGCAGGTCCACGCTCGCGCGATCCGCGACGAACACTTTCGGCACACCGTCAAGATGCGCGACCACGTCGTGACGGTCGACGAGCCCGGCGAGATGGGCGGCGGCGACGCCGGCCCCTCGCCCCAGGAGCTGCTCGCGGCGAGCCTCGCGTCGTGCACCGCGATCCCGCTCCAGATGTACGCCGAGCGCAAGGGCTGGGAGATCGGCGACCTGGAGGTCGAGTGCTCTTACCACGGCAAGCCGGAGCGCGGCTGCCCCAGCCGCTTCGAGGTCGTGATGCGGGTCGGGGAGCACCTGACCGACGAACAGATCGGACGGTTGCGGGTGATCGCGACCAAGTGCCCGGTCCACCGGATGCTCGACGGCGACGTGATGTTCGACGAGCGCATCGAGCGCACCAGCCCGGTCGCGTAGGCCAGGAGCGCCGGAGGCCGTGCGAGAGCTGATCCGAGCGCAGCTGCTGGCGACCGAGGCCGCCGCGGAGCTGACGACCGGGGGCGGGACGACGCCGTCGGCCGTGCTCGTGCCGCTGCTGGAGATCAACGACCGGCTGCACACCGTGCTGACCCGTCGGCGCAGCGACATGCGCCGCCACGCCGGCGAGATCTCGTTCCCGGGCGGACGCTCGGACCCGGAGGACGCGTCGCCGACCGCGACCGCGCTCCGCGAGTCCGACGAGGAGCTCGGGCTGCCGCCGGAGAACGTCGAGGTGCTCGGCGCGCTGCCGCCGGTCGGCACCTTCGTCACCAACTACGTGATCTATCCGATCGTCGGCTGGGTGCGGCGGCCCGGAGAGTGGCTGATCTCGCCGCACGAGGTCGACTCGGTGCTCGAGCTCGACCTCGGGGCGCTGCGCGCCGGCTACGCGCAGAAGCGGCTGGTGCGCCAGGGGTTCGCGTTCGACACCGACACCTACACGGTCGACGACCACGAGGTCTGGGGCGCCACCGGCCGGATCCTCGGCGACCTGCTCGCCCGTCTGCCGGACGAGCTGACGGGCCCGCCGCCGGCGCTCAGCCGCGGTCGACCCTGAGGATCCGCTCGATCGCGTCGGCCGTCGACGCCGCCCAGCCGTCGAC
>CAZFIQ010000181.1:0-2673 GCA_964519185.1 uncultured Patulibacter sp.
GTTCGCGTTGACCGTCAACCCGTTCGACGTCCAGGCGCTGGCCAACGCGAACTCGCCCAGCTCCTCGTGGGCCCCGGTGTTCTCGGAGAGGATCGAGACGCCGTTGCGCTCGTTGACGATCGGGCCCTCCTTCGCCACCAGGTTCATGCCGTCGAACATCGCGTTGACGATGTGGACGTCGTAGTGGCGGTAGGCGGCCATCGCCTCCTCCAGATCATCCCGCAGCTTGAGCTGGATCGGCATCCAGTCGGGCGTGCCGTGGCGGTGGTTGACGACCGCGACCAGCGCCTCGATCCGCTCCAGGTACTCGCTGTACTCGGGCACGTCGGTCCTGGACGGCATCAGGTGGGCGATGAAGGTGACCTTCTCGGCGTACTCGGGGTGCTGCTCGAGGAAGAGGTCAAACGCAGTGAAGCCGCGCAGCACGTTCTTCGAGAGGTCGGCGCGGTCGACGCGCAGGATCAGGTGCTCACGGCGGCGGCGCAGCAGCTCGTCCTCGTGCTCGCGGACCCGGGCGCGGCGCGAGACCGCGCGGGTCGCCGCCGCGTCGATCGGCAGCGGGTACGCGCGGACCCAGACCTCGCGGTCGTCGATCCGGACCACGCCCTGCTGGTGGTCGACCTCCAGCTCCAGCAGGTCCTCGCAGCACTGCAGGAAGTTCCGCCGGTAGCTGCGGGTGTGGAAGCCGACGATGTCGTTGGCCAGGATCCCGCGGTAGAGCTCGTCGCGGATCTTGCTCGGCAGCACCCGCCAGCTGTCGGACTGCGACCACGGGATGTGGACGAAGTGGTGCAGGAAGGCGTCGGGACGGCGCTCGCGGATCATCCGCGGCAGCAGGTAGAGGTGGTAGTCGTGGATCATCACGACCGGGGAGTCGTCGCCCTCGATCTCCTCCACCACCGCGTCGGCCAGGTCCTGGTTGACGATCTTGTAGCCGTACTCGTACGCCTCGACCTCCTCCGCCCGCACGTCCGGCGCGTTGGAGAGATCCCAGAGGTAGTGCTGGATGAACCACAGCATCGGGTTGGCGACCACGCTGTAGAACCGCTCGTAGGCCAGCTCGTCGCTGACGACCAGCCGCACGTCGTACGAGCCGCCGGTCGGAGACTCGACCGCGAAGGCGCGGCCCTTGGCCTCGTGCGCGCGATCGGCGTCGCCGCGCCCCATCGCGTTGGCGATCCAGGTCGCCCGGCGGTGCGATGCGAGCCCGGTCAGCGCCGTCACCAGCCCGCCGGTGCCGCGAGTGACAGCGCCGTCGGTGCCGTAGGTCACCGGCCCCCGGTTGGAGACGAGGACCAGCGGCTGCTGCGCGTCGGGCATCGACCCGGAGGGTATCGCTCCCCGAGGGCGTCGCCGCGCAACCCGGGCGCGATTTGCCCGCGTAGCCCGGGCGAACGACGACCGGGTGCGGAGGCGGGCCGACGCGCCGTCGGCCGAGCTCAGACCGGCAGCTGCAGCGTGAACGTCGTCCGGCCGGGCCGCGACTCGACGGCCAGCTCGCCGCGCATCTGGTGGGCGATCTCGCGCGCGATCGCCAGGCCCAGTCCGGCGCCCGACCCGTCGCTGGCGCCGTGGAACGGCTCGAAGATGTTCGGCAGCTCCTGCGGCGGCACGCCCGCACCGGTGTCGGTCACCGCGATCTCCGCCGCGCCCTGCCGCCGGCCGACCCGCAGCTCGACCCGGTCGCCGGGCCCGGTGTGCTTGAGCGCGTTGTCGATCAGGATCCGCATCAGCTGGGCGACGCGGTCGGGATCGCAGGCGTGGACGACCGGCTCGCCGACCAGCTGGACGCCGAGCGTGCGCCGGTCACGTTCGACGATCGGCCCGAACTCGCGCGCCACCCGAGCCGCCAGCGCGTGCAGGTCGGTGTTCTCCGGGCGCAGCTCGACGCCCCCGCTCTCCAGCCGCGACAGGTCGAGCAGGTCGCCGCAGAGCCGGTTGAGGCGCTCGATCTGCTCCTCCAGCTGCGCGACGAAGCTGCCGCGGGTCTCCTCGTCGAGGTCCTCGTCACGGAGCAGCTCGACGTACCCGGAGAGCGACTGCAGCGGCGTGCGCAGCTCGTGCGACGCCGTCGCGATGAACCGCTTGCGGCTGCCGTCCAGCTGCTCCAGCTGCCGCTGCATCGAGTCGAGCGAGCGGGCCAGCGCCCCCAGCTCGTCCTGCGCGTCGACCTGGAAGCGGGTGGTGAACCGCCCCTCCGCGACCTCGCGCGATCCGAGCTCCAGTCGCCGCAGCCGCGACGACAGCGTGAACGCCACCAGCGCCCCCGCGAGCAGCGCGCCCGCCACGCCGATCACCCCGCCGACGATCACCCGGCGGCGCACCAGGTCGACGGTCCGGCGCACGTCGCCGAGCGGCACCGTCGCCACCAGCACCTGGCCCGGGTCGCTGACCACCGCCGACGGCAGCGGGTACGCGATCCGTATCCGCAGCGACGCCTCGCCCCGGTCGAGCGTGTCGGAGACGACGCCGCCGACGGCGAGCGCGCGGCGCGCCAGGCCGACGTCCGCCGCATCGGGCGCGGCGCCGCTGGTCTCGGCCCGGACCCCGAGCCCGACGTCCGGCGACGGCGTCGGCCCGAGCAGCGCGACCGCCGCGCCGGTCTCGCGCGCGACCGTGTCGACGAGCCGCCGGTCCGCCGCCCGTCGCGAGGCGGCGGACCGGCGGCTCGTC
>CAZFIQ010000181.1:2683-5122 GCA_964519185.1 uncultured Patulibacter sp.
CTCGCGACGGGCGGCGGCGTCGCGCTCGCGCTCGCCGTCGCGGTCCGCGACCGCGGACCGGACCGTCGCGTCGTCGACGGCGGAGCGGGTCCGCTCGACCATCGCCTGCAGCCGCTCCTGGACCATCGTCGACTCCAGCGAGGGCAGCACCTGCAGGGCGATCGCCGCGATCGCGACCAGCGTGACCGCCACGAACGACGCGGTCCAGCGCACGCGGAGCGACCAGCGCACGCCGCGCCGCCCCTACTCGCCGTCGCCGGCGTCGGTCCCGTCGCGGAAGCGGTAGCCCAGCCCGCGGACCGTGATCACGTACTCGGGGTCGCGCGGATCGCGCTCGATCTTCTCGCGCAGGTGGAGGACGTGGACGTCGACGGTGCGACGCTCACGGTAGGCCGAACCGCCCCACGCGCGCTCGAGCAGCATGTCGCGGGTGAAGACCCGGCCGGGCGCGTAGGCCATCGTGGTCAGCAGCTCGAACTCCAGGTGGGTCAGCTCGACCTCCTCGCCGCGCACCGTCACGCGTCGGCGGCCGGGGTCGATGACCAGGTCGCCGACGGTCACCGACGGCGTCTCGCCGGCGACGATCGCGGGCAGCGCGGCCCGGCGCAGCGCCGCCCGGACCCGGCTGCGGAGCTCGCGGACGGAGAACGGCTTGGTCACGTAGTCGTCCGCGCCGATCTCCAGCCCGGCCACGCGATCGACCTCCTCGCCACGCGCCGAGAGCATGATGATCGGCACCGGCGAGCGCTCGCGCAGCCGCCGACAGACCTCGAAGCCGTCGATCCCCGGCAGCATCACGTCGAGCAGCACCAGGTCCGGCCGGACCCGGTCGAACTCGGCCAGCGCCTCCGCCCCGGAGGCGGCCGTGACCACGTCGTGCCCGTCGCGGCGCAGCGGGAACGCGAGCAGCGTGCGGATCGGCTCCTCGTCGTCGACGACGAGGATGCGGGCGGTCGGGGCGGTGGGAGTGGTCGAGCTCACGGTCGGAGCATCCGATTCAACCGGATCCGCCGGTCGGTGTACGGGGCCACGGTCGAGCACGGCGCGGTGCAGCCCGTGGCAACGGCCCGCGGCGCCGATACGCTGGCCGTCTTGGCCCTCCGTGTCGGCATCGGCGCGCTGCTGCTCGCGGCGCTGATCGCGGCGTTCTCGCTGCAGCAGCAGCCCAGTCCGCTGCGCGGCGACCTGGCGCCCGACGCGTTCGACGCCGCCACCGGTCTGCGGATCACCACGGTGCTGAGCGCGGCCTATCCGGACCGGCGCGCGGGGTCGGCCGGCGACGAGGGACTGGCCGGGCGGGTCGCGGACCTGCTGCGCAACGCGCTGCCGACCTCCGAGGTCCGGACCGACGAGTTCACGGCCGCCACGCCGGACGGCGAGCGGCGGCTGCGCAACGTGTCGGCGACCCTGCTCGGCCAGCCGGGCCCGGAGATCGTCGTCGTCGCCCACCGCGATGCCCTGGAACCCGTCAGTGCCGCGGAGCTGACCGCCACCGGCGCGCTGCTGACGCTGGCCCGGACCGCCGGCCAGAGCCGCTTCGACCGGACGATCCGGTTCGTCTCCACCACCGGCGCCTCGGGCGGCGGCCTGAGCGGCGCGACCCGGCTCGCGCGCGAGCTCGGCGACGAGGTCGAGGCGGTGCTCGTGCTCGGCGACATGACCGGCGGCCGCGACCGTCCGCCCCAGGTCGTCCCGTGGTCGAACTCGCGATCGGCCGCTCCGCTGCGGCTGCAGCGCACCGTCGAGGAGGCGCTGCGCACCGAGAACCTGGAGCCGCGCTCCAACGACGGCCTCTGGACCCAGCTGGTGCACCGCGGGCTGCCGGCCACCGTCGGCGAGCAGGGCGAGCTCAACCAGGGCGGCGCGGCGACCGTGCTGCTGTCCGCGGGTGGCACATCGCGGCCGGCCGCCGACGCGGCCGTCGATCCGGCGGGCTTCGCCGCCTACGGGCGCAGCGCGCTGCGCAGCCTGCGCGCGCTCGACGCCCCGGACGCCAGCGTCGGTCCGCAGCTGACCGGCTTCGTCGTCGCCGGCCAGGTGATGCCGGGCTGGGCGATGCGGGTGCTGATCCTGGCCGTGGTCCTGCCGCTGGTCGGCGCGGCGCTGATCGTCGTCCTGACGCTGCGACGGGACCGGCATCCGCTGGTGGCCGGCGTCGCCTGGACCGCTGGCTGCGTGGTCGGTCCGCTGATCGCGGGACTGCTCGTGATCGGGCTCGGACGGGTCGGCGCGATCAGCCCGACCGCTCCGGCGCCCTTCGCCGGCGAGGCGATCGACGTCGGAGCGTGGGCGTGGGTGCTGATGGCCGTGCTGCTGGTGGTGGTGGTCGGGACCACCGCGATCGCCCGGCCACGGCTGGCCCGCGACGCCGCCGGACGCGCGCGCCCGACGCGGATCTCGGTCGCGACCGCGGTCTTCGCGCTGCTGACCGTGGTCGTG
>CAZFIQ010000182.1:0-5050 GCA_964519185.1 uncultured Patulibacter sp.
GCCCGGGATCGCGACCGGGTACTGGAAGGCCATGAAGAGGCCCTTGCGCGCCCGCTCGTCGGGGTCGAGCTCGGTGATGTCCTCGCCCTTCCAGAGGATCTGGCCCTCGGTGACCTCGAGCTGGGGGTTGCCCATGATCACGTTGGCGAGCGTCGACTTGCCGGAGCCGTTGGGGCCCATCAGCGCGTGGACCTCGCCCCGGTTGACCGTCAGGTCGAGGCCGCGGAGGATCTCCTTCTCGCTGTCCGCGACGCGCGCGTGGAGGTTCTTGATCTCGAGGTCAGCCATGTGGGTTCCGGTTCGTGTTTCGGGGTTCGACGGTGAGGGACGGCGCGAGCGCCGGCGTCGGGACGTTCAGGTGATCGGGGCCGCGGCCGGAGCGTCGGCCGCGTCGACGGCGGGCGCCGTCTGGAACTCGACGAGCTCGGCGAGCGTCGTCTGCTGCAGCGCGCGGTGGACGCCGCCCTGCACGCGCGTCCACAGCAGCTTCGTCGCACAGCCGTTGCCGCTGTCGGAGAGGTGCGAGCAGAGCACCCGGTCCTCGGCCATGTCGTCGACGAAGCAGGACATCGGGGCGACGGCTCCCTCGAGGGCGAGGATCACGTCGTCCATCCGGATCTCCTCGGCGGGCCGGGCCAGCTTGTAGCCGCCGTGCGCGCCGCGGGTGCTCTCGACCAGGCCGGCGCGCCGCAGCAGCGCCACGATCCGCTCGAGGTACGCGAGCGGCAGGCGCTCGGTCTCCGCCACGGTCTTGAGCGACACGGGCTCGCTGCCCGGCAGCTCGCCCAGCCGCACCATGAGCCGGACGCCGTACTCGGCCTTGGTCGTGAAGATCACGGTCCTCAAACCCTACCACCGCGGTCGGTATGGCAGCCGGACCCGGGCGGGAGGAGCGGACGCCGGTGGCGCGCGTCCACGCGCCGTCCGGTGGGATATGCTCCGCGAGTCATGCTCGTGCTCGCAACGACCAGCGCCTTCACCTTCAGCTTCTGGCTGATCGCCCTGTGGTTCGTGATCATCCCGGCCTTCGCGATCGTGCCGATCATGTACGCCCTGGCGCAGACGGCCGGCGAGCGCGCCGAGAACCTGGCCTACGCTCGCGGCGATGTTCCGGTCGACGCTGACCGGGTCGTCGAGAAGCCGTAGCGCTCCTCCGTCGGCCCTCGGGCCGACCCCGCAGGACCCCGGGCCGCGAGTGATCGCGGCCCGCGCTGTTTCCGGGCCCGGTCGGGGCGCTACGCCGGATGCGGGGCGGGGCCCTCGCCGTCGCTCGGGGGCTGGTCGCCGCCCTCCCCCGTGTTCCCGACGACGGCCGCCACCGCCTCGGGACCGAGCTGGTCGCGGCGCCAGTCCCACCACGCCTGGATGCCGATCTGGATCGACGCCGCCACCGGTACCGCCAGCAGCGCACCGGGGATTCCGAGCAGCGTGCCGCCGCAGAGCACCGAGACCATCACCAGGAACGGATGGACGCCGACCGCTCGCTTCTGGATCCGCGGCTGGATCAGCGTGTTCTCGATCTGCTGGTAGGCGATCGACCAGATCACCCAGATGATCGTCACGGTCGGGAAGTCGTGGAACAGCGTGACGATGCCGACGATCACCGCCGCGATCGTGGCGCCGACCATCGGGATCAGGTCGAACAGCCCGACCAGCACCGCGAGCGGCGCGGCGAACGGAACCCCGAGGATCGTCAGCACGATCCAGGTCAGGAGGCCGGCGATCAGCGCCTGGAAGAGCGCCCCCGCGATGTACGAGCCGACCGCCTGACCCATCCGGTCGAAGACCGGGCGCAGCCGGTCGGCGTGGTGGACCGGCCCGAGCAGCAGCAGCCCCTCGACCCAGCGGCGGCCGTTGGCGACCAGGAAGATGCTGAGGATCAGGATCGTGACCGCGGCGAACGCCGAGTTGACGATCCCCAGGCCCAGGTCGCCGAGCCAGGTCGCGGCGTCGCCGAGCCGGGCCGGCAGCTGCTCGGCCTGCTTCTGGATCTGCTCGACGATGTGGAAGTCGTCGTCGAGCTTCTGCAGGGTGGTGCTCTCGTTGACCGTCTTCTGCAGGCTCGCCGCGTACTCCGGCGCCTGGCTGACCAGGTCGGCGGCGGCCGAGACGATCGGCGGCAGGATCACCGCGGAGATCAGCGCCGGCAGCACCAGCACCAGCACGTAGACCACCGTGATCGCCAGCCCGCGCGGCATCCGCCGCGAGAGCACCGCGACCGGCCCGGAGACCGCGACGGCCAGGAAGCCGGCCAGGATGATCCAGGAGATCGGCCCGCGCAGCAGGTAGATCAGGCCCAGCGACAGGAGCACCGCGAGCACCGTCAGCGTGGTCTGCAGCACGGTGCGCGGAATGCTGTTGCGACGCGGTCCCCCGGTGACGACGACCGGCAGCGGCTCGGGTGGAGGCACCGCCGGCGGCAGAGGGACGCGCTCGTTCACGCGCTCACGGTAGACCACGAACCGGCGGACCGGCGGCGCAAGCGTCGCCTCCGGCTACGCCGCCGGATCGGCGTAGGTCACGGGCGCGATCACCTGCGCCGGGGCGCCCGCCGCGATCGAGAACGCGGGAACGTCCCGGGTCACCACCGAGTTGGCGCCGATCACGCAGCGCTCGCCGATCGTCACGCCACTGGTCACCACGACGTTGGCACCGAGCCAGACGTTGGCGCCGATCCGCGTCGGTCCCTTCGTGGTGAAGCCCTGCCACGGGACCGGCATGTCGGGATCGTCGAAGCGGTGGCTGGCGTCGGTGATCAGGCAGCCGTTGGCGGCCATGCAGTGCGGCCCGATCTCGACCAGCCGCTCGGCGGCCACCATCACGCCCTGGTTGAGGAAGGTGCCCTCGCCGAGCACGATCCGCGCGTCGGGACCTGCGGTCAGCCAGACCCCGGGCTCCAGGAAGACCTGCGGACCGAGCGTCAGCCGTCCGTCGCGCAGCATCGGCAGCACGTCGCCGTTCAGCCGTCCCCGCGCGAACGCCCGACGGCGAGCCAGCTCGACGTGCAGACGGGCGCGGTTCCACGGCCGCTGCGGCCGGGTGTACCAGCGCCACTTGCGCCACCACTCGACGATCCGGTCGCGGTCCAGGCCGGGGTCCGGTGCCGGGACGGTGATATCCGGGCCGACCGGGCGGGGCGCTCCCGACGAGCGCGCGTCGGCGGGAGCCGGTCGATCGTCGTCGGTCGCCACGCCCCCAGCCTACGCCGACCTCAGCGCAGCAGGGTCTTGATCCCGCCGATCGCGACCGTGTTGCCGGGGCGCAGCAGCGGTGCCAGCAGACCTAGCGGCAGCGAACGGCCGCGGCGCGGCGTCAGCGCCATCGTCCAGGTCAGGCGGGTCCCGTCGCCGGACGGGTCGAGCAGGAAGTCCTCGATCAGGCCGTCGAGCAGGTTGCGGCTCTGCGCGGTGACGCGGAAGGTCGCGCGCCGGTCGACGTCCCAGCGGTAGAACTCCTCGTCGACCGTCAGGAAGCGGCCGAGCCGCAGGCGACGGACGCAGCCGGCCTCGTGCGGCCGCGGGGTCAGCCACTCCAGTCGGTCGATCAGCGGCAGCCACGACCACATCCGGTCGCTGCCGAGCGCCTCCCAGACCTGCGACGGGCTGGCCGTCAGATCGACGGAGCTGCGGATCACGAGCTTCGCGTCGTCGAGGAACGCGTCGTCGACCGGGCGGAGGGCGTAGGAGGCCATGACCCGGAGGCTACCTACTCACCAGTAGGGAGGCAAACCCTACCGCCGGTCGGCAGGTCCGCCGCAACGCACCGAGCCCACGGCTCCCGTCCAAACCGACAGCGAGCCGTCCACGAGACTCCGCGACGGCGCTCACGCCGCCCCGGTCGTCGGACGAGCCGGCCGTCAGTCCAACCGACCCGCGTCCCGCAGGGTCAGCAGCGCGTCGACCGTCGACCAGCCCCGCCACTCGGCGTGCGCGGCGGGCGAGATCGGCGGGAAGTTGACCTCCCAGCCGCCGTCCGGCTGCTGCTGCGCGGCCAGCGCGTCGACGTGCTCGCCGAGCACCGCCGCCGGGAACAGGTCGTGGCCGGGGATCGTCGGCCGCGGCGCGACCGCCAGCGGGCCGATCCGGTGCTCGGTCGCGTCGGGTGCGGTGTCCGCCGGGTCGAGCGCAACGTGCTCCACCGCCGCCGCCCGCAGCCGCGCGCGGGCCGCCGCGCTCGCGGGCGCCTCCGGAACCGACGGGTCGAGCAGCCAGACCCCGGCCCGCACGTCGTACATCTCGAGCGGCACCGTCTCGTCCGCGAGCCGCGTCCAGCAGAACCCGGTCGCCCGATCGACCCACGGATGGCCGACGATCCCGAGCCGGTGCAGCAGGCCGACCAGCGGCGCCGTCGGGTTGATCGCGCCGGTGACCCCGTCGGCGTGGTGCCAGTGCGGCGCCGCCGGGTGCCCCTGCGCCGAGGGGTGCGTGAACGGGACCCCGCCGTCGGCGTCGGTGACGGTCTCCAGCCAGTCGCAGAGCGCCCCCGCGACGTCGGCCGGGACGTGCCCCAGCTCGTCGAAGATCCGCAACGCCAGCTCCGCCGCCTGGGGCTGGCTGCGCGGGGTCCGCAGATCCGGCTCGAGCAGCCCGGCGAAGCCGCCGTCGTCGTTGCGGTAGGCCAGCAGCGCCCGCACGACGGCGTCGTCTCCCCCGTCTCCGAACGCCCGCTCGAAGCGGACCACGTCGAGCCAGCGCGCGTTGAGCCGGACGAACCGCTCCGCCGCGCCGACGTCGACCGGGACTCCACGCGCGGTCATGTGCCCGCCTCCGAACGCGACGACCGCCCGGCGCTCACGCCGCCGCCTTCCGCGACCGGGGCCGCTTGGCCGCAGCGTCGATGGTCGCCTTGGCCGCCTTCGCCTCGGCGACCTTCTGCGTCTTGGGCTTCTTCGTCCGCTTCGGCTCGGCGCCGTTCTGCCGGGCGGTGCCCCCACTGGCCGCCGCCGACGCGTCGGGCGTGACCAGGCTCCGCAGGAAGCGGCCGGTGTGCGACGCCTCGACCTGGGTCCCGAGGGCGGTGACGGCGGCGGGACGCTGGTCGCCGAGGGCAC
>CAZFIQ010000183.1:0-4983 GCA_964519185.1 uncultured Patulibacter sp.
GTCGGTCCGCGGGGCCCGGCGGGGGCGAGCCCGCGGACGGCTCCGACGGACGGCCGCGCGACCGCCGGCTGCCGGGCGGCCAGCCGCACCACGATCCGCTGCACGGTGCGGGCCACGAGCAGCGCGCGCGTCAGCGTCCGCGGCCGGATCGCGGGCGTCCGCGGCCACGCGGCCCGCAGCGGTCGCGGGCGGGTGACGCTGACGCTGACGGCGCCCCGCCGCAACGCTCGTCCGCTGGTCGCGCTCACGGTCCGGACCGCCGCGGGGCACCGGGCCACGCTCCGGGTCCGCGTCGGTGCGGCCACCAAGACCTCGTCGCTGCGCCTGGCGCGGTGATCAGGGTCGGCCCGGTCGCTGGAACGACCGGGCCGACGTTCCCGGAGCCGGGTCCGGCACGACCGGAGCGCGGCTCCCGCAGTTCAACCCCAGAAGGAAGAACCATGCAGAACCATACGATCCGTAGGGCCTTGATGGCGGCGGCCGCGACCGCGGCGCTGGCGCTGACCCCGTCGGTCGCCTCGGCGGCGACGGCGACGATCCAGATCGAGGGCGAGCTCGGCACGCGCGTCGCGGCGACGTCGTGGACGATCGGCAGCCCGTCGGCGACCGATCCGGGCTCCGGCTGCCCGGCCAACACGATCTCGGCGGCGATCGAGTCGGTGACCAGCGGGAGCTGGGACCGTCAGCCGTTCATCACGACGATCCTCGGCGAGTCGCACGGCGCGCCGTCCTGGATCAGCTACTGGTCGCTCTGGGTCAACGACGACTACGGCAACCTCGGCGCCTGCAGCCAGCCGGTCGCGGCCGGTGACCGGATCCTGGTCCAGGCCACGAAGTCGGGTCCGTCGCCGGACTGGATTCCGGAGTCCAAGCCGGTCGACCTGATCGCCCCGGCCGTCGTCGACGACGGCGTGCCGTTCACCGTGACGGTCAAGGAGTGGGCGCCGCTCACCACCAACACGATGCCGGTGCTGCCCAGCGTCCAGAGCAACGGCGTCGGCTACGTGGTCAGCGACGGGACCGCGACCAGCACCACGACCGGTGTCGCCGGGACCGCGACGCTGACCCTGTCGGGCAGCGGCGACACGACGATCAAGGCGACGAGCACCGACCCCGACAACTGGGGCCGCTCGGTCGACGTGCCGATCTGCGTCGAGGACGGCACCGGCAGCTGCTGAGCCACCGACGCGGGGCGTGCGGACGGTCCGCGCGCCCCGCCCGGCGGCGACGGTCCGCCCGCGGCTTCCGCGGGCGGACCTCAGGACCTCAGTCGGCCTCGACCACCGGTCGCGGGCCGGCACCGGGCCGCGACCAGATGTCGTTGCACTCGGCGCAGATCTCCGCGGGGATCAGGCCGACCCGCATCAGCACCGCGAAGGCCCGGCAGCCGAGGCAGAGACCGAAGGCCGCCTCGAGGAGCGCCGCGACGGCCAGCGCGCCGAGCACCACCCAGCCGGCGGTGGCCAGCCCGAAGCCGATCAGCAGGACGGCGGACACGGTCGAGAAGGCCAGACCGATCGCCTGGGCGAACCGCTTGGGCGGCCCGGGGACGGGGCGCGGCGCCACGCCCAGTCGCGGAACGATCACCCGCGTGGCGAGCAGGCCGAGCGGGCTCAGCCGCGGTCCGGCGGCGACGCGCAGCCCGAACCCGACCGCGATCAGCACCACCAGCCACTCCAGCCGCAGGGCGAGCGCCAGCAGCGCGAGCACCACCACGCCGGCGGCCACGGTCCGCGCGGCGACCTCGTTCACCGGGTTGGGGAAGGTCCAGAGCGATCCGGCGGTCTCGGTCATGACCGGATCCTAACGCTCCGGACCTAAAACCAGGTCGAGAATCAGGTATTTAGACGTCGCTCGAGCTGACGTCTCGGGCCGGGAACGGCTCAGCCGGGTGCCGCCGTCGGCAGACCGAGTCGCTCGGCCGCCTCGATCATCCGGCGGTCGTAGGTGACGACCTCGGCCAGGTCGGGGCCGAGCGCCCGCGCCGCGGACAGGTGGATCGCGTCGAGGCTCCGGAGGACGTCGTCGGCCAGGTCCGCCGGCTCGTCGAGCAGCAGGTCGTCGACGCGGAGGACCAGCAGGCGGTCCAGCAGCTGCCGCGCGCGCACCGTCGCCGGGCGACCGTGGGCGCGCACGGCGCGGGGCACCTCGACGCGGGCGAGCCCGCAGGTCACGCGCGTCGGGCGTCGGCGCAGGTACTCCCGCAGGGCTGGTGACTCGTCCTCGCCGATCACGAGCTTGACGAGCGCCGAAGAATCGAGGTAGACGGCTTGCATCTCAGCGCTCGTCGTCGCGCATCGCGGCGAGCGTGTCGCTTGGGCGCGGGCGACCGCGGGCCGGACGCAGGGGGGCACCGAGGTCGAGCAGGTCCCCGTCGGCCGGACGCAGCCGACCGCCGGCCTCCAGCGCGCCCAGGCCGCTGGCGCGCGGCACGGGGACGAGCCAGGCAACCGGCTCTCCGCGGTCGGTCACCGCGAAGCTCTCCCCGTCGCGGACGTCGCGGAGGTAGCGACTTGCCTGCTGTCGGAGCTGCCGGATGCCGATCGACCGCATGTGTTACTTGTAGCACGTCACCTGCGACGTGCGCGACGTACGGCTCGGCTCCGGCTCCGCGGGCGGTGGGCCGGACGCGCTGGCCCGTAGACTGGTCGGTCGGCCGTATGTCTGCAGATTCCTCGCTCCGCCCGCTCCTCCGTCACCTCGCCGACGAACCCACCGGGGCCCGGATCGCCCGCGAGGGCGGCCGGGTCTTCGTCGCCACGTCGATGCGGCCGTTCGTGGTTGCCGGCGCGCTCGACGGCGTCGACGGGGCGATCGGCCTGGGGCGTCCGGCGCTGGTCGTCGCCGCCGACGACGAGGCCGCCCGCGAGCTGGCGCGCGACCTGCGCGCCTGGCTCCACCCGCGGCCCGTCCGCCTGTACCCGTCGCGCGGGGTCGCCTACGAGTCGCAGCTGGACCCGCCCGCCCACCTGGTCGGGATGCGGGTCGCGGCCCTCGACGCGCTGCTGGCCCACGCCCGCGACGAGCGCCCGGAGGAGGAGCCGCCGGTGGTCGTCGCCTCCGCGGTCGCGCTGTCGGAGACCGTGCCCGACCCGGAGCTGCGCCCGCACGGGTTCCTGCTCAAGGTCGGCGACCTGCTCGACCTCGACGACGCCGCCCGCGACCTGGTCGGCTGCGGCTACGAGCGGGTCGACCAGGTCAGCGACCGCGGCCAGTTCGCCGTTCGCGGCGGGATCCTCGACGTCTTCCCGGCGACCGAGGACAACCCGGTCCGCGTCGACCTGTTCGACATCGAGATCGAGTCGATCCGCGCGTTCTCGGTCTTCACCCAGCGCTCGCTCGGCGAGCTCGAGCGGGTGGAGATCGCGCCCGCCGCCGAGCTGGCGGCCGAGTACCGCGAGTCGGCGGAGATCGCCGCCGCGCTGCGCAGCGACGAGGGCCGCAAGGCCGACGCCCCGCGCGAGCACCTCGACGTGGCGGGCCTGCTGCCGGTCGACCGGTTCGGCCCGTTCCTGGACCTGGTGCCCGACGACGCGGTCGTCGTGCTGGTCGCCGACGAGGAGATCGAGCCGGCGCTCCACGACCAGTGGGAGGACGTGACCGCGGCCTTCCACGACGACGATGCCGGCCACCTGTACATCAAGCCGGAGACGGTGCTGAGGGAGCTGGCCGAGCGGGCCGAGCTGCGGATCGCCAGCCTGCTGCAGGACCAGGACCTGCAGCTGCACGCGCAGTCCGGCGACCTGGCCGCCCGCAACCTGACCGGGGCCGAGACCGAGCTGGAGAAGCTGCTGCGCTCCGGCTACCGGACCGTGGTGACCTGGCGGCGTCAGGGCGACGGCGATCGCGCCGCCTACAACCTCTCGCGGGTCCGCGCGCAGTGGGTCGGCGACGGGGACTTCGACCGCGAGCGCGCCGGGTTCGTGATCGCCGACCTGCGTCACGGCTTCATCGCCGCCGGCCTGCAGCTGGCGGTGCTGCCCGACCACCGGCTGATGCGGCGGCGCAAGACCGAGGCCGACGACGAATCGCGCCGACGGACCGGCCGCAAGAACGCGCTGCGCAGCTTCGCCGACCTGCGGACCGGCGACTACGTGGTCCACGAGGACCACGGCGTGGCGCGCTTCAACGGCTTCGACACCAAGACCGTCGGCGGGGTCACGCGCGACTACCTCAAGCTCCAGTACGACGGCGACGACAAGGTCTTCGTCCCGGTCGACCAGCTGGCGAAGATCACCCGCTACGTGACCGGCGGGTCGGGCCATCCGACCCTCTCCAAGCTCGGCGGCAAGGGCTGGGAGGCGATCAAGACCCGCGCCCGCAAGGCCGCGCACGAGATGGCGGGCGAGCTGATCAACCTCTACGCCGAGCGGCGCGCCCGCCGCGGCTACGCCTTCCCGCCCGACGGCGAGCTGGTGGAGGAGTTCGAGGCCAAGTTCCCGTACAAGGAGACCGTCGACCAGCTCGACGCGATCGACGCGGTCAAGGCGGACATGGAGTCCGAGCGGCCGATGGATCGGCTGATCTGCGGCGACGTCGGCTTCGGCAAGACCGAGGTCGCGCTGCGCGCGGCCGTCAAGTCGGCCGCCGACGGCAAGCAGGTGCTGATCCTGGCGCCGACGACGATCCTCGCCCAGCAGCACTACGGGACCTTCGCCGACCGCCTGCGCGACCTGCCGCTGACCGTCGACCACGTCTCGCGCTTCCGCTCCGCTGCCGAGCAGCGCGACGTCGTCAAGGCGTTCAACGCCGGACAGGTCGACGTGCTGATCGGCACCCACCGGATCCTCGGCCGCGACGTCACCGGACGCGACCTGGGCCTGGTCGTGGTCGACGAGGAGCAGCGGTTCGGCGTCAAGCAGAAGGAGCTGCTGCGCCAGCTCAAGCTCAAGGTCGACGTGATCGCGATGTCGGCGACCCCGATCCCGCGCACGCTGCAGATGTCGCTGGCCGGCTTGCGCGACATCTCGACGATCCAGACCG
>CAZFIQ010000184.1:0-4973 GCA_964519185.1 uncultured Patulibacter sp.
GAGCTGGCGGTCGCGGCCGCGCTGGACGGGCGGCTCGGCGCGATCGTCGCCGCCGACCCGGGCGCCGCCCGCGACCTGCTGGGCCACGGCGGTCGCGACGGGGCCCGGGTGCTGCTGCCGACGACCGACGACGGCGGCGAGCGCGGACCGGACGACGACCCGACGCTGGCCGGGGCGGTCCCGCTGGTCGACAAGCTGGCCGGCGACGAGACGCCGTTGCGGATCGCCCGCCGCCTGCTGCGCACGGTCTGGCTGGTCGACGAGCTGCCGACCCAGGTGCCGCTGACCTTCGTCGGCACCCTCGTGACCCGTGACGGCCACGTCTGGCGGGTCGGCGGCGGCGAGCTGCAGCGCAGCCCGCAGGGCGGCGAGGACCGGGTGCTGGCCGAGCGCAACGAACGCGACCGGCTGATCGGCGCGAGCGAGCAGGCGGCCCAGGCCGAGCAGGCCGCCGTCGCCGCGCTCGACGAGCTCCGCGACGAGCTGAGCGGCGCCGACCGCCAGCGCGAGCAGCAGGAGCAGGCCGCGCGCGAGGCCCGCCGCGGGGTCGTCGACGCGGAGGAGGCGGTGCGCGACGCGACCCGCGCGGTCGAGCGGCGGCGCCAGGCCCCGGACGAGGGACCGGTCGCGGTCCGTCGGGCGCAGATCGTCGGCGAGCTGCAGGCCGAGCGGCGGACCGCCGAGCGGCTGCAGCGCGAGCGGGCGGAGCGCGACGAGCGGATCGCCGCGCTGGAGGCCGCGCTCGACGCCGACCTGACCGTCGTCCCGCACGGAGATCGCCTGGCCGAGCGGCTGGCCGCCGCGGTCGCGGCCCTGCGCACGCGCACCGCCGAGCTGGAGCGGATCGTCGCCGAGGACCGCGCCAGCGGCGACGACATCGCCGGGCGCCTGCGCAGCTGCGCCCAGCAGGAGGCCGACCTCAACCAGCGGCTGCGTCAGCTCGGCGACCGGCTGACCGCGGCCGAGGTCGCCGCGCAGCGGGCCCGCGACCAGGAGCAGGAGCTGGTCGTCGAGCTCGGGGAGCTGGCCGAGCGGCTGGGCCTGGAGGCGACGCCCGCCGAGCAGCCGCTCGCCGCCGACGCCGTCGAGGAGCTGCGGGCGCGGGTGGCCCGGCTGCAACGCCGCCGCGAGCAGCTCGGCCCGGTCAACCCGCTGGCCGAGCAGGCGTACGAGGAGGCCCGCGCCCACGTCGACGAGCTGGAGGCCCAGCGGACCGACCTGGAGACGGCGCTGCGCGAGCTCGACGGCTTCATCCGCGACACCGACCGCCAGATCCGCGAGACCTTCGAGCAGACCTTCGCCGCCTGCGCCACGAACTTCGCCGAGCTGGCCGAGCACGTCTTCCCGGGCGGTCGCGGCCGGCTGCGGCTGGTCGGCGGCGAGGCGAGCGGCGACGACCCGGACGACGACGCGGGCGGGAGCGAGGGCGACGACGAGGCGGGTGAGGCGGCCGGCGCGTCGCGTGACGAGGACGTCGGGGTGGAGATCGAGATCACCCCCGCGGGCAAGCAGATGACGCGCCTGACGCTGATGTCGGGCGGTGAGAAGACGATGACCGCGATCGCCTTCCTGTTCGCGGTCTTCCTGGCCCGGCCGAGCCCGTTCTACGTGCTCGACGAGGTCGAGGCGGCGCTCGACGACCTCAACATCGATCGCTTCCTGCAGCTGCTGCGGCGCTACCGCGACCGCGCCCAGTTCATCGTCGTCACCCACCAGAAGCGGACGATGGACGCCGCCGACGCGCTCTACGGCGTCTCGATGGGTGGCGACGGCGTGTCGAAGGTCGTCTCGCGGCGGTTGGACCAGCGGGACGTGGGGGGCGCGGAGAGCCCGGTATCGTCGGGCGCCGATGGCACGTGAGTGGACGGATCTCTTCCTCCTCGACGAGGAGCGCGTACGTGCGATCCCCGCGGAGGAGCCGGAGAAGCGCGGACGGTTCTTCAAGCGCCTGCGCCAGAACCTGCGCAAGACCCGCGAGGCGCTCAGCGCCGAGCTGACGCAGACGCTCTTCGACACGCTCGACGACGAGACCTGGGAGCGCCTGGAGGAGGCGCTGATCATGGCCGACTGCGGCGCCAAGGCGACGGCGGAGATCGTCGGCCGGCTGGAGCAGGAGGCGACGGCGGGGGGAACGACCGACCCGCAGGCGCTGCAGGCCCGGCTCGGCGAGCTGCTGGCCGACGCCGCGCGGCCGGCCGGCGACGCGACGATCGACCTGCGCCACGGGCCGACCGTGATCATGGTCGCCGGGATCAACGGCACCGGCAAGACGACGTCGATCGGCAAGCTCGCCAACACGCTCGGCAACCAGCTGGGGCTGAAGGTCGTGCTCGGTGCCGCCGACACCTTCCGCGCCGCCGCGGTCGAGCAGCTCCAGGTCTGGGGCGAGCGGGCCGGGGTCGAGGTCGTCGCGGGGGGAACCGATCCTGCCTCCGTCGCCTACGAGGCGGTCCGCCGCGGGCGGGAGTCCGGCGCCGACGTCGTGATCGTCGACACCGCCGGCCGGCTGCACACCCAGCTGCCGCTGATGGAGGAGCTGTCGAAGGTCCGCCGGGTGATCGACAAGCTGCTGCCCGGAGCCCCGCACGAGACGCTGCTGACGATCGACGCGACGACCGGCCAGAACGGCCTGCGCCAGGCGGTCGAGTTCTCCAAGGCCGCGCCGGTGACGGGGATCGTGCTGACCAAGCTCGACGGCTCGGCGAAGGGCGGAATCGCCGTCGCGATCGCCCAGGACCTGGGCATCCCGGTCAAGCTGATCGGCATCGGCGAGGGCCTCGAGGACCTCCGGCCGTTCGACGCCGACGACTTCGCGCAGGCGCTGGTCAAGCCCGACGAGCGCGACGCGGCCTGACCGGATCGCCGGGCGCGAGACCCGGACTTCGCCGTACCGCCGCCGCACCCCGGTAGGCTGGAGAGCATGGACGCCTGGGTGATCTGGCTGGTGCTGGGAGTGGCGCTCGCGGTCGGCGAGATCCTGACGCTGGGCCTGTTCCTCGCGCCGTTCGCGATCGGCGCGGGTGGGGCGGCGATCGTCGCCGGCGTCGGCGGCGGGCTGGTCCCGCAGGTGGCCGTCTTCTCGGTGCTGACGGTCGCGACGTTCCTGACGCTGCGGCCGATCGCCAAGCGTCACCTGCGTCAGACCTCGGCGACGAAGACCGGGACGGCCGCGCTGGTGGGCCGCACCGCGGTCGTGATCGCCGCGCTCGAGGGCCCGGAGATGGCCGGCCAGGTGCGACTCGACGGCGAGATCTGGTCGGCGCGCGGCGCCGGCCTGGAGGTCGTGCCGATCGGCGCGACGGTCACGGTGCTGGAGATCCAGGGCGCGACCGCGGTCGTCACCGAGTAACGACGACGACTCCGGCGACCGGAGCGTCTCCGGAACGGCGTCGCCGTCCACTAGTCTGCACGGTACGAGCGGGTCGGCGACCGGCCCGCGCCCCGAGCTCCCCCTTTGGAGGCTGCCGTGATCCTGATCGTCCTCGCCATCCTGCTGTTCTTCGCGCTGCTGATCGCGGCCAAGACCGTGCGGATCATCCCGCAGGCCCGTGCCGGCATCGTCGAGCGCTTCGGCCGCTACACCCGCACCCTCGAGCCGGGGCTGCGGATCACCGTCCCGTTCATCGACCGGCTGCTGCCGCTGCAGGACCTGCGCGAGCAGGTCGTCAGCTTCCCGCCGAACTCGGTGATCACCGAGGACAACGTGTCGGTCTCGATCGACACGGTCATCTACTTCCAGATCACCGACCCGAAGGCCACCACCTACGAGGTCGCCAACCCGCTGCAGGCGGTCGAGCAGCTGACGGCGACGACGCTGCGCAACGTGGTCGGCGGGATGACGCTGGAGCAGGCGCTGACCTCGCGCGACGAGATCAACGGCCAGCTGCGCACGGTGCTCGACGAGGCGACCGGCAAGTGGGGCATTCGCGTCAGCCGGGTCGAGCTGAAGGCGATCGATCCGCCGGCCACGATCCTCGACGCGATGGAGAAGCAGATGCGCGCCGAGCGCGACCGTCGCGCGCAGATCCTGACCGCGGAGGGCACGAAGCAGGCCCAGATCCTCAACGCCCAGGGCGAGAAGGAAGCGGCCGTGCTCAAGGCCGAGGGCGCCAAGTCGGCAGCGATCCTGCGGTCGGAGGGCGAGGCGAAGGCGATCGACACCGTCTTCCAGGCGATCCACGCCGGCCGGCCCGACAAGGAGCTGCTCAGCTACCAGTACCTGCAGATGCTGCCGCAGCTGGCCAAGGGCGAGGCCAACAAGGTCTTCGTGATCCCGGGCGAGATCACCCAGGCGCTGTCCGGGCTGAGCAGCGCGGTCGAGCAGATCAGCGGCGGTGCGTCCGCGCCGACCTCCGACACGGACGTCGTCCGGCACTGATCTCGTGAGACACTGACGGCACCTTGTTCGACGCCCTCTCCGAGAAGCTCCAGTCCACCCTCGACGAGGTTCGCCAGCGCGGAACCCTGTCGGAGGCGGACGTCAGCGCCGCGATGCGCGAGATCCGCCTGGCGCTGCTCGAGGCGGACGTCAACTTCCGGGTCGTCAAGTCGTTCACCGCGACGGTCAAGGAGCGCTGCCTCGGCTCCGACGTGCTCGGCCAGCTGAACCCCGGTCAGCAGGTCGTCAAGATCGTCCACGAGGAGCTCGTCGATCTGATGGGCGGCGAGGCGGAGGGGATCTCCTTCGCCTCCAGCCCGCCGACGGTGATCCTGATGTCGGGCCTGCAGGGCTCGGGCAAGACGACGGCGGTGGCCAAGCTCGCACGCTGGCTCAAGGAGGAGAAGGGCTCCTCGGTCGCGGTCGCGGCCTGCGACGTCCAGCGTCCGGCGGCGGTCGAGCAGCTGCGGCTGATCGGCGGCCAGGCGGGTGCCACGGTCTACGATCGCGGCACCGAGCTGCCGGCGGTCGACGTCGCGCGCTGGGCGCTCGACCAGGCCAAGCAGGACGGCAAGGACGTCCTGATCGTCGATAC
>CAZFIQ010000185.1:0-4852 GCA_964519185.1 uncultured Patulibacter sp.
ACTGGGTGATCGGCGTCGCGCTGCTGGTCCTCACGCTGACCATGTCGGTCACCGGCTACCTGCTGCCGTTCGACCAGCGCGCCTACTGGGCGTCGGTCGTGGCGATGAACATCGCCGGCAACGCCCCGCTGCTCGGGCCGTTCATTCCCGACATCGCGTTGGGCGGACCAGACGTCACAGCCGTGACCCTGTCGCGCTTCTACGCGATCCACATGATGATCATCCCGGGTCTGATCATCGGTTTGATCTCCGCCCACCTGTACCTCGTCATCAAGCTCGGAACGACCGCCCCGCCGTGGGTCCGTGCCGACAAGGTGAGCGGCAGCCTGAAGGAGCACGACGAATGAACCAGCGCGAGAAGGAGGAGTACCTCCGCGAATACGCCGTCCTGAAGGCGCAGGGGAAGCCGTTCTTCCCCTACATCATCGTCAAGGACGGCGTGATGATGATCGTCGTCGTCGGCATCATCATGGCGCTGTCGATCATGCTCGGTGGCGAGCTGACGGCCAAGGCCGACGCGACGACGACGACCTACGCGCCGCGTCCGGAGTGGTACTACTTCTGGGCCTTCGAGCTGCTGAAGATCATCAAGCCGCCGGCGCTCGTCAGCCTGGCCGCGGTCGGCATCCCGACGATCGCGATGCTGCTGCTGTTCCTGCTGCCGTTCTACGACCGCAACCCGGAGCGTCACCCGCTCCGCCGCCCGGTCGCGACGACGGCTGGCATCTTCGTGATCTTCGCGATGTTCATGCTGTCGTACCTGGGTGCGGAGGCCGCGCCGCCGTCCCAGATCTCGATGAGCGCTCCGGCGTCGGTCGCGTCGGCCGACGAGGCGACGCAGACCAAGTGGGAAGCGGGCCGGAGGCTCGTCGCCCAGAGCGGCTGCGGTGGTTGCCACAAGATCGGCCACAACGGCAACGACGGTCCGGGTCCGGCGCTGACCGACATCGGCGATCGCCTGAAGGAAGGCGCGCTGCGCGAGACGCTGGTCAATCCGACCCAGCCGATGCCGTCGTTCGCCAACCTCGGCCCCGACGCGCTGGACAAGATGGCGTTCTTCATGAGCACGCTGAAGAGCGGCAACGAGAAGTCGAGCGGCGGCGGGCACTAGCCCGAGCGCCAGCCGTCGTGACGGAGTCCTCGACCACGGGCGTGCCGCCCGTGGTCGCACCGATCGCGGCGGCGGCGGGCGACCACGTCGCCACGATCCTGGCCGAGATCGAGTCCGGCCTTCGTCGTTCGGCGGCACCCGGTGCCGGGGATCTGCCGGCGGCCGGGTACGCCGCGGTCGCGGCGGGCGGCAAGCGCCTGCGGCCGCTGCTGACGATCGTCGCCGCCGGTCCGGCCGCGACCGGAGGACCCTCGCCGGCCCGGGCCGCCGTGGTGCGGGCCGGGATCGCGGTCGAGCTGACCCACACGGCGTCGCTGATCCACGACGACGTGCTGGACGCGGCGGCGCTGCGACGGGGCCGGCCGACGACCTTCGCCAGCGCCGGCCGGGCGGCGGCGACCTGCCTGGGCGACGCGCTCTTCGCGTCGGCCTTCACGGTGATCGGCGACGGTGCGGACGGCCCCGAGCCGGTCCGGATCCTGGCCGACGCCAGCCGGGCGCTGGCCCAGGGCGAGCTGCTGCAGCGCGCCGACGCCTGGCGCACCGACCTGGACGAGCAGCGGTACCTGACGCGCTGCGCGATGAAGACCGGCGCGCTGTTCGACGCGGCGGCCCGGCTGGGGTCGCTGGCGGCGGGAGAGGATCCGGACGCGATCGCGCCGTTCGCGCGGGCGCTGGGCCTGGCCTTCCAGCTGTTCGACGACGTGCTCGACGTGGTCGCTCCGCCGGAGCAGACGGGCAAGCCCCGGGGAACCGACATCCTCGACGGCACCGCGACGTTGCCGCTGCTCTACGCGCGCGAGCGGGATCCGGAGCTGGCGGCGCTCGATCTGCGGACCGTCACCACCCCGGAGGCCGCGGCCGCCGTCTGCGACCGGATCGCGGCGACCGGGGCGACGGAGCGCACCGAGCAGCGGGCGCGCGACCTGGTCCGAGAGGGTGTCGAGGCGCTTCCGGCGGGACTCGACGCGGCGCGGTCGACGGCGTTCGGGCTGATGGCCCGTGGGGTCGTCGATCGAAGATTGTGACTATCTCGCCTTAACCTGGGAACATATCTCTCATGATCCTCGCTCTTGGAGCTCCCGGTGTCGGTCCGCTCCTCATCGTCCTGGCGGTGGTGATCATCGTCTTCGGACCCAAGCGGATTCCGATGCTCGCTCGGCAGATCGGCTCCGGCTTCAAGGAGTTCCGCAAGTCGGTCGGCGGCGACGATGACGACGAGCGCGACCAGCTCGACGCCGCCGAGCCGGACCTGAAGGATCGGGAGCGCACGATGACGGACGCCCGGGCGTCCGCGGACGACGCCCCGCAGCGCCCGCAAGACCGGTAAGTCCCCGTCGTGCCGGCTCTGCGCCCGGTAGCGGCCGACGCGCGCCTGACGCTCGTCGAGCATCTCGGTGAGCTGCGCACGCGCCTGTTCACCTGCATCGCGATCGTCGTCGTCGCGTTCGCCTTCACGTACTGGCAGAACAACGGCATCCTGGAGATCGTCAACGAGCCGTTGACGAACTCCCAGCCGACCAACGTCGAGTGCGACCAGTCGGTCGACCCGATCCGCACCAGCGAGTGCTTCGACCGGGCGCTCGCGCAGGCCTTCGGAGCCCTGCGACCGCTGGTCGCTGATCTGCCGGCCGACGGGGCCGCGGAGCGCCGTCAGGTGGCGGAGGCGCTCGAGGCGATGGACCGCGCGATCGCCCAGACCCCGGAGACGGCCGATCGTCGTCCGGTCACGTTGGGCGTGGCGGAACCGTTCTTCCAGACCGTCACGGTGGCGCTCTACGCGGCGATCGTGCTGACGCTGCCGTTGCTGCTGTACCAGCTCTACGCTTTCCTGATCCCGGCCTTCACGCGCCGGGAGCGACGGGCGATCGTGCCGTTGCTGCTCGGCGTTCCGGTGCTCTTCTACACCGGCGTCCTCTTCGGCTACTTCTTCGCGTTGCCGCGCGCGGTCGACTTCCTGCAGAACTTCAACTCCAGTCAGTTCGACATCCTGGTCCAGGCGCGGGACTACTACAAGTTCGTGCTGCTGTTCCTAGCCGGCACCGGTCTGGTCTTCCAGGTGCCGGTGGTGGTGATCGGGGTCAGCCGGATGGGCATCATCAAGGCCGCCCAGATGCGCAAGCAGCGCGGCCTGGTGGCGGTCGGCGCGGCGGTGATCTCCGCGATCATCACGCCGACCCCCGACGTCGTGACGATGCTGATGGTGATGGTGCCGTTCCTGGTGCTGTTCGAGGCCAGCGTGGCCGTCGCGGCGGTGCTCGAGCGTCGCGCCGTGAGCCGTTGGAACGACGACGACGATGAGGATGACGACGGCCTGGGCGTGCCGCCGGACGATCCCGAACCCGATCCCGGTCCCGATCCCGCGCCGGGCGACGCGATCGTGCCGGTGGACGACGACGTGCGTCCGCCCCGGGGCGCCGGCCACGCGGCGGAGCTGCCGCTCGCCGACGACTGGGTCGAGGAGACGTGGGACGAGGACACGGCGCCGGATCCCCCGCCGGGCGAGGCGCCCGATCCGCACCTGCTCGGCGACCCGGACGGTCCGCGCGTCGCCGAGGTCGCGGAGGATGCCGACGTCGCCGCCGACGCGGGAGGGAGCGAGGACCCGCCCGCGTCGCCCGCGTCGCCGGCCCCGCCCGCCCCGGCGGAGCCCGCGGAGATCCCGGCCTGGGCGCCCGACGCACCGGACGACGACTGGCTCGCCCGGGCGGACGAGATGGACGACGACGATCCGTTCGCCGGCGACCCCGATCCGGAGCCGGACGCCGAGCGCTGATCGCGGGCCGGAGGTCTACTGATCGTCGGGAAACGCGCCGGGAGGTTCCCACGGGCTGCCCGCAGCCTATGGAGGACGTAAAAAGCACGGATCCTGGGGCCGGAGCAGCGCCGATACCACTATCCTCACGGGATGCTCTTCGACCTTCGCGCCCCTGGCCGGAAGCGGATGATCCAGGCGATCTACCTGGTCCTGGCGATCGTCCTCGTGGGCGGCACCGTCCTGTTCGGCGTCGGCACCGGCCTACCCGGATTGTTCGGGAACAACAACAACGCGAACTCGGTCGACCTGGAGAAGCAGCAGCAGGAGCGGATCGAGCAGGTCGAGCGCCAGCTGGCCGCCAACCCGAAGAGCCAGGAGGCGCTGGTCACCCTGGCGTCGCTCCAGTACTCGCAGGCGATGGCCCGGCTGCCGGAGAACGCCGTCCAGACCACGGCCGAGGTCAACAGCGGGCTGCGACAGGTCGCCGCCACCTGGGAGCGGTACCTGGAGACCGAGCCGAAGAGGATCGACACGGCGCTGGCCAACAAGATGGCGGCGGTCTTCGGGCCCAGTGCCCTCAACCAGCCCAACGACTGGGCTGACGTCCAGGGGCTCGTCGCCCAGCAGGCGGCGACGGAGGCGGAGTCGCGCGGCGAGGATCCGCCGATCAACGTCTACCTGCAGCTGCTCGCGGCCCAGACCGCGGCCGACCGTACGCGCCAGGCCAAGGTCACGGAGGAGCGGATCACGGAGCTCGCGCCGAAGGGCCAGGAGCAGGCCGTCAAGGACGCGATCGCCGCGGCGAAGGACCCGGAGGCCCAGGCCGCCGATCCGGCCGCGGAGCCGGGCCGTACGATCACGGTCCCGGAGGACTGAGACCGGGCGGAGCGGGTGCCGCCACCGCACGACGCGCCCCGCCGACGATTGGGTACGATGCTCGAGCCCTGGTAGCTCAACTGGTTAGAGCAGCGGACTCTTAATCC
>CAZFIQ010000186.1:0-4827 GCA_964519185.1 uncultured Patulibacter sp.
CCGCCTACCCGCAGCCGCTCGCCGGCAGCGACCCGGCCCGCATGGAGTGCGCCGGTGCCAGGCATCGGCCGAAGCTGGCGGGGCCGCCTCGCTTCAGCGCCCGGATTTGCACGTTCGCTTCACCCAATGCACGGAGAGATCATCGACTTCGGCCCCTAGCTGGTGCTCCCGGCCGGCTCGCTCGGTCGCCTCCGCGTGCCCTTCCCGCGCCGGCCGTCGCTTCTCCGCGGGGCCATCGGTCTCGACTGCTTGGTGTGCGAAGGAGCCTGACGCGGGACATCGGCGTCGGACCCTCTCACTAACGTTGTGCGCATGGCACCTTCTGAAGATCCCGCCTTGTCGGCCGAGGAGGCCCTGCCCGCGGCTGAGAGTCTGCCGTCGTTCGATGATGTCGATCCGCTGGCTGACGAGGTCGACGACGCGATCGTCCGCGAGGTTGTCGAGCGAGCGCGCGATGACCTGCGCGACTTCGTCGAAGGGCTCAGCATGGACGAGATCAAGTCTGGCGGCTGGTTCACCAAGCTCCTCTCGCATGCACTGGACTCGTACACAACGAAGGTTGACTGGGCGTACTTCCAGAAGAAGTACAAGGACGTGCCGGCCGACGCGGTCGTCGACCAGCGGATCAAGATGGCATCGCGCTATGCCTCGATAGAGGGCGGAATCTCCGCCAGCGTCTACACGGGCGCAGTGGCTGCGACGATCGGCTCCTTGGGCGGAGCGTCCCCGATCACGGTCCCAGCAGCGGTGGCCACCGTCATGGTGGACGTCGCCTTCATCACGCAGCTCCAGTTGCGCCTCGCCCACGACGTTGCAGTCCTCTATCGCGTGCCTCTGGATCTCTCCGATCCCGAGGATCTGTGGAAGCTGATCCGCGTGGCCTTCACGATCAAGGGCGGCGAGATCGCACGAGAGGGCGTCGTCAAGGTCGTCCCAGTCGTGGTGCGCCCCTTGATCAAGCGGTTCTACTCGAGGGGCGTCCTCGCCGCCGCGAAGGGCCTTCCCGTCGTCGGCAGGTTCCTCCTCCAGCGCAACGTCATCAAGGTCGGCATTCCCCTAGTCGGCGTCCCGCTCGCGGTCGTCGTGAACCGCTACACCACACAGATCGCTGGTCGGCATGCACGGGCGGTGTTCAGGAACGAGGCCCGGATCATCGAAGTCGCCAAGTCGCTGACTTCACGCACCAAGACCCCCCAGCTGATGCTGTGGATCGCTTGGCTCGTCATCAACGCCGACAGCAAGATCTCCGACGACGAAGCCCAGCTCATGCGCCACCTCGTCCAGCTAGCGCACGAGCACCACCACGTTGCGGACGAGCAACTCGCGCAGCTCGTCGACATCGACGCAACAGAGGTTTGGGGGCGACTCGACAAGGAGAGCACCGACCTCAGCGGCCTGGTCGCGGCGGCCAAGAAGGTGGCCGAGATCGACGGAGACACCAACCGCCACGAGCAGGCGGTCCTCGCCGAACTAAGTGACCGATGCGGCGGTCAAGTACCGCAGTGATACAACGAGCTCCACTCCCGATCGACACGCCGTGCGACGCGGGGATCGGCCCCCAGGCCGTCCGAAGGTGCACGTCTTCGCCGAGGAATCCCTGCTCAATGGGCCGATCGACCCGGTCGCCGTCCCGCGCCTCGATCGCGTACCATTGCCGAGGCCGTTCCGGGGTAGCTCAATGGCAGAGCATTCGACTGTTAATCGAAGGGTTGTGGGTTCGAGTCCCACCCCCGGAGCCTGAACCGAGAAGCCCCGTCTACGACGGGGCTTCTCTCGTTCTCGGGGTCGTGCGCGGCGGCGCGTCTCAGCGCGTCCGTCGCCGACGCTGGTGCAGCTCGCCGATCCCCTGGTTCAACCGCTGCTGCAGGTCCAGCTTGCGGCGGAGCAGGGCGTCCGGGGGGACGTCGGGGTTGGCCGCGGGGCCGGCCTGGATCATCGCGTTGACCGCGCCGAGCTCCAGGCGCAGACCCTCCAGCTCGGCGCTCGCGACCGACGGGTGGGCGATGCCGCGGGCCGTGTCCGCCACCAGCTCGAGCGCCATCCGCGTCGACTCGTCGATCGGGACCGGATCGCGCCCCGCCTCCAGCCCCTCGCGGATCAGGCCGGCGACCCGCACGTGCAGCGGCGACGTCAGCACCTGCCGCATCCGCTCGTCGGTCAGCAACGTCGCGGCCTCCGGCCCGGCGGCCCGGCACTCGGCGAGGAACGCCAGCTCGGTGCGGGCTCGCGCGTCGCCCCCGATTCCCAACGGCACGGCGACCACCGGCGGCAGGGGACGGTCAGCCGTCCCAGACGGAGGACGCAGGCCCCCCGGCGAGCGTCCGGCGGGCGCCGTTCCCCCACCCCCTGGTGCCGGACCCGGCGGCGCGGCGCCGCCCGCGCCGCCGCCGCGCGTAGCCGACCCCGGCCGTGCCGGCCCCGGCCCGCGTCCCCCGGCCGGCCGGGGCGCCACGTGGTCGATCAGCGAGCCCATCACCCCGGGGTCCAGCCGCAGCCGGCCGGCCGCTTCGGCGATCAGCTCCATCCGCAGCACGCCCGGAGGTACGTCGGCGAAGACCGGACGCAGCGCGTCGATCGCCTGATCCTTGCCCTCCGCCGTCGACAGGTCGGCCTGGTCGAGGACGTGACCGACGTGGAAGCGCCCCAGCGAGATCGGCGCCGCGAACGCCGCCTTGAGCGCGTCGGTGCCCCGCTTGACCAGCAGGTCGGCGGGGTCCATGCCGTCGGGCAGCAGCACCACCCGCAGGTTGAGGCCACTCCCCCGCGCCAGCTGCGCCGCCAGCAGCATCGCCTCGCGGCCCGCGCGGTCGGCGTCGAGGGCGAGGATCACCGACGGCGCCAGCTTGCCGAGCGCGCCGACCTGGTCGGGCGTCAGCGCCGTGCCCATCAGGCCGACCGCGTTCTCCAGGCCCGCCTGGTGCAGCGCGATCACGTCGGTGTAGCCCTCGCAGAGGATCACCTCGCCGGTGCGCGCCGCGTGCTTGCGCGCCAGGTGCGCGGCGAACAGGTGGCGACCCTTGTGGTAGACCGGGCCGTCGGACGAGTTGACGTACTTCGGCTTCTGGTCGGGCCCGATCGCCCGCGCGCCGAAGCCGAGGATCCGCCCGCGGCGGTCGGCCAGCGGGAAGGTGATCCGGCGCCGGAAGCGGTCGTAGAGCCGGTCGGGGTTGTCCCGCGAACGCTGGACGATCCCGGTCGCCAGCATCTCGTCGGGCTGGTATCCGGCGTGGCGCGACCCGATCATCACGCGGTCCCAGGCGCTCGGCGCGTAGCCGACCCGGAACGTTCGCAGCACGGCCGGGTCGAGCCCGCGACGGATCAGCTCGTCGCGCGCCGGCTGCGCCTCCTGCGCGTCCCACAGCTGCCGCTCGAAGTAACGATTGGTGCGGTCGAGCAGCTCCAGCAGGCGGCGCTCGCGCTTGCGGCGCGCGGCCGTCTGCGGGTCCTCCTCCTCGGTCTTCAGCTCGATTCCCGCGCGATCGGCGAGCAACGTGATCGCGTCCGGGAAGTCGACGCCCTCGGTCAGCTCGACGTAGCGGAAGAGGTCACCGCCCTCGCCACAGCCGAAGCAGTGGAACAGCTTGTCGTCGACGTTGACCGAGAACGACGGCGTCCGCTCGTCGTGGAACGGGCAGAGGCCGGTCATCCGGCTGGGACCGGCACGGCGCAGCTCGACCCGCTGCTCGATCAGCTGGACGAAGTCGATCGCGTCGCGGATCCGGTCGAGATCCTCGCGGGCATAGCGCGCCATCGTCAGGTCGCGTGCACCCGCGGGATGACGAGATCGCGGTAGGCCCGCATGGCGAAGCGGTCGGTCATCCCCGCCACCCAATCGGTCGCCCGCTGGAGCGCGTCGGCCTGCGGATCCGGATCGCGCTGCACGTGGAACTGGTCCCAGCCGCCGTCGAACGGCAGGCGCGCCACGGCCGGTCCGCCGGCCCGTCCGTCGGCGATCGCGTCGGCGTGCTCCAGGTGGTGCTCGAACAGCGTCCGCACCAGCGCCTGGGCCTTACGGTGCTCGACCTGCGCGCTGGACGCCAGGTAGACGTGCTCGAACATCCACGTGCGCAGCTCGTCCATCGCCGCGGCGGCCTCGTCGCCCTGGACGATGTCGCCGCGCGATCGCGAGCTGGCGATCAGGTCCTGGACGAGGAAGTCGATCCGCCGCGACGGGGTCGCTCCGAGCACCCGGATCGGACCGGCGGGCAGCTCCGCGTCGCGCAGCGCGCCGGCGCGGATCGCGTCGTCGATGTCGTGGTTGATGTAGGCGACGCGGTCGACGATCTTGACGATCTTGCCTTCCATCGTCTGCGGATCGGTGACGCCCGTGTGGTTGAGGATCCCGTCGCGCACCTCGGCGGTGAGGTTGAGGCCGCGCCCGTCGCGCTCGAGGTGGTCCACCACGCGCAGCGACTGCTCGTTGTGGTGGAAGCGGAAGCCGAAGCGCGCGTGCAGCGCGTCGTCGAGCGCGTGCTCACCGGTGTGCCCGAAGGCGGGGTGGCCGAGGTCGTGGCCGAGGCCGATCGCCTCCACGAGGTCCTCGTTGAGGCGCAGCGCTCGCGCGACGGTGCGCGCGATGGCGGTGACTTCGAGCGTGTGGGTGAGGCGGGTGCGGTAGTGGTCGCCCTCGGGGGCGATGTAGACCTGCGTCTTGGACATCAGGCGGCGGAAGCTCTTGGTGTGCAGGATGCGGTCGCGGTCGATCTGGAAGGCGCTGCGCACCGAGCACTGCTCGGGCTCTTCCGGATCGAGCCGGCCGGCCGTGCAGTACGACTGCGCGGCCAAGGGCGACAGGGTATCGGCCTCGCGCGCGCGCATGCGCGAGTG
>CAZFIQ010000187.1:0-4768 GCA_964519185.1 uncultured Patulibacter sp.
TGGACGGTCCGCTTGCTCGGCCGGCCGATCGTCGCCGGCACGGTCCGCCAGCGACCGCCTGCGCCTGCGGCGCGCCGCGATCGACGCCTCCGGGCGCACCGATCGCTGGCGGACCGTGCCGGCGACGATCGGCCGGCCGAGCAAGCGGACCGTCCAGATCCGGGCGCCGTTCACGACCTTCGCGGTCGAGCCGGGGAAGGTCTCGTGGGCGGTCCGGACGTCGTGGCGCGACGAGGACGAGTGCCGCCGCTCCGGCGCGTGCGAGTCGCGGCTGCCGCAGCTCGGCTTCGCGACGTACACCGTGCGGCGACCGGTGACGCTCGGCTGCCTGGCGTCCGGCCCGACGGTGGTCAACCGTGGCCCGGCCGCCGGCCAGCGGATCGCGCTGACCTTCGACGACGGGCCGGGGCCGTTCACCTCCGGCTACCTCGACACGCTGCGCCGCCACGACGTGCCCGCGACGTTCTTCGTGCTCGGCCAGCAGGTGGCGGGACGCCAGGCGACGCTGCAGCGGATGGTCCGCGAGGGCCACGCGATCGGCAACCACAGCTGGAGCCACGCCAACCTGGCCGGCGGCGGGCAGGGGCAGCTGGCCCGGACCAACGACGCGGTCCGCGCCGCGACCGGCATCACGCCGTGCCTGTTCCGGCCGCCGTACGGGGCGCGTAGCGCCACCCTCGACGCCCAGGTCCGCGCGCTCGGCATGCTCGACGTGCTCTGGACCGTCGACACCAACGACTGGCAGGGGCCCGGCACCGCCACGATCGCCCGCCGCGTGATCAACGGTGCGCGCCCCGGGGCGATCGTGCTGATGCACGACGCCGGAGGTCCGCGCGGGGCCGGCCTGGCCGCGCTCCCGCGGATCATCACCACGCTGAAGGCTCGCGGCTACCGCTTCGTGACCGTTCCCGAGCTGCTCGGCCTGCAGCAGCCGGTGCGCTACCGCTGACCCGCACCCGCTGACCCGCGCACCACCTTCGGCTGCGTGCGATTCGGGCCCTTCGGCGGCCTATCGCGCACGCGGGCCGGCCGCGCGGGGCATCCGTTGCGAGCCCGCGTGCGATTCAGGCCCGCAAGCGGCCCCGATCGCACGCGGTCGCCGGGCCGTGGCCCGCACCGGCCGCGCACGATCGGCGGGAGCGTGCGGGGAGTAGGCTGGGGGCATGACCGAGCCCGCCGGAATTCTGGACCTCGCCGGGCTGCGGATGAGCCCCGGCGAGGGGCGTCGCCTGGACCTGACGGTGGCCCTCGACGGCGTCCAGCTGAGCGAGCAGGGCTACGCGCCCAAGCCCGCCCAGCCCTCGGCCCGGATCGACATCGCGCGGATGAACGGCGGGGGCTACTCGCTGCAGCTGCGCCTCGACGCGTCGATCGAGGGGCCGTGCATGCGCTGCCTGGCGCCGACGGCCGCCGCGATCGCGGTCGACGTGCGCGAACTGGAGCAGAAGCCGGGGCGCAACCCGGCCCCCGAAGACGCGCAGCTCGACAGCGATTACGTCGACGGGGACGACCTGGACGTCCACCGCTGGGCGAACGACTCGTTCGTCTTCTCGCTGCCGACCCGGGTGCTTTGCAAGGAGGACTGCCTGGGGCTCTGCCCGGAGTGCGGGTTCGACCTCAACCAGGATCCGCAGCACGGCCACGCGCCCGCGCCCGACCCGCGGATGGCCGCGCTCGGCGGGATCCGCTTCGACGAGCAGGGCAACCTGGTCCAGGACGGGTAGAAGGCCGCCACCCGGCAGATTGCGCCGGAATCGCGTAGGATGCTGCGTCTTATGGCCGTCCCGAAGCAGAAGCAGTCGCACGCCCGTACCGCCAAGCGTCGGGCCAACCACAAGGCGGCGCGGCCGACGGTCAACGAGTGCCCGCAGTGCCACAGCCCGCGTATCCCGCACCGCGTCTGCGGCACCTGCGGCTACTACGACGGCCGCGTGGTCGTCGCGCCGAAGAGCTCGCTCGACTTCTAGCCGCTCCCCGGCCGGCGCCCCTGCGCGCCGCCGGACCCCGCGCATGCCCGCCACGGTCGCCGTTGATACGACCGGCGCCGACCTCGGCCCCGCCGAAGTTGCCGCCGGTGCCGTGACCGCCGCCGCCCGTGGCGTGCGGGTGCGGCTCTACGGCCCAGCCGACGTGCTGACGCCGGTAGTAGCCGGCACCGCGGGGATCGAGGTGATCGATGCGCCGCTGTCGATCGCCAAGGCGCCCGACCCGGCGCTCGCCGTCCGCGGCAACCCCGACGCCTCGGTCGTCCAGGCCGTGCGGGCCGTCTCCGCCGGCGAGGCCGACGCCTTCGTCGTCGCCGGTGCCACCGGAGCCGCGCTCGCCGCCGGCCTGATGCACGTCCGCCGGGCCCGCGGCATCCACCGCCCGGCGCTCGCGCTGCCGCTGCCCGCCCCGAGCGGCCCGGTGACCCTGGTCGACGTTGGCGCCAACGTCGAGGCCCGCCCCGACCACCTGGTCCAGTTCGCCTTCATGGGGGCCGCGCTGGCACGCACCGCGCTCGCCATCGGCCGCCCGCGGGTGGCGCTGCTCTCCAACGGCGAGGAGCCGACCAAGGGCACCCCGGACGTCGTCGAGGTCCACGCGCTGCTGGCCGAGCGGCTGGCCGGCCACGCCCAGATCGACTGGATCGGCAACGTCGAGGGCACCGACGTGATCAGCGGTGCGGCCGACGTGGTCGTCACCGACGGCTTCACCGGCAACGTCACGCTGAAGGTGATCGAGGGCGTGTCGCAGACCGTCGTCGGCGGCATCCGCTCGGCGGCCACCTCGAGCCCGCTGGCGATGCTCGGCGGCCTGCTGATGAAGCCGGCGCTCGGCCGCTTCCGCCAGCAGATCGACCCGGAGGGCCCCGGCGGCGCGTACCTGCTCGGCCTGCGGTCGCTCGGCGTCGTGCCGCACGGGCGGTTCACCCGGCACGGCTTCGCCCAGGCGATCATCCGCGCGGCCCAGGGCGCCGATCAGCAGGTCACCGACCTGATCCACCGCGACCTCGACGCGGCCGGCGCGCTGCGTCGCTCGCCCGCCGCTGCGACGTCCGTGGACAGGGAAGACCGGCCCAGCGGCTAGCGTTACGGAACGATGACGCGCGACGAGGTTCTCAACATCGTTCGGCAACACCTGGCCGAGGAGCTCGAGGTCGACCCCGACGGGATCACCGAGCAGACCCGGCTGAAGGCCGACCTCGAGGCCGACTCGCTCGACCTCTTCACCCTGGTCCAGGAGCTCGACGACAGCTACGACGTGAAGCTGCCCGACGAGGAGGCTGCGCAGATCGAGACGGTCGGCCAGGCGGTCGACTGCGTCTTGCGTCCCCTTCCCGTCCGCGCGTAGATCGAGCCTCCGGACGACGACGCTCCCGTCCGCAAGCTGCGGGAGCTGCTCGACGCGCTGCCGGAGCCGGCCCGTCGCCCGGTGCTCAGCCACGCGTCGTGGACGACGCGGCGCTCCGACAGCTACGAGCGGCTGGCCTTCCTCGGCGACAGCGTGCTCGAGCTGGCGGTCTCCACCCACCTCTTCCGGACGCTCGACGCGGAGCGCTTCGGGGCCGGCCGGCTGACCGAGGTCCGGGCCGGGACCGTCTCCGCCGCCCCCTGCCGGCGGGTCGCCGAGCGGCTCGACGTGCCCGCCCGGATGCAGGCGGCGGCGCCCGACAACATGCGCAAGCGGGTCCAGGACCTGGTGCGCACGGAACGGGTGCTGGCGTCGGTCTGCGAGGCGATCATCGGCGCCTGCTACCTGGAGTTCGGCTACGAGCGGACCGCGGAGGCCGTGGTCGACGCGTTCGCCCCCGAGCTGGGGGAGGCGCTCGATCGCCCGACCGACCACAAGAGCCGGCTGCAGGAGCGGCTGATGGCCCGCGGGCGGACGGTCGAGTACGTCGTGACCGACGAGATCGGCGAGCCGCACGCCCGGACCTTCGTGGTCGACGCGGTCGTCGACGACGCGGTGGTCGGGAGCGGCCGCGGCCGCTCGAAGAAGCTCGCGGAGCAGGAGGCGGCCCAGGAGGCGCTGTCGCGGCTGGCGGACTGACGCCCGGCCCGCCCCACCGTCATGCACCTCAAGTCGGTCACACTGAAGGGCTTCAAGTCCTTCCCCGACCGCACCCGGTTGGAGTTCGACCCGGGCGTGTCGGTCGTCGTCGGCCCGAACGGCTCGGGCAAGAGCAACGTCACGGACGCGATCCTCTGGGCGCTCGGCGAGCAGCGCCCGCTGGCGATCCGCGGCCAGTCGATGCAGGACGTGATCTTCGGCGGCGGTCGCGGCGTCCAGGCCAAGCAGGCGGCCGAGGTCGAGCTGGTGCTCGACAACTCCGACGGCACCGTCGACCTGCCGGTCAGCGAGATCTCGATCCTCCGCCGGCTCGACCGGGCGGGCGACGGCGGCTACCGGCTGAACGGCGCCCGCTGCCGGCTCAGCGACGTCCAGGAGGTGCTCTCCGACACCGGCCTCGGCAAGGAGGCCCACTCGGTCATCTCGCAGGGCCGGGTCGAGGGCATCGTCACCTCCAAGCCGAAGGACCGACGGCTGCTGATCGAGGAGGCCGCCGGCCTGGGCAAGCACCGCAAGCGCCGCCGCCGCGCCCAGCTCAAGCTCGACCGCACCCGCGCCAACCTGGAGCAGGCGCTGCTGGTCGAGCAGGAGGCCCGCAAGCAGCTGGGCCCGCTCAAGCGGCAGGCCGAGGCGGCGGAGCTCCACGCCCGCCTGGAGCGGCAGACCAACGAGGCCCGCTGGGAGCTGGAGTTCCTGCTGCGGATGCAGGTGCCGG
>CAZFIQ010000188.1:0-1525 GCA_964519185.1 uncultured Patulibacter sp.
GGCTGACGGGCCCGCAGCTCGGCCAGGGTCGGACGCGCGTCGTCGCCGTCGTCGGACGTCGTCTCGTCGTTGCGGGGACGCGGGGTCGCCGCAGCCGGACGGGGCGGCGGCGCCGCGGCCGGAACGACCGCGGTCGGCGGCTCGTACGGCTCGGCGATCAGCGACGCCTCCGCCGGCTCACGCTCGATCAGCTGACCCAGGCCGTGCTCGAGCGCCGGCAGGCCGTCCTCGACGCGGCCGCCGAGCAGCGGGGTGTGCAGCCGGACCGGCGTCCGCTTGCCGCGCACCGGGGCCGGCGGGCGCCCGGAGATCGTCCCGTGGTCGCGCCGCAGGCGCCGGCGTGTCTCCTCGGTGAAGAGGATCACGTCGCCGGTCTGGCGGGTGATCGCCTCCACCCGGCTGGCGGTGTTGACCGCGTCGCCGATCACGGTGAAGGTGGCGCGCCCTCCCCCGCCGAGCGTGCCGACGACGACCGGGCCGCTGTTGATCCCGATCCCCAGCTTCAGGTCCTGGCCGAAGTGGCCGCGGACCGCACGGGCGATCTCGATCCCCGCGGTCAGGGCGGCATCGGCGTGGTGCTCGAGGTCGCTCGGCGCGCCGAAGACCGCCAGCAGCCCGTCGCCCTGGAACGCGTTGGCGTGGCCGCCGTAGCGCTCGATCACCGGCACGATCACGCCGTAGAACTCGTTGAGCAGGGTGAAGACCTCCGACGCCGTGGCCCGCTCGGCGAAGGCCGTGAAGCCGCGGATGTCGATGAACGCGACCGTGACGTCGCGGATCTCGCCCTCCAGCTGCGGGCCCTCGTCGAGCACGCGGTCGGCGACGTCCGGGTCGACGTAGGTGCCGAGCGCCTCGTGCAGCCGGTCGCGCTCCTGCAGCCCCCGTAGGCCGACGTTGATCGAGCGCGCCAGCCGGCCGACCTCGTCGCCCGCCAGGACCGCGGCCCGGCGCTCCAGCTGCCCGCGCATCACCGCGTCGGTCGTCGTCTGCAGCTCGAGGATCGGGGTCAGCACGCTGCGGGCCAGCAGCCACGAGAGGCCGAGCGCGATCGTGGCGCTCGTCACCAGCGCGACCGCCATCCCGAAGCCGAAGTCGGTCAGCCGGTGACCGTCGGTGCTGAAGCTGGCGACGATCCCGCCGGTCACCAGTGTCACCAGCGGCACGCTGGCCAGCAACCGCCAGCGCAGCGACAGCGACTGGTCGAGCGGCACATCGTCCGACAGCCGCGGGGCGACCGCCTCGACGACCGGCCGCAGCACCAGCTCGACCTCGAGGTAGCGGATCAGCACGCCGGCGGCCAGCACCACCGTCGCCGCCAGGGCCAGCGCCGCGCCGCTCGGCCAGAGCGCCAGGTCGGCGACCACGCAGATCACGGCGATCGTCGCCATCGACCAGAGCAGCGCCCGCAGCGCCGCCGCCGCGGCGACCAGGCGCAGCGGCAGCCGGGTCAGCGCCCGCCAGGCGTCGCTGGCGCGTCCGGTCGCGCCGTCGCCGTCGGGGTCCTCGTGCCAGGACCGGACCGGCG
>CAZFIQ010000188.1:1535-3076 GCA_964519185.1 uncultured Patulibacter sp.
CAGCAGGCGGTGCGCCGTGCGCGCGACGATCACCGTCTCGGCCGCGGTGAACAGCTGCGACGCGCCGATGATCAGCAGCCACTGGCCCCCGTCCAGGTCGAGGAACCGCGACAGCACGAGGATCGCGGCGAGCGTGACCACGTGCGCCTGGGCGAGCACCAGCAGCACCGCGACGGTGGTGTAGCGCGGGCCGAGACGGCGGTACAGCTCGTGGAGGGGGCGCCGAAGCACAGCTGGACATTCTCCCAGGCCGACCCGGCGTTTCCCGCGCGCGCACGCCCGTGTGACGACCGTCACGGGCGATCCTTACGGAACGCTGATTCGGGATCGCTACCGTGGAGGCACCGGTCGTCGCGGGAGGACCCACCCGGACCGCAACCTTCCGCGGGCTGCGGTGTTCCCTCGTGCAGACCGGAATTTCCGGCGCGGCCCCGCCGCGCCTCCGAGCGACCAGCGTCCGTGGACATCACCGCCGTCGATACCGCCCCCGCCCTGCGTGGCCCGTCCACGCTCCTGCGCCTGCAGAGCGACGAGCGGCTGGTCTCGCTCACGCGCCGCGGCAACCAGTCCGCCTACGAGGTCCTGGTCCAGCGCTACCAGGCGCGCCTGCTGGCGTTCTGCCGGCACATGCTCGGCAGCAAGGAGGACGCCGAGGACGTCCTGCAGGAGGTCTTCGCCAACGCCTTCAACGCGATCAACGGCGACGACCGCAAGATCAACGTGCGGCCATGGCTGTACCGGATCGCGCGCAACCGCTGCCTCAACCACCTGCGCAAGATCCAGCCGGTCGGCGTCGACACGCTCGACGACCGGATGGCCGACAACGGGATCTCGGCCGAGGACACCGCCCACCGCCGCCAGGAGTTCCGCGACCTGCTCGGCGACGTCCGGGCGCTCGCCGAGACCCAGCGGACCGCGCTCCTGCTGCGGGAGATCGACGCGCTCTCGTACGAGCAGATCGCCGAGGCGATGGACACCACCGTCCCGAGCGTGAAGTCGCTGCTGGTGCGCGCTCGCGTCGGACTGGCCGAGGCGTCGGAGGCCCGCAACCTGACCTGCGAGGAGGTCCGCGAGGAGCTCGGCGAGGTCGCCGAGTCGCTCAAGCGGCTCAGCCCGCCGGTCCGCCGCCACGTCAAGGAGTGCGAGCGCTGCTCGTCGTTCCAGGCGTACCTGAAGGCCAACAACCGGACGATGACGGCGATCATGCCGATCGGCCCGCTGGTGATCGCGAAGAAGCTGCTGGCCCACCTGACGGCCGGCTTCGGCGCGTCGAGCGGTGCCGCCGCCGGCGCGGTCGCCGCCAGCTCGGTGACGGGTGGCGTGCTGACCACCGGCGTCACCGCGGTCGCCTCGAAGACCGCCGCCGGCCTGGCCGCCGCGGCGATCGTGACCGCCGGCGCGGTCGAGGTCGACTCGGCCCGCACCCGCTCGTCGGCCGCCGCGGTCGGCAACGAGCCGGCGGTGGTGGTCCGCGCCGCCGCTCCCGTCCAGCCGCCCGCCGTGCGGGTCGCGCCTCCGACCCCGCCGCCGGCGCCGGTCGT
>CAZFIQ010000188.1:3086-4765 GCA_964519185.1 uncultured Patulibacter sp.
CCGCGACCGAGCGGAGCGGTGGCCTGACCACCACCGCGGCGACCGAGCGGCGCGAGGCCACCACCGCGACGACGGCCACGACCACCGAGACGACCGAGGTCGCTCCGCCGCCCCCGCCCCCGCCGCCGGCCCCGGTGGTCGCCGCCGCCCCGGTGACGACCGCGCCGCCCGCTCCGACGACGACCGCCCCGCCGGTCGACACCAAGGAGCAGAACGTCACGCTGCCGCCGGACACGGTGACGACGACCCCGCCGGCCACGACGGTCAAGCCGCCGGTCACCAAGCCGAAGCCGCCGACGACCTCGCCGACGGCGCCGGTGCCGCCCGCGCCGACCACCACGGTGCCGCCGCCGGCGACCGACGTGCCGCCGCCGGCCCCGACCCCCGGTCCGGGCGGCGAGCTGCCGACCACCCCGCTGGTCCCGACGCCCTGAGCGGCGGGCGCGGCGCGCTCGACCGTCGCCCCGCCGTCCCGCCAACGGGACGGCGGACGCCCGGGAAGCTAGCTGCCGGGCTTCTCCGTCCCGAAGGCCACGCCGTAGAACGGCGTGCGCATCGGCCCGTTCGACCCGGCCTCGGAGATCTGGTCGACGACCTGCGACTTCTCGCTCTGCAGCGACATGTCGAGCACCCGCTCGGTCGTCCCCGGCTCGTCCGGGAGCAGCAGCACCCGCACGCCGAACCAGGTCGTCCCGTCCCGCCGGAACTGGTACCGCACCAGCCAGCCGGCGTAGTCGCGGCCGATCTTGACCCGGCCCTCCGAGCGGACCCGGAAGCTGTCGGCGTACTCGCGGCGGGTCGGTTCGATCACCGCGGGCATCCGCAGCGCCAGCTGCGCGACCGGTCCGCCGGCCGGCTCGTCCTCGGTCGGCGCCGCGCCGGCGTCGCGGAAGACGAGCGTCTCCTGCCCGCGTCCGGGCCCCGGCCGGGTCGACAGCCGCAGCAGCTCGCCGGGCTGCGCCTCGACCCGCTCGATCCGGTCGTCGAAGCGGGTGTTGAAGGTCAGCGGCCCGTGGATGATCACGTGGTTGAGCGACTGCCCGCGGGCGACCAGGACGCCGACCACCAGCAGGACGAACAGCACGACCGCGGCGAGCACCGTCCAGCGGACCCACGGCCGCAGGCCGCGGACGCGCGGCCCGGCCAGCTCGGAGAGCGACGGACCGTACTCAGGGCGGGCGATCGGCACGCGGTCGAGGGTACTGAGCGGCGCCCGCTCAGGCGCCGATGTCGAAGAGCGCGTCGAGGTCGTGGCGGCTGAACGCCTCGAAGGCCATCATCGTCTGCGTCCGCCCGACGCCGTCGACGCTGGCGATCCCGGTCGTCACCACGCGCGCCAGCTCCTCCGGACGGCGCAGCCGGACGATCGCCACGAAGTCCCAGTCGCCGGTCACCGAGTAGGCCTCGGCCACCCCCTCCACGTCGGCCAGCCGCTCCCCCAGGTCCGCCAGCGCGCCCTGCTGCGCCTGGACCAGCACGAACGCCGTCGAGGTCGCCATCGTCGCCTCAGAGCTCCAGTCGCTCGCCGACCGCGAGCACGTCGACGGTCGCGATGCCGGCCGCCTCGACGTCCCGCTTGAACGCCTGGGCGTCGGTCTCGATCGGCGGGAAGGTGTCGTAGTGGACCGGCAGCACGCGACCGGCCCCGACGAAGCGCGCCGCCTCGACCGCGTCGTGAC
>CAZFIQ010000189.1:0-4762 GCA_964519185.1 uncultured Patulibacter sp.
ACATGCGGGCCACCCCGCCGTCGACGTGGATGTCGGCGGGGACCCGCTCGAGCGCCATGACCGCGCAGGCCCCCGCGCTCTCGGCGATGCGAGCCTGGTCGGGATCGACCACGTCCATGATCACGCCGCCGCGGAGCATCTCCGCAAGGCCGGTCTTCACTCGGGGCGTTGATTCGTCGCGCATCACCCCCGAGTCTGCCAGAGACGACACGTCGAGCACATCGTCCTGCAACACGATCGAGACGTCCGCGTTGTGGCGAACGTCAAGCGACCGTCCGCCCCGGCACGGATCGCGCTCCGGCCTAACGGGCTGGAGCGCCGCGGGCTACTTCAGGCGGTACGCGCGGATGCGGTCCGCGTGGGCGCCGTCGTTGGCGTAGACGCCCTGGGCCATCGCCTGCAGCAGCGAGAGCAGGGCCACGTGCGAGCGCACGAACGACGGGCTGTTGGAGGAGTAGAAGAGCGCGTGCTGGGCGAGCTTGGCCGCCTCCGACAGGGTGGCGTCGGTGATCGCGATCGTGGTGGCACGACGGTGCCGGGCCAGCTGCAGCGAGCGGACGACCAGCGGATGCGCCCGTCCGGCGGTGATGCCGACGAGCACGGCGTTCTCGTCGAGCCGCGCGAGTCGCGCGCGCCCCTCCTGGGCGTGGCTGGCGACGATGTCGGTCGGGATGCCGAGCAGCATCAGCAGGTGCCGGAAGTAGGTGCCGAAGTACGCCACCTGATCGGCGGCCACGACGATCACCCGGTCGGCCTTGCTGATGTCGGCGACGGCCGCGTCGAGCACGCTGCGCGAGAGCCGACGGGCCGTCTCCTCGACGGCCAGGTGGTCGGCGGCGATCGTCGCCTCGCCCGGGCTCTGGTCCAGGCCGAACAGCGGGTCCGCCTCGCCGGCGGTGCCCCGGGCCTCGACCCGGCGCCGGTACTCGTCGCGCGCCGCGTCCTGGAGATCGGGGAAGCCATGGAACCCGAGGGCCTGGCTGAATCGGACCACGGTCGAGCTGGACGTGCTGGCCCGCCGCGCGAGTTCCTCGGCGGTCTGGAACGCGACGTCGTCGAGGTGGTCGACGATGTACTGCGCCACGTCCTTCTGCGACCGCGAGAACTCGTCGAAACGGGACTGGATGTACTCCGTCAGCGTCTGGTGATCGATGATCGGCGCGAGTGCTGACGTGGAAGAGGAGGCCGTGCGCTTCATGGGCGGGGTGAGGTTCGTCCCGGGTGGCCCGGTTCCTTCTCGCGGTTCCGTTTCCGGTGGAGGCGGAACCCCCGTGGCGCCGCGTCCGGCCACGAGTCGGCACACGACCGGGCTGCTCTGGCAGGCTTCCGACCGGTGGGCCACCACCGCGGGCCGGTAGCTCAATGGTCAGAGCCGCGAACTCATAATTCGTCCGATCCGGGTTCGAATCCCGGTCGGCCCATCCTCGTCGGGCGCGCTGCGCACACGCCGAAGCCCCCCGATCGCGGTGGAGCGCCGGCGACGAGATTCCTGACGATTGGGAGCGGTTGCCGTCAACTCTGGGCCGACTTCGTGACGGAGCTCCGCATCGGGCCCGGTACGACCGGACGCGAACGTATGTTCGTTGCATCGTCGCCAGGGAGGACCGACCGCATGCCGATCACGCCCATCATGACCACCCCGACCACCGTCGACCGGTACCAGCCGGCGGCCTACTCGTTCCTGCGCGGGACCCACCCGGGCCTGATCTCGGAGGAGGAGCTCGTGCGCGCGCTCTGCGTCGACGACGGCCCCGTCGAGCGCGACGCCGCCGTCTGTGCAATCAGCGACCTGTGCGCGGCCGGAGTGGTCCACCGGATTCAGGGGTTCCTGGTGCTCTCCTGGACCGCGGTGCGCACGGCCGAGTTGTACGACGCGCTGTGAGAACAGGTTCTGAGGCGACGTCTCAGTGGCACACGACAGGACGCTCGTCCGGCGTGACGCTGCCGTCGGCCTGGCGCACGGCGCGGAGCTCGGCGCCGCGGAGCAGCGACTCGAGCTCCGCGGACGTCCGGACCGGCCGCATCCACGCGGGCAGGCGGAAGCCGGCGGGCCGGCGCGCGACGAGGGCGCGGTGGTCGGCGATCGCGTCGTCCAGGCGCACCGTGGGCGCCGCCTCGGTGGCCGCGACGCTCTGCTCGAGCAGCCGCAGCAGCACGGCCTGCTCACGGCGGCTCGCGGTCCGGGAGCCGCGACGGGGAGCGCGGGTGAAGCGGTCCCAGGTCTGGGCGAAGCGCAGGAAGTCCGTCCGTCCGCCCCGTCGGTGCGCCGCCAGCATCGGGCAGACGCCGCCGTGCTGGTCGGCGTAGGCGCCGACGATGATCCGCTCCTCGCGGATGCCCCGCAGCATCGCCAGGCGTGTCTCGAGCGGCAGGCGATCGACGGTCCGACGAAGATCCTGGATACGGGCTGTGCGTGACATGGGCGTTCCCGAGCGATCGGTACGGCATTTCGCACTCGAATAGAGTGTCCGGCGGCAGCTGCACCGTAGGCCCTGGCCGGGCGGTGTTCAACGGCGACGACCCCGCTGAATGGGAGATTGCAGATGAAGCTCGGAATTCAACTCGGTTACTGGGGCCTCGGGCTGACCAGCCAGGATCAGCTCGCGATCGTGCAGGAGGCCGAGCGGCTGGGATACGAGTCGGTCTTCTGCGCCGAGGCCTATGGGTCCGATTCCGTGACGATCCTTGGCTGGCTGGCCGGTCAAACCTCGACGATCAAGCTCGGCACCGCGATCATGCAGCTGCCGGCACGGTCGGCGGCGATGACCGCGATGACCGCGGCCACCCTGGACAACCTGTCGGACGGGCGCTTCATCCTCGGCCTCGGCACCTCCGGACCGCAGGTGGCGGAGGGCTGGCACGGACAGCGCTTCGGCAAGCAGCTGCAGCGCACGCGCGAGTACGTCGACGTGGTCCGCAAGGCCCTCGCCCGCGAGCGGCTCGAGTACGACGGCGAGACGATCCAGCTGCCGTTGCCCGACGGGCCGGGCAAGGCGCTGAAGCTGACGATCGCACCGATCCAGGAGCGGATCCCGATCTACCTGGCCGCGATCGGCCCGAAGAACACCGAGCTGGTCGGAGAGATCGCCGACGGCGTCCTGCCGATGATGTTCAGCCCGGAGCACACCGACATCGCGCTGGCCTCGCTGCACGCCGGGATCGAGAAGGCCGGCCGCCAGCGCTCCGACGTCAAGGTCTGCCCGAGCGTGACCTTTCACATCGGCGACGACCCCGACGGGGCCGCCGAGGGCGTGCTGCGGGGCGGCATCGCGCTCTACGTCGGTGGGATGGGCTCGCGCGAGAAGAACTTCTACAACGCCGCCGTCACCCGCTACGGCTTCGGCGACGCCGCCAAGCAGATCCAGGATCTGTTCCTGGAGGGCAAGCGGGTCGAGGCGATGGCGGCGATCCCGCCGGAGCTGATCGACGCGGTCTCGCTGTTCGGCACGCGCGAGCACGTCACCGAACGCCTGCGCGCCTACGCAGCCGCCGGCGTCGACACGATCGTCGCGACGCCCGCCGCGGTGACCCGCGACGGGCGGATCGAGCAGCTCCGCGAGCTCGCCGCCGCTCTCGAGCAGGTGTGACCCGCCGGGTCCTGCTCGGCGCGTTCGGCGACGCCGGGCACGCGTTCCCGATCATGGCGCTCGGCCAGCGGCTGGCCGAGCGCGGGACCGACGTCTGGGTGCAGACCTGGCAGCGCTGGGAGGCCGACGTCGTCGGGGCCGGCATGCGGTTCGCCGCGGCCCCCGAGTACCCCGTCTTCCCGCAGCTCGGCGAGCGGCCGCTCGACCACTACCAGGCGGCCACGCGAGCGGCCGTCGACACGCTGCCGCTGATCGACGAGGTCCGTCCCGACGCGATCGTGGCCGACATCCTGACGCTGGGCCCGGCGCTGGCCGGCGAGCGCCGCGGGGTGCCGGTCGCCACGCTGATCCCCCACCTCGATCCGCGTTCCGAACGCGGCTGGCCGCCGTTCTCGTCCGGCGCTCGGCCGGCCCGTACGCGGTGCGGGCGCGGCCTGTGGTCGCGGCTCGACGATCGCGTGTCGCGGGCGCTCGACCGGGGGCAGGCCGACCTCAACCGGGCCCGGGAGACGGTCGGCCTGCCCCCGGTGGCGGGACAGCACGGAGGCATCAGCCGGCGTCTGGCGCTCGTCGGCTCGGTGCCGCAGCTGGACTACCCGCGGACCGTGCCCCGCCCCGGCACCCAGACCGTCGGCCCGTTCGTCTGGGAGCCGCCGTCCGACGACGTCGCGATTCCGCCCGGCGATCAGCCGCTGGTGCTGGTGGCCCCGTCGACGATCCAGGATCCGGAGGCGGAGCTGCTGCGCGCCGCGCTCCGCGGTCTGGCCGACGCGCCGGTGCGGGTGCTCGCCGCGCACAACCGGGTCAACGACGCGGGCCGTACGGGGCTGCCGCCGATCGAGGTGCCCGCCAACGCCACGCTCGTCCCGTGGGTCCGCTACTCGCAGGTGATGCCGGCGGCCGACGTGATCCTCTGCCACGCGGGCCACGGCACGCTGCTGCGCGCGCTCGCCTACGGCAAGCCGGTGGTCGCGATCCCGGCCGGCGGCGACATGTTCGAGAACGCCGCCCGGCTGGCCTGGTCGGGCGCGGGCCTGCGACTGCCCCGGCGGCTGGCCGGTCCCCGGGCCGTCCGGGCGGCGGTGCTGTCGGCCCTGGACGATCCGTCGTACGCCGCACGCGCCCGCGAGATCGCCGCCTGGATCGCCGCGGGCGACGGCTGTGACCGCGGCGCC
>CAZFIQ010000190.1:0-4726 GCA_964519185.1 uncultured Patulibacter sp.
CCCGGAGGCGCAGGACCGCTTCCGGGTCGTCGGGGTTGACGTCGGGATGCAGCGTGCGTGCGAGCCGCCGGAACGCCTTCTTGATCTGCGCCTCGTCGGCGCTCCGGTCGACGCCGAGCACCTCGTACGGATCTCGTGGCACGGTCTGACTCATACGTTCTCGTACAGCTCCTCGACGTAACGCGACAGCTGGAAGGCGACGTCCCGCACCGCGCGGATGGCCTGCGGGTAGTCCATCCGCACCGGTCCGATCACGGACACGCTGCCCAGCTTCCTCTGCGGCGGGCCGTAGCCGGCCGCCACCACCGACAATGATCGCAGGGCGGGGACCGGGTTCTCCCCGCCGATCCAGGCGACCACGTCAGGACGGTAGAGCGCCTGCCGCAGGATCCGCAGGATCGTCGCCCGCCGCTCGAGCTCGTCGACCAGCGCGTCGAGCTCGGCGACCTCGCCGGCGCGGGCGTCCTGCATCAGCCGCGCGGCGCCGCTCACGTAGACGGCCGTGGTGGCCTCGCCCTCGCCCTCCGAGAGATGGTCGAAGATCGGCCGCAGGGTGGCCAGGAACGCCTGCTCGCTGGGGCCCAGGCTGGGGTCGGCGAGCCGCGCGCGGAGCATCCGCGCGCCCAGACCGATCCCCGCCAGCCGCTCGTTGAGGTACTCGCGGGACCAGGCGGCCAGTCCCGGGTCGACCGGGTCGCGGAACGCCACCGTCCGCTTGGCGACGTCCCCGGCGGAGGTGATCACCACGACCATCACCGAGCGCGGGTGCAGCAGCAGCACCTCGACGTGGCGGACCGTCGCGGTCGAGACCGGCGGCGCGGTGACGACGGCGAGCAGGTCGGTGACCGTCGAGAGGGTCTCGCTGGTGACGCGCATCGCCTCGTCGATCTCGTGCTGGACCAGCGCCAGCTCCAGGCCCGGGACCGGCCCGGGACCGGACGGCGCCTCCGGCAGCAGGTGGTCGACGAAGTAGCGGTGCCCGGCGTCGGTCGGGACCCGGCCGGCCGAGGTGTGCGGGTGGTTGAGCAGCCCCTGCAGCTCCAGCTGGGCGAGCTCGTTGCGGATCGTCGACGGCCCGAGCCCCAGGTCGGCGTCGCCGGACAGCAGCTTGCTCCCGACCGGGAGTCCGGTCTCGCGGAAGCGGGCGACGACCTTCCCGAGAATCAGCTCCTGGCGCGGCGTGAGCATCGACCACCCGATCGTACTGGGGCCGCGGGCGTCGGCGTCCCGTCCGGCGCGGCCGACGCGCGCCGGTCCGCCGGCCGTGGCCGCCCGCCGGAGGGGCGACGCGACCGGGCGTCGCATCGGTCAAGCTCACCCGAGTCGATGCGTCGCGCGCTCACCATCATCAAGCGAACGCTCGTGGCCTTCTACCACGACCAGATGACCCAGCACGCCGGGGCGATCACCTACTACGGGTTGATGTCGCTGTTCCCGGTGCTGCTGATCTCGCTGTCGGTGCTCGGCCTGGTCGGCGAGTACCCGCGGACCTACAACGGGATCGTGGCGTACCTGCGCGAGGTCGCTCCGGCGTCGGTGGTCCAGCCGATCGACGACTCGCTGCGCGAGGCGCTGCGCAACCGCAGCGCCGCTGCGACCGGTCTGGTCGTCTCGATCTTCCTGATGTTCTACGGCACGACCGGCGTGCTGGAGTCGATGCGGCGCGCGCTGAACGTCGCGTTCCACGTCAAGGGCGGGCGCAGCTTCGTCCGGCGCAAGACGATCGACGTGCTGTCGACCTTCGTCCTGCTGTTCCTGGTGCTGTCGACGTTGGTCTTCGTCGTGATCGGCCGCGGACTGGCGGAGGACCTGCTGCACCTGGTCGGGATCGATCGCGGGGCGGCCGCGGTCTGGGAGATCGTCCGCTGGCCGGCCGCGGTGCTGAGCGCGCTGCTCGGCTTCGCCTACATCTACTACGTGACCCCGGACTACACCCACCGGGCGTTCCACTGGGTCACGCCGGGCGCCGTGCTCGGCGTCGCGTCGTGGCTGGCGGTCTCGTTCCTGCTGTCGCAGTACATCTCCAACGTCGTCAACGTCGGCGCGCTCTACGGCGCGTTCGCGGGCGCGATCGTGGTCGTCCTCTGGTTCTGGCTGTCGAGCTGCGCGCTGCTGATGGGCGCGGAGCTGAACGCCGCGATCACCGTCCAGCACCGCGTCGAGCACGACGAGCCGATCGGCGACGACGTCGAGCTGAGCGGGTAGTCGGCGGCGCGCCGGGCGGGCCGACGATCGCGTCTCGACGATCTTTCGGCACACGGTCCCCGCGCGTGCGATAGTCGCGCGCATGCTCGCGCTGCGCCGTCCACGTCCCCGCCGTCGCCGCAGCCGCGGACCCGGGCGTGCCGGCCGCGCGTGGACGCCGGCCGGGAGCCTGCTCGTGGTGGCCGCCGTCTGCGCGATCGCAACCGCCCCCGCCGTCGCCGCGCCGACCTGGCTCGGCGCCCAGACCGTCTCGACGGTCGGCCAGGACGGCGCCCAGCCCCAGGTCGCGATGGCCGCCGACGGCGCCGCCACCGCCGTCTGGACCAGCGACAACGGCGTCACCCTCGAGGTCCATGCGGCCACGCGCGTCCCCGGCGGCGCCTGGAGTGCCCCCCAGATGCTCTCCGTCCCGGGTCAGCGCGCTTACAACCCGCAGGTCGCCGTCGCCGCCGACGGCACCGCGACCGCGCTCTGGCAGCGCAACGACGGCCCGCACGCCCGGGTTCAGGTCTCCACCCGTCCGCGCGACGGTGCCTGGAGCGCCGCCCAGGACCTCTCCGCCGCCGGACAGGCCGGACAGGAGCCGCGGGTCGCCGCCAGCCCCGACGGCGTCACCACCGTGGTCTGGTCCCGGAACGACGGCAGCAACAGCCGGGTGCAGGTCGCCGTGCGGCCCCGCGACGGCGCCTGGGGCACCGCCGAGAACCTCTCCGTCGCGGGCCAGAACGGGTCCGGCGTGGACGTGGTCGCCGCGGCCGACGGCACCACCACCGTCGTCTGGAACCAGAGCAGCGGCGGCGCACACCGGGTGCACTCCGCTACGCGTCCCGAGGGCGGCAGCTGGAGCTCCGCCCGCGAGGTCTCGCTGCCGGCCGGGCAGGGCAACCACTACCCGCAGGTCGCGGCCGCGGACGACGGCAGCCTGACGGCCCTCTGGTCGCGGCGCGACGGCGGTGGTCTGCGCGCGCAGACCGCGACGAGCGCCGACGGAATCAGCTGGAGCACCCCGCAGGACCTCTCCGCCCCGACGGTCTTCCTGACCGGGCTGACGCTGCGCGTCGTCGGCGACGGAACGACCGCGGCCGCCTGGACCCAGGCCGAGGGCCCCAGCGCGCGGATCCAGGCCGCCGTCCGCCCGGCCGGCGGCGCCTGGAGCACGACCGAGAGCCTCTCCACACCCGGTCTCGACACCCCCTACGCGTCGATCGTCGTGGCCGACGACGGCGTCACCACGGCGGTCTGGGACCGCAGCGACGGCGGCGACCGGGTCGAGACGGCGACCCGACTCCCCGGCGGCGGCTGGAGCACGACCCAGCAGCTGTCGACCGTCGGCCGGTCCGCGCTCGCGCCGCAGCTCGCGGGAGGCCCCGGCGGCACCTTGGCGGCAGCCTGGGTCGAGAACGAGGGCGGCGTCCGGCGGATCTGGGTCTCGTCCCGTCCGAGCGGCGACGGCTGGAGCGCGCCCGAGTCGATCTCCTCCGGCCCCCGCAACGCGACCAGTCCGGCGATCGCCGCCGGCGGCGACGGCAGCTTCGTCGCCGCCTGGAGCGCGACGGACGGCCTGACCCCCACCCGGGAGATCACCGCGGCGACGCTCGACGCGGCCGGCCCGGTCCTCGACGACCTCGTCGTCCCGGCCACCGGGACCGTCGGGCAGCCGGTCGCCGTCGCGGTCACGCCGCACGACGTCTGGTCGGCCGTCGGCGACACCGACTGGAGCTTTGGCGACGGAGCCACCGCCACGGGGACCACCGCGACCCACGTCTACGCGACGCCGGGCGAGTACGCGATCACCGTCACCAGCCGCGACGAGCACGGCAACGCGACCCGCGAGACCCGCTCGATCACGATCTCCGCCCTCCCGCCGGTCCCCGACGTCCCGCGGCCCCCGGACTCGGCACCGTCGTGCGAGGCCCGGTTCGTCAGCCTGATCGGGATCGAGGCCCGCGGCACGCAGCGGGCCCCGACCGTGCGCCTGACCGCCGTCGCGGCCCGCGGCCTGGCCGGCCGGGCCGCCACGATCCTGCGCAACGAGCGGCCGATCGGCACCACGACGATCGCCGCTGACGGCCGCGTCGTGGCGGTCGTCGCCGCGCCCCGGAGCGCGACAGCTCGTGCCCGGGCGCGCTACCGGATCACGGTCGCCGCCCACGGCGTCACCACCTCGAGCGGCGCGCACCGGCCGACCCGTCGCGCCCTGATCACCGGACGGACGACGCTCGACGACGGACGGATCCGCATCCAGGGCCGGATCGCCGGCGTCCGACGACCGACCCGGCTCACCGTCACCGGCCTGGCGCTCTGCGGGCCGGCCGCGACCGCGGACACCACGATCCGTAGCGACCGTCGCGGGCGCTTCACCGCGACCCTCGCGGCGCCCGGCGGAGCGACCGCGACGATCTACCGAGTCCGGTACGGACGCACGACGGTCACCCTGCCGACCGTCGCGGTCCGCCCCTGACGCGCTAAGGACCTGTTTCAAAATCAGTGGTTGACCACGGCGGTCGATGACCGAGCAGGG
>CAZFIQ010000191.1:0-4678 GCA_964519185.1 uncultured Patulibacter sp.
TGCAGCGACTCGCGGGTGATCAGGTCGGCGGGCCGCAGATCGCGACGCAGCACCTCGACCGCCAGCTCGCCCGTCCGGAAGGCGACCTCCGCCTTGCTCGGCGCCTGGGCGTGGACCATCGCCGCGCCGGCCGGGCTGATGCCCATCGCCTCGAACGCCATCGCCATCGTGTTGGCGGTGAACTGCCCGCCGCAGGCCCCGGCGCCCGGGCTGGCGACGTCCTCCAGGGACCGCAGCTCGGCGGCGTCGATCCGTCCCGCCGCGTGCTGCCCGACCGCCTCGAAGACCGACTGGATCGTGACCTCGCGACCACGGAAGTGGCCGGGCGGAATCGATCCGCCGTAGAGCATCAACCCCGGCACGTTCAGCCGCGCCAGCGCCATCACCCCGGCGGGGATCGTCTTGTCGCAGCCGGTGATCACGACCAGTCCGTCGAACAGGTGACCGCGGGCGACCAGCTCGATCGAGTCGGTGATCACCTCGCGGCTGACGAGCGACGTCTTCATCCCCGACGTGCCCATCGTGATCCCGTCGGAGATCGCGACGTGGTTGACCTCCATCGGCGTGCCGCCCGCGGCCCGGATCCCCTCCTTGACCTTCGCCGCCAGCACCCGGTGGTTGAAGTTGCACGGCATCGTCTCGATCCAGCCGTGCGCGACCCCGATGATCGGCCGCGCCAGGGCGTCGTCGTCGAAGCCGATCCCCTTCAGGTAGGCGCGCGCCGCGGCCCGGTGGGGGCCCTCGGTCAGCTCGCGGCTGCGGTGCTTGAGGTCGACGGGCGGTTGGCGGTCCACGCGGGCTCCTGGGCTCGGCCCGGGCCGGCATCGCCGCAAGCGACGACCGGCCCGGCGGCCGGGACCCGGAGCCCTCCGTGTACCCAGCGCGCGTCCTCGCGACCCCCCACGGCTGATGCGGATCGCGCCACCGTGGGCGGCGAAACCCGCATCAGCCGTGGGGCTGGCGTCAGCTGATGCGGATCGCGCCGCTCACGGCGGCGGAACCCGCATCAGTTTGGGGGGGGGGGCGCTACGTCGCTGGGCCGCGCTCCGGCTGCGCCTGGGCGCGGGCCCGCAGCCGTCCGCGCTCGACCTTGCCGGTGGGGTTCTTCGGCAGCGCGTCGACCACGATCACCCGCTTGGGCACCTTGAACGCCGCCAGCCGGTCGCGACAGGCCGCGCGCACCGCATCGATCGTCAGGCCGTCGCCGACCACGAAGGCGACCACCGCCTCGCCCCAGTACTCGTCCTCGACGCCGACCACCGCGGCCTCCGCGACCGCCTCGAGCGCCAGGATCGCGTTCTCGACCTCGACCGGATCGACGCTGAAGCCGCCGGTCTTGATGATCTCCTTGCTGCGCCCGACGAAGTGCAGCCGGCCCTCGTCGTCGTGGCGCCCGAGGTCGCCGGTCAGCACCCACTCGCCGCGGACCGCGGCGGCGGTCGCCTGCGGGTTGCCGTGGTACCCGGACATGACGCTCGGGCCGGCGAAGCCGATCTCTCCCGTCTCGCCGTCGGCGACCGGGAGGCCCGTCGCGTCCAGCACCGCCACGCGCGAGACGCCCATCGTGGTGCCGACGTCCGTCGGGTCGTCCGCGAACCGGTCGGGGGCGCTGGACGTCAGCTGCGCCTCCGTCAGCCCGTACATGTAGCTGAACCGCGGCCCGAAGCGCTCGAGCGCCTCCCCGCGCAGACGCTCCGGGAAGGCGTACGCGGTGTAGATCAGCTCCAGCGACGACGCGTCCACGTCGCGCTGGCCGTCGACCGCCAGCATCGCCGCGATCATCGTCGGGGCCAGGAAGGTCCGGGTCGGACGGTGACGCTCGATCAGCCGCCACGCCCGCCCCGGGTCGAAGACGTCGTCGAGCACCACCGTCGCCCCGCCGAGCAGCGCCGGCACCAGGAAGTGCAGGAAGCCGATGCCGAACGCCGGCAGGTTGAAGAGCTCGACCTCGCCCGGCCGGCGCGGTGACCCGAGCGCGGAGTTGACCGCGTTCCAGACGTTGGCCCGGTGGCTGCGCACCACGCCCTTCGGGAACCCGGTGGTGCCCGAGGTGTAGACGATCGTCGCCGGCGCGTCGTCGTCGCCGGCGCGGTCGGACGGGGGCGGACCAGCCGGGGTCGCGCGCAGCCGCTGGAGGCTCGCGCCCCCGTCGGCGGCGGCGACCGGCAGCACCGTGATCGTCCCGCGACCGTCGCGCCGCGCCCGGGCGGCCAGCGCGGTCGCCCGCTCGTGCTCGCGCTCGTCGGCGATCAGCAGCTCGACCCCGGCGTCGTCGACGATGAACGCCTGCTCGTCCTCGGCCAGCCGGGTGTTGATCGGCACCGCGACGCAGCCGGCCCGCGCCAGCGCCATGTACGCCTCGATCACCTCGACGCGGTTGCCGAGCAGCAGGCCGACGGTCCGCCCGCCGTGGCCGGCCTGCCGCAGGCCCGCGGTCAGGCCGGCGATCCGCTCCTCGAGCTGCGCGAACGTGACCGTGCCCGCTCGGTCGATCACCGCCGGGCGGTCGCGGAAGCGCTCGCAGGCGCAGAGCAGCGGGTACGAGGCGTCCATCGCGCCGGTCGTCAGGCCGCCGGGCGGGCGATCGTGCCTGGGTGCCGGCGCTCGTCCGCGTCTCCGTTGCTCGCATCCGTCACGGCCACCGTGCGCATCATGCCGCGACGGTACCTCGCCCGCGACCGGCCGTTCCACCGGACTGTCTCAATCGCTAGCTCCCGCCTCGCCGAGCGGACGATCGCGGCGATATGCGGCCCGGCGTGATACAAATTTGGGCATGCCAAATCATGCGGTGAGCCCGACAGCAACCCGGCGACGACGTCGCTGGGCGCTGCCGTTCGCCGCCGTGATCGCCGTGATCGCCCTCGCCGCCTGCGGGAGCGACCGCGGCGGCGACTCCGGCAAGCCGGTCGCCCTGACGACCTTCACCGTGCTCGCCGACATCGCCCGCCAGGTCGCCGGCGACCGGATCGAGGTCCACTCGATCACCAAGCCCGGCACCGAGATCCACGGCTACGAGCCGACCCCCAGCGACCTCAAGCGGGCCGCGACGGCCGACCTGGTGCTGGAGAACGGGATGGGCCTGGAGGCCTGGTTCGAGCAGTTCATCGAGCGCTCGCGGGCCACGCGGACCACGATCACGACGGGGATCACCCCGATCCCGATCGCCGGCGAGACCGAGTACGCCGGCAAGCCCAACCCGCACGCGTGGATGTCGACGACGAACGCCGAGATCTACATCGACAACATCGTCGCCGCGTTCAGCGAGCTGGACCCGGAGGGCGCGGCCGGCTTCCGGCGGCGCGGCGCGGCGTACAAGCAGGAGGTCCGCCAGGTCGGCGACGAGGTCCGCGAGAAGCTCGCCGACCTGCCGGCCGCGCAGCGGGCGCTGGTCACCTGCGAGGGCGCGTTCTCCTACCTGGCGCAGGACCTGGGCCTGGACGAGGCCTACATCTGGCCGATGAACGCGGAGCAGGAGGGGTCGCCCAAGCAGGTCGCGGCCACCGTCCGCTTCGTCCGCGAGCGCCAGGTGCCCGCGGTCTTCTGCGAGTCGACCGTCAGCGACAAGGCCCAGCGCCAGGTCGCCCGCGAGGCCGGCTCGCGACTGGCCGGCACGCTCTACGTCGACTCGCTCTCGGAGGCCGACGGCCCCGTCCCCACCTACCTCGACCTGCTGCGCGTCGACGCGCAGACGATCGCCGACGGACTCAACCCCCAGGCCCGCTGAGATGACCGCACCCCCCGCAACCGCACCCACGCCCGCACCGGCCGCCGTCGTCCACGACGTCCAGGTCCGCTACGGCGGCACCGTCGCCCTCGACGGCGTCGACCTGACCCTCGCCCCGGGACTGGTCCACGGACTGATCGGCATGAACGGATCCGGCAAGTCGACGCTGTTCAAGGCGCTGATGGGCCTGATCCGACCGGACGCGGGTACGGTCGAGCTGTTCGGCGGATCGTCGACCGTGGCCCGTAAGGCCGGGCGCGTCGCCTACGCGCCGCAGACCGAGGAGATCGACCAGACGTTCCCGATCTCCGTCCGCGACGTGGTCGGGATGGGTCGCTACAACCGCCTCGGCGCCACCCGCCGGCTGCGGCCGGAGGACCACGCCGCGGTCGACGCCGCGCTCGAGCGGGCCGAGCTGACGGAGCTCGCCGACCGCCAGATCGGCCAGCTCTCCGGTGGGCAGCGCAAGCGCGCGTTCGTCGCCCGCGGGCTGGCGCAGGGGGCCGAGCTGCTGCTGCTCGACGAGCCGTTCGCCGGCGTCGACAAGCGCACCGAGGCGACGATGACCGCGCTGCTGCGCGAGCTGGCGGCGGAGGGCCGGACGATCCTCGTGTCGACCCACGACCTGATCGCGGTGCCGGCGCTGTGCGACGAGATCGCGCTGATCAACCGGCGGATCATCGCCACCGGGACGGTCGAGCAGACGCTGCGTCCGGAGCTGCTGGCCGAGGCGTTCGGCGGCTTCGTCCCCGCGTCGGCGTTGCAGGGGGTGGCGGCATGAACGAGCTGTACGACTGGGTCGTCGCCCCGCTCGAGTTCGCGTTCATGCAGCGCGCGCTGCTGGTCGCCGTCGTCTGCGGGATCGCCTGCGCCGTGCTCTCCTGCTGGCTGACGCTGCTCGGCTGGTCGCTGATGGGCGACGCGGTCTCGCACGCGGTGCTGCCCGGCGTCGTC
>CAZFIQ010000192.1:0-1409 GCA_964519185.1 uncultured Patulibacter sp.
TGCGCGAGATCCGCCCGTGGGTACTCAGCCGCCAGCTCTGGTGGGGCCACCAGATCCCGGTCTGGTACCGGACCGATGCGGACGGCCGGGAGGAAACCTACTGCGGCGTCGAGGCCCCCGAGGGCGAGGGGTGGACCCGCGACCCCGACGTGCTCGACACCTGGTTCAGCTCGGGGCTGTGGCCGTTCGCCACGCTCGGCTGGCCGGACGAGACCCAGGACCTGCGGGACTTCTACCCGACGTCGGTGCTCTCGACCGCGCGCGACATCCTCTTCCTCTGGGTCGCGCGGATGGTGATGATGGGGCTGCGGTTCGCCGACGACGTCCCGTTCCGCGACGTCTACTGCCACTCCGTGATCCAGGCCCCCGACGGCCGGCGGATGAGCAAGTCGCTGGGTACCGGGATCGACCCGCTGGCGCTGATCGACGGCGGTCCGCGCCCGCAGGTCTTCGCCAAGAAGAAGAACGGCGACCCCGGCGAGTTCCCCGCCTACGGCGCCGACGCGGTGCGGTTCGGCCTGCTCGCGATGTCGTCCACGCAGGACGTCCGCTTCAGCGAGGAGAAGATCGCCCAGGGCAAGCAGCTCGTCACCAAGCTCTCCAACGCGGTCCGCTTCGCCGCCGGCCGGCTGGAGGGCATCGACGCCGCCGCGGTCGCGGCCGGCGTCACCGGCGACGCGCCTCCGACCCGGCTCGAGGACCGCTGGATCGTCTCGCGGACCGAGCGGATCGCCCGCGAGACCGCGGCCCGGATCGACGAGTACGACTTCGCCAAGGCGGCGCTCGGGCTCTACGACTTCGTCTACGGCGAGCTCTGCGACTGGTACCTGGAGCTGGTCAAGGGCCGCGACGTGGCCAGCGACCCCGACCTGGCCCGCGTGCTGGCCTGGGCGCTGCGCCGCACGCTGCAGATCGCCCACCCGGTGATCCCGTTCGTGACGGAGGAGGCGTGGAGCCGGACCGCGGGGCGGGCGGGGGACGCCGCCACCGACGCGGACTCGCTGCTCGCGACGTCGCGGCTGCCGGAGCCGGACGACCGGCTGCTCGACCCCGAGGCCGAGGCCGAGCTGTCCCGCGTGATCGACCTGATCACCGCCGTCCGCTCGTGGCGCAGCGGCGCCAACGTCCCGCCCGGACCGATCCTCTCCGCTCGGCTGGCCGCCGACGGCTACGACGACGAGGCCCGCGCGCTGGCGACCCCGCTGGCCCGGATCGCCCTCTCCGACGAGTCGGGGGACGCGGTCACCGTCCCGGTCCCCGGCGGCCACCTCGACATCCTGGCCGGCGAGCACGTCGACCCCGCGGCCGAGCGGGCCCGCCGCCAGAAGCGTCGGGGCGAGATCGAGCAGCAGATCGCCGGGACCGAGCAGCGGCTGGCCAACGAGCAGTTCGTCTCGCGCGCTCCGGCC
>CAZFIQ010000192.1:1419-4669 GCA_964519185.1 uncultured Patulibacter sp.
ATCGCGTTCGCGCGGGCCGAGGTCGAGGCGCTGCGCGAGGAGCTCGCCGCGCTGTGAGCGACACCCGGCCGTCGGTTCCCGCCGACCGCGACGGCGCCCGCGCCGCTGACGAGGACGACGCGGCGGCGCTGGTGGCGGCCGAGGGCTGGCTGCTCGAGCGCGAGCTGTTCGGCATCCGGCCCGGGCTCGAGCGGATGCGGGCGCTGCTGGCCCGGCTCGGCGACCCGCACGAGGCGTTCGACGCGATCCACGTCGTCGGCAGCAACGGCAAGACCTCGACGGTGACCTTCGCGGCGGCGCTGCTCGAGCGGCGCGGGGTCCGCGCGGGCGCCTACGTGTCGCCGCACCTGGTCAGCTTCCGCGAGCGCGTGCTGATCGGCGGCCAGCCGGCCGAGCCCGCGGCGTTCGCCGCCGCGGTCGAGCGGGTCCGGACGGCGGCGCTCGCGCTCGAGGCGGAGGGTGCGGTCGACGGGCCGGTCACGCAGTTCGAGGCGGTGACGGCCGCCGCCTTCGTGGTGCTGCGCGACGAAGGCGTCGTCTGCGCGGTGATCGAAGCCGGGCTGGGCGGGCGCTGGGACGCCACCAACGTGCTGCCGGCGGCGCAGCCGCGGACCCGGCGGCGGTCGGTCGCGGTGCTGACCAGCGTGTCGCTGGAGCACACGCGCTGGTTGGGCGACACGGTCGCCGCGATCGCGGCCGAGAAGGTCGAGGTCGTGCGGCCGCGCGGGACCCTGGTGCTCGCGGACGGCGTCCCGGACGACGCGGTCGCCGTCGCGACGGCGCTGGCCGCGGCCCGGGACGCGCGGCTCGTCCGGGCGCCGGCCGATCCCGGGAGCGACGTGCCGACCCCCGGGGCGCCGGGCTACCAGCGCCGCAACCTGGCGACGGCGATCGCCGCGGCGGCCGCCTACCTGGGCGACGGGGTGGCGCGCGACGCCGAGGCCGAGCGCGACGTGGCCGCCCGGATCGCGGTCCCGGGGCGCTTCGAGGCCCGGCCGGCCGAGCCCGGCGGGGTGCTGGTGATCCACGACGGCGCGCACAACGCGGCGGGGGCGGAGGCGCTGGCCGACGCGCTCGACGTCGCCGCTCCGCAGCGTCCGGTCGTGCTGGTCGTCGGCGTGCTGGACGACAAGGACCCGGCCGAGATGCTCCGCACGCTCGCGCACTGGTGCGACGCCTGCGTGGCGGCCGCGCCCCGCAACCCGCGGGCGATCCCGGCCGAGCGGCTGGCCGCGGTGGCCCGGGAGACCTTCCCGGACCGGCCGGTCGAGGTCGCCGACGACGCCCACGATGCGGTCGAGCGGGCGCACCGGCTGGCCGGGCCGCACGGTACCGTGGTGGCCACCGGCTCGCTGCACCTGGTCGCCGACCTCCGTCGTGGCCGCGACGCCGGCCCCGGCGCCACGTTCTGATCCGCATGTCCGTTCCGCCGCAACGCCCCGACGACTCGGTCTCGGTCCTCCGCCTGGTGATCGGCGTCGCGCTGCTCGTCGTCGTGATCATCCTGATCTTCTTCGGCGTGGGCTACGCGATCGGACGGCTCTTCGTCTGACGATCCGGTCCCGCGGGGCCGTCCTCCCGCGCCGATCATCTAGCATTCCTGGCCGACCGGGTCCACGGCCGTTTCCGAGCGAATCGCCGCGACGGACGAGGAAACGTGGGGTCGGTCGGCGAACAATCCCCCACTGTGAGCTCCATGCCCGATCCCGTCGCCATCTTCGGCATCAACAACAGCGCACTCGACACCGCGGTCAAGCTGCTGGTCCTCTTCGTCGTGCTGGTGTGGCTGGCGCTCGTCTACTACACCTGGTCCGACGCACGCCGCCGGATGAGCGACCCGATCCTGATCGGCACGGCGACCCTGATGGCGCTGGTGCTGCCGTTCGCGGGCTCGATCATCTACATGGTGGTGCGGCCGCCGGAGTACCTCGACGACGTGCGCGAGCGCGAGCTGGAGATGCAGGCCGCGGAGGCGCGGCTGATGCAGACCGGGCTGCTGCTCTGCCCGCACTGCGACTACCCGGCCCAGAGCGAGTTCCTGCGCTGCCCGTCGTGCCTCAAGAAGCTGCGCGACCAGTGCACCGGCTGCAGCAAGCCGCTCGATCCGGAGTGGCGGATCTGCCCGTACTGCGAGACCGAGATCGCGGGACGCACCCCGCCGCGCCGCTCGCGTCGGTCGCGGCCGGCGGTCGACGTCGAGGAGGAGCCCGACGAGCAGTCGCCGCCCCGCGAGGAGCGCTCCTCGCGTCGCGGCCGGCGTCGCGCCGAGCGCGACGAGCCGGCGCCCGAGGCCCGCTGAGGCCGGGCGCGCGTCGTCGGGACGGCGCGGCTGCTTGACTGTCGCCCGTCCGCTGCCGCGCGGACGTCCGTCCAGACCCACCGACCGCGACCGCGTCGCGCAGGAGATCCGCTCATGTCCCGCACCCTGATCCTCGTCAAGCCCGACGGCGTCCAGCGCCAGCTCGTCGGCGAGGTCCTCGGCCGCTTCGAGCGCAAGGGCCTGAAGATCCAGCAGCTCAAGCTCGTCCCGCTGGCCACCGCGGTCGTCGAGGAGCACTACGCCCACCTGAACGACAAGCCGTTCTTCGGCGAGCTCGTCTCGTTCATGACGCAGAGCCCGGTCGTCGCGGCGATCCTCGAGGGCCCGTCGGCGGTCGAGGTCGCTCGCCAGGTGATCGGCGCGACCAACCCGATCGAGGCCGCCCCCGGCTCGATCCGCGGCGACCTGGCGATCGAGGCCGGCGAGAACGTCGTCCACGGCTCGGACTCCGACGAGAACGCCGAGATCGAGATCAAGCGCTTCTTCCCCGAGCTGGGCTGAGCGGCCCGGCCGGCGCCGGCGGTTGCCCGCGATGCCCGAGGACCGGTCCGGACGGCTGATCCTGGCCTCGCGGTCGCCGCAGCGCCGGGCGATCCTGGAGACCCTCGGGATCGACTTCACGGTCGACGTCGCGGGGGTCGACGAGGCGACCGACGGCGACGCGGTGGCGGTCGCCGTCGAGAACGCCCGGCGCAAGGCGCTGGCCGTCGCGTCCCGGGCGCGGGTCGGGGACACGGTGCTCGGGTCGGACACGGTGATCGCGGTCCCGGCCGACGGCCGGGCGCTGCCCGCGACGCTCGCCGGCGACGCGAGCCCCGCGGCCGAGCTGGCGGCCGCCGGTCCCAGCCGGGCGGTCGGCAAGCCCGACGACGCGGAGGCCGCGGCCGCGATGCTGCGGGCCTGGTCGGGGCGGGTCCACCACGTCGTCTC
>CAZFIQ010000193.1:0-4049 GCA_964519185.1 uncultured Patulibacter sp.
CCCCGGCGCCGCCGCGACCGTCGTGGATCCGGTAGGTGCCGGCGCTGTGCCAGGCCATCCGGATCATGAACGGACCGTAGTGCCCGAAGTCCGCCGGCCACCAGTCCTGCGAGGTCGTCAGGACCTCCTCGATGTCCTTCTTGACCGCGTCCAGATCGAGCGCCGCGAACGCCGCGGCGTAGTCGAAGTCCTCGCCGAGCGGGTTGGCGATCGCCGGGTTCTTGGCCAGGATCTTCAGGTTCAGCTGGTTCGGCCACCACTGGCTGTTGGCGCTGCCCTGCGTCGGATGCGGGCCCGCTCCGTGCGCGACGGGGCAGCCGCCGCCCGCCGGCGGCTCCTCGTTCAGCTCGCTCAGACGGGTGTCATGGGTATCGGACACGGAGTTCCCTTTCCGGGGTGAGGTGGACTCAGGCAACGGGCGTGGTCGCTCCGGGCCGCGAAACGACCGATCCGCGGCGGCGACCACACGTCTGAGGCCAGCCTACCGTCTTGTTTGGTGTCTCGCGTAAAGACAATGTTCTTCAAGCAAGGACGGTCGGCATGCCCGGTGACGGGCATATTCGAACGGATATACTTCGCGCATGAGTCCCGGGACCTTGATCCAACAGGCGCGCGCGGATGCCGGCCTGTCGCAACAGGCGCTGGCCGCGCGCGCGGGCACTTCGCAGGCCACGCTCTCCGCCTACGAACGCGGCCGCAAGGACCCGTCCGCGTCGACCCTCGCCCGCCTGCTCGCCGCTGCCGGCAGCAAGCTCACGACGGAACCGAAGACGGCGGTCATCGTCCCCAGTACGGAGCTCCTCGAGGAGCGAGGTCGGGTCCTCGGCGAGGTCCTGGAACTTGCCGATGGCCTCCCGGTACGCCACCGAGCCACGCTCCGTTACCCGATCCTGAAGACCTCGGTCCAAAGTGGCTGAGGCGCTTTCATCGCGACTGATCGCGGTGCACGAGTCACTTGCCCGCGCCGGAGTGCCCCACGCGTTCGGTGGAGCCATCGCACTGGCTTTCTGGACCCTCGATCCGCGCGGTACGAGCCACATCGACGTCAACATCTTCGTCGCCGAGAACGACTTCCAGACCGCCCTCGACGCACTGCCGCCGGAGATCACCGTCTCAGCGGAGATGTCGGCCGGACTCGCACGCGACGGGCAAGCCCGACTGTGGTGGGACCGCACCCCCGTCGATGTCTTCCTCAACAACCTCGAGATCCACCGGCATGCGGAGGAGCGACGCCAGTACGTCACGTTCTTCGGCGTCCGGATCCCGATTCTGAGCGCGGTCGATCTGGCCGTCTCCAAGGCCATGTTCAACCGCACCAAGGACTGGGCCGACATCGAGGCGATGATCACCGCATCGATGCTGGACGTCGACCTCCTGCGCGAGCAGCTGGCTTCGATGCTGCCCCCCGACGCTCCGCAGCACGCACGCCTCACCGAAGCCGAGCGACTCGGGGTTGCCGAGCGCGAGGAGTGACGGGCCGCCCGCGTCGCGAACCGGGCCGCTCAGAGGACCACGGCCGTGCACCGCTCACCGGTCCGACGGCCCTTGCCGAGCAGGGAGGGGGCACCCCGCCCGTCGGACCGCAGCCGCACGATCGCCCACGCGACCGGCTCTTCCTCGTCCCAGATCGGTCCCCAGCGCGCGCCGGTGATCAGCAGGACGACATCGCGGCCGTCCGCGGAGACCCGCGCGGCGGTGGCCCAGGGCCAGTCGTCGGGCTCCGGATCGGGGTCCGTCGGCAGCAGCTCGGGGGCGACGGCGCGCAGCAGGCTGGTCGTGCTGACCTCACGGTCGGGGCACCACGGGCTCAGCGCCCCGTCGCGGCCGAGGGCGTGCAGCGGCTCGTCGCCGGCGTCGCACCACAGCTCATCGGCCCCGGGCATCAGCCAGCGGCCGTCGGGCAGCTCGCAGAGCGGCGCGTTGCCCAACCGCACCGGAATCCGCTCGACGGTGCCGTCGCACCGCACCAGCCACGGCTCGTCGATCGTCGTGTGCTCGGACCCGCGACCGTCGGCGCGGGACGTGCTGCGGCGGACGATCACGCCGGACGGCCCGACCGAGACCGGCCAGTGCACGTTCACCCGGCCCTGCTTCTGCGTCGTCCGCTCGTCGAGCAGCACGACCGGCGCGTGCCTCCCGTCCACCACCACGCGGTCGTGACGTCCGGCGCGCGCCTCGTCGGCGATCCAGGCGTCGTGCTCGGCCCGCGCCGCCTCGATCTCGTCGAGGCCCGCGTCGAGCGGCATCAGGAACCCGGCGGCCGATCCGTGGTCCCCTCCGGAGAATCCGCGGTCGTGCTCCAACGGAGCCGTGGCCACGAGCGTCCGACCGTCACCGGTCGGCAGCTCGACCCGCGCCGCGCCGGTGGGCTCGACCGCCCGCGGCCCGCCGTCGCCCCACGTCAGCAGGACCTCGTACGCGTCGGACGGCACCACGCCGGTCCCGACCGTCGCGCAGGTGCCCGTCCGGAGGTCGACCTGCCGCAGCTCGGTGCCGACGAGCACCGCGACGCTCCGCCGATCCGGCGAGCGCACGGCCTCGACGACGCGCGGCGACGCCGATCGCTGCTGCCAGGTCGCGACGACCGTCCTCGAGGGGCCATCGGCCAGCGCGACCTCGATGTCGACCTCGTCGCCGACGCCGCCGCGAACCGCATCGACGAGCACCATCGCGTCCGCCACGTCGCCTGGTTCCATGGCGAGCATGCTGCCACGGAGCGTCGGAACCGGCGCGCCCAACCGCGCTCCGCCCATCGCCTCGACGTGCTGTCGTGCCCGCCGGCACCCCGCGGCCAGCCGGGAGCCGCCTACAGATCGATCACCTCGAGCCCCGGCACCCGCTCCGCCAGCCGCTCGACGAGCACCCGCCGGTGGCAGACCGCCGCGTCGGCCTCCAGGCACAGCAGCACCGTCCGCGGCGCGTCGTCGGCGAGCAGCTCGTCGGCCAGCGCGTCGAGCGCGTCGTGACGCTCTTCCTCGACGTAGGCGGCGAACCGCTCGCGACCGGCCGCGATCCGCCCCTGCTTGAAGTCGATCTTGATGTCGGGCGGGGTCCCCAGCTCGCGCCGGCTCTCGTACGCGATCCGGTGCTCGGCCAGCCGCTCGCCGAGTCGGGTCTTCGACATGCCCGCGCGGCGCGACTGCGGACGGATCCGCACGTCGAGCAGCCGCTCGATCCCGTGGGCCTCCAGCTCGGCGACCAGCTCGTCCGGCAGCAGCTGCTCGTAGCCGATCGTCCAGATCGTGGGCATGCGCTCCAGCCTGCCAGAGCGGCGGGACCACGTCGACCGGCGACTCCGCCCGCCCAACCTTGACACGATCGCGTCAAGGTTGGGTTCGCGGTTGGTACCCTTCTGGACATGGCCGAGCGCGATTACCTGGCAGCCGTCCGCGACCACGTGGTGGTCTTCGACGGGTCGATGGGCGCCCTGCTCGAGGACAAGAACCTCTCCCTCGAGGACGACTACCAGCTCCCCGGGCGCGCGCACGAGGTCCTCGTGCTCAACCGGCCCGACGTGATCGAGGAGCTCCACACCACGATGCTCGACGCAGGCGCGACGGTGCTGGAGACCGACTCGTTCCAGGCGTCGCGGCTGAAGCTGGAGGAGTGGGGCCTGGCCGACCACACGCTGGAGATCAACCAGCGCTCGGCCGAGATCGCCCGCAAGGCCGCCGGTCCCGACCGCTTCGTCGCCGGCTCGATCGGCCCGACCGGCTTCCTGCCGTCGTCCGACGACCCGACCCTGGGCAACATCCTCTTCAGCGACCTCGTCACGGTCTTCGAGGAGCAGTCCCGCGGCCTGATCCTGGGCGGCTCCGACCTGCTGATCATCGAGACCGCCCAGGACATCCTGGAGGTCAAGGCGGCGATCTTCGGCGCCCGCCAGGCGTTCAAGGCGACGGGCCGTGCCGTGCCGCTGCAGATCTCGGTCTCGCTGCTGCCCAACGGCGGCAAGATGCTGCTCGGCACCGACATCGCGTCGGTGCTGACGACGCTGGAGGCGCTCAAGGTCGACGTGATCGGGCTCAACTGCTCGCCCGGCCCCGAGG
>CAZFIQ010000193.1:4059-4464 GCA_964519185.1 uncultured Patulibacter sp.
CCGGTCGAGCAGTTGAGCCCGATCACGTCGACCGGCCCCGAGGACATGCGCGACGCGATCCGCTACCTCGGCGCCCACGCGCGCGTCCCGATCCACTGCATCCCCAACGCCGGCATCCCGCAGCAGGGCGTCAACGGCGAGACGGTCTTCCCCGAGCAGCCCGCGCCGCTGGCCGACGCGCTCGGCGAGTTCGTCGACCAGTTCGGCGTCGCCGTCGTCGGTGGCTGCTGCGGCACCACGCCGGAGCACATCTCCGCGATCGCCGAGCGCGTCGCGACGAAGCCCGCCGGCAGCACCGCCAACGCGGGCACGGTGAAGCGCGACATCCAGGTCTCCTCGATGATCGCGGCGGCCGACCTGGTCCAGCAGCCGCGTCCGACGATCGTCGGCGAGCGCGTCAACTCG
>CAZFIQ010000194.1:0-4415 GCA_964519185.1 uncultured Patulibacter sp.
CTTTCCGCTGCGCTTCCATATAGGTGAAGCGCGGATAGCCTGCCATCGTGCGCGCGATCACCGGTTCGAGGAAACGGCGTTCGATCTCGGTACGCTGAGACTCATCAGAGGCGGACGACACGCGCACTGCGGGGTAAAGCTTGTCTTCTGCCTTGACGCTGCCGAGGAACGGGACGGGCGCCACCGCGTAGCCCAGCTCCTCGCTGATCGCGGCCAGCTCGATCACGCCGAGCCCCTGCCCACCGTGCTCCTCGGGGATCGCGATCCCCGTCCAGCCGAGCTCGCCGAGCTCCTTCCAGAGCCCCGCGTCCTCGTCCGAGGTCCCGCCGTAGTCGGGCATCCCCGTCCCGGCTTCGAGCTCGGCGGCCTTCGCCTGCTTCTGCGCGAGGAACGCCCGCAGTTGCCCGAACGACGCCCGCTCGGCGAGCAGGTCCCGCGCGGTCCGCTGGATCTCCTGCTGGTCTTCCGACAGTTCGAATCGCATCTTCAGTCCCCTTTACCCGTCCCGCCCGACCCGCGGGAGACCGAGCACCCGCTCGGCGATGATGTTCTTCTGGATCTCGGTGGTGCCGCCCTCGATCGAGTTGCCGCGAGCGCGCAGCAGCGCGTAGGCCCACGGCTCGTCGGCGACCAGCGCCTCGCTGCCGAGCACGTCGACCGCCAGCTGGACCAGCTGCTGGTTGGTCTCGCTCCACAGCCACTTGGTCAGCGAGCCCTCCGGCCCCGGCTGGCCGTAGCGCTCGATCGCGGTCAGGCCCTTCCAGGCCATCAGTCGCAGCGCCTCGGTCCGCAGGTGCAGGTCGGCCAGCCGGTCGGCGACCAGCGGATCGTCGGCCCGGTCGCTCTCGACCGCCGCCTCGATCAGCCCGTCGAGCTGCTGGCGCAGCCGCACCTGCAGGAAGAACGCCAGCCCGGCGCGCTCGTTCATCAGCGTGGTCAGCGCGACCTTCCAGCCGTTGCCGACCCCGCCGACCACCGCCGACCCGGGAATCTTCACCTCGTTGAGGAAGATCTCGTTGAACTCGGGGCTGCCGGTGATCTGCACCAGCGGACGGACGTCGACGCCCTCCGCCTCCATGTCGAGCACGAAGTAGGTCAGGCCCTGGTGCTTCGCCGGTCCGTCCGGGGTCCCCGACGCGGGATCGGTACGGGCAACCAGCATGCACCACTTGGCGTACTGCGCGCCGGAGGTCCACACCTTCTGGCCGCTGACGATCCAGTCGCCCGGCCGCTCGGGATCGGGTTCGGCGCGGGTCCGCAGCGCCGCGAAGTCCGACCCCGCGTCCGGCTCGCTGAAGCCCTGGCACCAGGTCTCCTCGGCGGAGAGGATCGTCGGCAGCAGCCGCTCCTTCTGCGCGTCGTCGCCCCAGACCATCAGCGTCGGCCCGGCCAGCAGCAGCCCCAGCACGTCGGCGGGCAGCGGCGCTCCGGCGCGGCCGAGCTCCTCGAAGAAGATCGCTGTCTCCGCCAGCGACGCGCCCCGGCCGCCGACCTCGCGCGGCCAGTGGACGCCCGCCCAGCCGTCGCCGTGCAGCGTCCGCTGCCACGCGCGCCGCCAGGCGAAGGACTCGTCCTCGCCGTCCGGCTCCGGTGGCAGCGAACCCTCGGGCCCGTGCTCGCGGAGCCAGCCGCGCAGCTCGTCGCGGAAGGCCAGCTGCTCGTCCGTGAAGGTCAGGTCCACCGTGGTCGTCCCCTGCGTCGACTGTGGGCCGGCGCCGGCCCCGTGCGTGACCGCCGCAGTCTGGCATTGTCGTCGGTCGCCAGCCCCCGCCCGCACGCCGGTCCGGCGGGGGCTCGTGGCAGCCAGCACGTCGTTGCGTGCGCCTTCGCACGCCGCGACGACGTACGCGTGCCACCATGGGGCGATGGGCTCCACCCAGACGCCGAACGTCACGCCGCCGAACGGGTCCGCCGAGCGGCCCGGCCTGGAGGCCCTCGAGCAGGCCCTGCGGGCCTCCTGGGCCCCGGACACCTCGGACGACCCCGGCGCCTGGAACTCCGCCAACCCGTCCGCCGGCCAGTGCGTCGCCACCACGCTGGTGATCCAGGCGCTCCACGGCGGCGAGATCGTGCTGGCCGACGTGCTCCTCGCCGACGGCGTGGTGCGCGACCACGGTCACGCCTGGAACCGCCTGCCGGGCGGCGAGGAGGTCGACTTCACCTACGCCCAGTTCCGCTGCGGCGAGCGGCTCGGCCCGGAGACCGTGTGGGAGCCGGAGCTGGGCGAGGACCCCGGGCGGGTCGCGCTGCTGGCAACCCGGGTCGGTCAGGTGCTGGGCGTCGAGATCGACGTCGACGCGGTGCTGCCGGAGCGCTGAGCGCCCGGCTCAGGCCGCCGGGATCACGTCCAGCCGCGCGACGATCTCGTCGGCGTAGCGCGTGTAGAAGCTGAGGTCGAAGACCTTGTCCAGGTCGAGGCCCTCGCAGCGCTCGTCGGCCGCGGCCAGCTGCTTGAGCGGCGTGCGGGTGTCCCAGGCGCGCTGGGCCAGCTCCTGCGCGGTCCGGTACGCGTCGTCGCGGACCAGCTCTTTGTCCTCGATCAGCGCCAGCAGCAGCCGCTGGCTGAACAGCGCGCCCGACGTGATCTCCAGGTTCTCGAGCATCCGGTCCTCGTGGACGACCAAGCCGCCGACCACGCGGGTCGCCAGCGACTGCATGTAGTCCAGCGCGATCGTCGCGTCCGGCAGGATCACGCGCTCGGCGCCGGAGTGACTGATGTCGCGCTCGTGCCAGAGCGCGACGTTCTCGACGCCGGCCTGGGCGTAGCCGCGCAGCACGCGGGCCAGGCCGGTGATGCGCTCGTTGGTGATCGGGTTGCGCTTGTGCGGCATCGCCGACGAGCCCTTCTGGCCCTTCTTGAACGGCTCCTCCGCCTCGCGCACCTCGGTCCGCTGCAGGTGGCGGATCTCGGTCGCCAGTCGCTCCAGGCCGGCACCGGCCAGGCTGATCGCCTGCAGCAGCTCGGCGTGGCGGTCGCGCGGGATCACCTGGGTCGAGACCGCCTCGGCCTCCAGACCCAGGCGGGCCAGCACGCGACGCTCGAAGTCGGGCGAGGTCGCGGCGTAGGTGCCGACCGCGCCGGACAGCGCGCCGACGGCGACCTGGGCGAAGGCCGCCTCCAGGCGCTCGGCGTTGCGGTGGGCCTCCAGCGCGAAGCCGGCGAGCTTGATCCCGAAGGTGGTCGGTTCCGCGTGGACGCCGTGGGTGCGGCCGACGCAGACGGTGTGGGCGTGCTCGCGGGCCTTGGCCGCCAGCGTCGACGCGACCTCGCGGGCGCCGGCGACGACGATCTTCCCCGCCTTGCCGATCTGCAGCGCGAGCGCGGTGTCGAGCACGTCCGACGAGGTCAGGCCGTAGTGGATCCAGCGGCCACCGGGGCCGGCGTCGGCCGACAGCACGTCGACGAACGCGGCGACGTCGTGGTCGGTGATCTTCTCGCGCTCGTGGACCGCGGCCGCGGTGAACGTCGCGGCACGGATCGCCTTCAGGTCGTCGTGGCTGGGGCCCTCCATCTCCTCGCAGGCGGCGACCTCCACCTCCCGCCAGGACTCGAACTTGGCGTCGTCGGTCCAGACGGCGCCGATCTCGGGACGGGTATAGCGCGGGATCATCGCCGGCCATTCTCGCAAGAGCCGGGCGCGGCGGCCTTCGCGACCCCGTGGCACGAAGGCGACCGGTCGTCGTTCGACACCCCCGAGACGGCGAACGACGACCGGTCGTCCCTCGACCCGGCCCCAACGCACCACGACGGTCGGCGGGTCTGTGGCCGCACGTCACAGGGGTTACGCGGATCGCGGTCTAGGCTCGATCCATGACCTCGGTGCAGTACCCGCAGATCCTCGAAGACCCGCTGCGGAACCGGGGTACCGCGTTCACCGCCGAGCAGCGCCGGGTGCTCGGGCTCGACGGGCTGCTGCCGCCCGCGGTCGAGACGCTCGAGGACCAGGTCACTCGGGCCTACGAGGTCTTCCGCCGCCGCGGCAGCGACCTGGACAAGTACGTCAACCTGCGCGAGCTGCGCGACACCAACGTCGTCCTCTACTACCGGCTGCTGACCGAGCACCTGGAGGAGGTGCTGCCGATCGTCTACACCCCGACGGTCGGCCTGGCCTGCCAGCGGTTCCACCGGATCTTCCGCCGGCCGCGCGGGCTGACGCTGTCGTACCCGATGCGCGACCGCCTGCCCGAGCTGCTGCGCAACCGCCGCCAGCGCGCGGTCGATGTGATCGTCGTGACCGACGGCGAGCGGATCCTCGGGCTCGGCGACCAGGGCGCCGGCGGGCTCGGGATCCCGATCGGCAAGCTCGCCCTGTACACCGCGATCGGCGGGCTCGATCCGTCGCGGACGCTGCCGGTCGTGCTCGACGTGGGGACCAACAACCAGTCGCGGATCGACGACCCCGGCTACCTCGGCT
>CAZFIQ010000195.1:0-4329 GCA_964519185.1 uncultured Patulibacter sp.
TCACCGGGGCGGACCGGGCGCTGCGGGGCGCGACCAGCGGGCGCGCCGGGGGCACCCGGGCGCACCGGACGCTGCGGCGCCGCGCCGCCCTGCGGGCGCGAGGGCGCCACGGGACGCTCCGGCGCCGACGGACGCACGGGGCGACCCGCGCGCGCCGACTCGGCGCCTCCGGGCGCGGCCGGGCGCACCGGGCGGGCCGGGGCTGCGGCCGGCCGCTGGCCGCTCGGGGCTCCCGGAGCCGGCGGCCGGACGGGCCGACCGGCGGGCCGCTGGCCGGCGGGCTTGCCCGCCGCACCCGGCGCCGGGGGACGCACCGGACGACCGACCGGACGCTGGCCGGCGGGCTTGCCCGCCGCACCCGGCGCCGGGGGACGCACCGGGCGAGCAGGCGCGGCCTTGGCCGCACCGCCCGACGACCCTGCCGGGGCGGCATCGGTCGCGTCGGCGGCGGGGATCTTGCCGGCCTGTGCCTTGATCACCCGCTCGACCGCGGCCTCGTCGACGCTCGACGAGGCCGTGGCGACGTCGACGCCGTCCGCCTGGAGGGCATCCAGTACTGCTTTGCTCGACAGGCCATGGGCCTTGGCGATCTCGTGCACGCGCTTCTTCGCCATCAAATAAGAGAGTGTAGAAAGTCCGGGTCGATGCTGATGGGCCGTCGAAGTGTGCGCTGGATCGCGCGGCGCTTCACGGCGACTTCTGCGCACGTGTGTCCGCACACGTACGCTCCACGTCCGGCAAGCCGGCGCTGAGGGTCGGGGACCACCTGGTCCCCGTCCGCGGCCAGGCGGATCAGGTCCGCCTGGGGCGCGCGTCGGCCGCAGCCGACGCAACGCCGTTCCGGGATACGACCGCCTACGCCGACGGGACGTCCTCCTCCTCGCCCGGCGCGTCCTCCGACGCCTCCGGGTCCACGACGACCTCGGCTTCCGCGGCGTCGACGGCGATCTCCGCCTCGTCCGCCTGCGGCTCGGCCGCCTCGTCGTACTGCTCCTCGTACTGCTCGGCGTCGTCGACCGCGAGCTCGTCGGCCGGAGCCAGCTCGTCGGCCTCGGCCCCGTCCTCGTCGACCGCGATCGGTCCCTGCTCCGCGACGCGGGCGGCGTAGGCCTCCTCGGCGCGCGTGACGATGTGCTGCACGTCCTCCTGCGACTTGTCCGGGTCGGAGAGCTCGTCGATCTCCGCCTCCGACACGTCGTCGAGCAGTGCGACCTCGACGGCACCGAAGCGCACCAGCGCCTGGTGGCCGGGGAGGCCGCAGAAGATCGATCCGGCCAGCGCCGCGTTGGGGCAACGGCGCCCGCTGGTCAGCACGGCCGCGCAGCGGCCGTCGCCGATCGGCTCCTCGTCCTCGTCGACGGCGGGCTCGCCGGCGGTGCCGGCGGCGGCCTGGGCCAGCGCGTCGCTGGCCTTCTTGATGTCGATCCGCCAGCCGGTCAGACGGGCGGCGAGCCGCACGTTCTGGCCCTCGCGGCCGATCGCCTTGGTCAGGTCCTCGTCGGGGACGACGACCGTCGCCTGGCGCAGCTCGTCGTCGATAAAGACCTCGCGCACCTGGGCCGGCGACAGCGCCTTGGCGATGAACCGGCCCGGCTCGTCGTTGAACGGGATGATGTCGATCTTCTCGCCCTTGAGCTCGGAGACGACCATCCGCACGCGCGAGCCGCGCGGGCCGACGCAGGCACCAACCGGGTCGACGCCGTTGGCGTGCGAGACGACGGCGATCGTCGATCGGTAGCCCGGCTCGCGGGCCACGCCGGTGATCTCCACCAGGCCGTCAGCGATCTCGGGGACCTCGAGCTCGAAGAGCGCGCGGATCACCTCCGGATCGCGACGCGAGACGATGATCGAGGGGCCCTTCGCGGACTGCGAGACCTCCTTGATCACTGCCTTCAGGCGCTGGTTGTGGTCGTAGCGCTCACCGAAGACCTGCTCGGAGCGCGGCAGCAGCGCCTCGACGCGGTCCCGCAGCTGGAGCAGCGTGTAGCGGTTGTCCGACTGCTGGACGATGCCGGTGACCATCTCGCCGACGCGATCGGCGAACTCGTCGTACATCATGTCGCGCTCGGCCTCGCGGATCCGCTGCAGGATGACCTGCTTGGCGGTCTGCGCGGCGATCCGGCCGAAGTCGTCGGGCGTGACGTCCTGCTCGGGGATCTCGTCGCGGTGCTCGGCCAGCTTCTCGCCCGGGATCTCGATCTCGGTCGGCTCGATCCACTCGCCCGTCTCCGGGTCCTCGTAGCTCTGCTCGTCGATCGTCTCGACGATCAGGCCCGCCTCGAGCATCTCGGGGACGAGCAGCTCGATCACGCGGTACTCGCCGCTCTCCGAGTCCAGCTCGACGCGGGCGTACTTCGCCGAGTCGGGCTGCTTCTTGTACGCGGACAGCAGGGCGTCCTCGAGCGCGGCGACGAGCCGCTCCTCGGGAATGCCCTTCTCGCGCGCCAGGGCGCGCATCGCGTCTACGATCTCGCGGGACATCTCGCTCCTACTCCTCGACGAGGTTGCTGCGATGGATCTCGGCGTAGGGGATCGTGACGATGCCCCCGTCCGCCGCCAGCGTCACGGCGTGCTCGTCGGCTCCGACGAGCTCGCCGATGAACGAGCGTCGCGGTCCGGCGCCGCCGGATCCCTCCGCGTCGCTCGGAACCGACAGCGGACCGCGGGTTCGCACCCGGGCCCGCCGCCCCACGAACCGCCGGAAGTGCTCCGCCTTGGCGAGCGGGCGCTCCGGGCCGGGCGACGACACCTCGACTGCGTACTGCTCGCGAATCGCCCCCAGGTGATGGGTGACGGCGGTGCACAGGTCGAGCGAGACCCCGTCCGGGTGGTCGATGTAGATCCGCAGGACCCCTCCGTGGATGACCTCGGCCAGCAGCACTTCGACCTGCGGGTCGGCAAGCCGGAGCTGGGCTTCGATCGTGTCTTGGACGGAGGAGGTCATGAGGGATTCGGCCACAAAAAAAGCGGGCTCCGTGCCCACTTCGACAGGTTGCTGCGGAGCGGCGTCGTGAAACGCTGCCGAGACATCGTACCACCGCGGGGTTTCGGAAGCCTCGCGTTTTCGACGATCGGTCGGCCGCGCCAGACGCCGCGGAGCGGCCCGGCGGCGGAACCGCCGGGCCGGTCTGGGGATCGGGAGCTCAGACGTCGTCTCAGTCGCCGAGGGCGGCGACGGTGCGGTCGCGGTACACGCGGTAGTCGACGCGCTGCGGCTGGAGCAGCGCGGCCATCGTCAGCGGCGGCCGGGCCTCGCTGTGACGGCCGCACAGCTGGAGCGACCGGCCCAGGCAGAACTGGGCGTAGTGGTTGACCGGCTCGAGCTCGGTGAGCGCCGAGAACTCCTCCGCCGCCTTGCGATACTGCGCGGTCTGGAACAGTGCCCGCCCGAGGGCCTCGCGGACCATGCCCGTCTCGGGCTCGAGGTCGCGGGCCCGGCGGAGCGGAACCGTGGCGGCGTGGTAGTCGTGCTGCTCCAACAGCTGCAGCCCCGACCGGTACAGGTCGTATGCGGTTTGCGGCATGGATCGAGTGTGGCAGACGCGTCGAACGGCTCCGCGGGGAGGCCCGTCGATCAGGCGCGGCGGGCGACGACGGCGTCGAGGATCGCGTCGGCGACGGTCGCCTTGTCCGCGCGCGCGACGGTGGTCTCCCCCGTCGCCGCGACGATCGTGACCGCGTTGTCGGTCGCGTCGAAGGCGATCCCCGGTTGCGAGACGTCGTTGAGGACCACGGCGTCGAGCCGCTTGCGGACGAGCTTCTCGCGCGCGTGATCGAGCGCTCCGTCGCCGTGCTCCGCGGCGAAGCCGAACAGCAGCTGCCCGTCGCGCCGTCGCGCGGCCAGCTCGCTGAGCACGTCGACCGTGCTCTCGAGGGTCAGCGCCAGCGCGTCCCGTCCGGCCTTCTTGATCTTGCCGCCGGCCGGATCGACCGGCCGGAAGTCCGCGACCGCGGCGGCCATCAGCAGCACGTCGGTGGCGGCGAAGCGCTCCCCGCAGGCCTGCCGCAGCTGCTCCGCGGTCTCGACGCGGACGACCTCGCAGCCGTCCGGATCGGGCAGCGCCACGTTGGCGGCCACGACCGTGACCTGCGCGCCGCGGGCACGGGCGCGGGCGGCGAGCGCGTAGCCCATCCGACCGGACGAGCGGTTGCCGACGAACCGCACGGCGTCGATCGGCTCGCGGGTGCCGCCGGCCGAGATCAGCACGCGCGTCCCGGCCAGGTCGCCACCCTCCGGCGATGCCGCGTCCGCGCCGCCGAGCGCGCGCTCGACGGCGGCCAGCAGCACGTCCGGCTCGGCCAGGCGACCGTCTCCGTGCTCGCCGAGCG
>CAZFIQ010000196.1:0-4271 GCA_964519185.1 uncultured Patulibacter sp.
GATGTCGGGCAGGTGCGATCCCCCGGCGTAGGGGTCGTTGAGGATCCAGCTGGCGCCGGGGCGGTGCCGGCGATCGCGGATCGCGGCCACCGACGCGGGCATCGAGCCGAGGTGGACCGGGATGTGCTCGGCCTGCGCCACCATCCGGCCGGCGGCGTCGAACAGCGCGGTCGAGCAGTCGCGGCGCTCGGTGATGTTGGGCGAGTGGGCGCTGCGGATCAGGACCGCGCCCATCTCGTCGCAGGCGGCCTCCAGCGCGCCGACCAGCACCTGCAGGTCGACCGCGTCGAGCGCGGCCGGGGTCGTGTCGCTCACGTCGGATCCTCCCACGGTGCGGGGGCGATCGGCACGACGTCGGGCGGGCACTCCAGCCGCAGGGTGCCGGCGTCGTCGCGGTCGAGCCGCCAGCCGCGCGGCACCACCACGGTCGCCCCGGCGAGCGCGACCGTCGTCGGTCCCGCAACCGGCCCGTCTTCGGCTCCGTCGCGGCGGCCGAGCGCGACGCTCGGCCCGGCGGTCCGCCGGGTCTCGCGGACGGTGACCAGCTCGAGCACGGCCCGGGGGTCGTGGAAGCCGTAGCGCTCCTGGTGGGCGGCGTCGAAGGCCGCCCGCAGTGCCGACGGGTCCGCTCGCTCCGGCCGCACGGTCAGCTCGAAGGCCTGGCCCGCGTAGCGGGCGTCGTAGGCCATCGTCGTCTCCGCGTCGGCGGGCGCGCCGTCCGACGGCCGCAGCGCCGCGGCGGTGATCGCGTCGCCGCGCAGCAGGACGGTCCGCGCCTGGTCGCGGCGACGGTCGGCGGCGGCCAGGCCGAGCGCCGACAGCACGCCGCCGGCCTGCGGGATCAGCACCCGCCGGATGCCCAGCCGGGCGGCCAGGCCGGCCGCGTGGAGCCCGCCGGCGCCGCCGTACGCGAGCAGGGCGAAGCGGCGGGGGTCGATCCCGCGCTCGACGGTCATCACCCGCAGCGCCTGCGCCATCTCCGCGTCGGCGATCCGCAGGATCCCGCGGGCGCAGCCGTCCCGGGTCAGGTCGAGGCGCTCGGCCAGCCGGTCGACCGCGGCGGTGGCGGCGCCGACGTCGAGTCGGATCCCGCCCGCCAGCGGAACCGACGGGTCGAGCGTCCCCAGCACCACCTGGGCGTCGGTCACCGTCGGCTCCTCGCCACCGTGGCCGTAGGCGGCCGGGCCGGGGCGGGCGCCGGCCGACCGCGGGCCGACCCGCAGCGCGCCGCCGCCGTCGGCCCAGGCGATCGAGCCGCCGCCCGCGCCGACCGTGTGGATGTCGACCGTCGGCAGCGCGATCGGCCGGCCGGCGATCCGCCCGCCGCCCTGCTCCTGGACGCGCCCGCCGTCGACCACCAGGACGTCGCAGGAGGTGCCGCCCATGTCGAAGCAGAGCAGGTCCGGCTCGCCCGACGCCCGGGCGACGATCGCGGCGGCGGCCGCGCCGCCCGCCGGCCCGGAGAGGACGGTGGTCGCACCGCGGCCGGCGGCCTCCTCGAGCGGACAGACGCCGCCGGAGGACTGGAGCACCTCGGGGGTCGCGATGCCGTCCTCGGCGCAGCGGGCGGCGAGCCGCCGCAGGTAGCGGCCGACCAGCGGCGTGACCGCGGCGTCGACCTCGGTCGTGGCGCCGCGCTCGTACTCGCGGAAGGTCCCGACGGCGGCGTGGGACAGCGCGACGTGGACGTCCGGGCCGAGTCGCGCGCGGAGCGCGGCGCCCAGCCGCTGCTCGTGCTCGGGCCAACGGTCGGCGTGCAGCAGCACGACCGCGACCGCCTCCGGTGCGTGACCGGCGACCTCGTCGCAGACGCGGCGGACCTCGTCGTCGGTCAGCGGCGTCTCGACGCCGTCGGGTCCGCAGCGCTCGGCGACCGCGACCCGGCGCTCGGGCGGGGTCAGCGGGGCGGGGCGGGCCGCCGCCAGGTCGTAGAGCCGCGGCCGATCCTGTCGGCCCAGCTCGACGATGTCGACGAAGCCGGCGGTGGCGCAGAAGACGGTCCGGGCCAGCCGTCCCTCGAGCAGCGCGTTGGTCGCGACCGTCATGCCGTGCCGGAACCGCGAGACCTGCGCGGGCCGCGCGCCGGCGGCGTCGAGCACCGCACGGATCGCGTCGGCCACGCCACGCGACTGGTCGTCCGGGGTGGTCGGTGCCTTCGCCGTGCGGACGCGCTCGCCGTCGATCAGCACGGCGTCGGTGAAGGTGCCGCCGACGTCGACTCCCAGGAGCATCGGTCGCCAGGCTAGATCATCGCCCACGGCGGGCGGGGGCTCGCCGGAGATCCCGGAGCGATCGGCCGACCGTGCGGCCGGGGAGCTTCCCCGGCCGCACGGTGGCTGGTGCGGCCGTTCAGGCGGCCAGCGCGGCGGTCACGGAGCAGTCCTCCGCGATCTCCTCGAACACGCCGTCGGTGGCGCTGAGGTGCTGGTGCGACGGGCAGTATCGCGAGCCGGGCAGCGGGTCGCGCTGGCACGGCTGACCGCGACGCGTCGTCGACTGGCACCGTGGCTTGGTGCCCGCCAGGTCGTGGCTCAGGTGGGGGTTGCGGCGCAGCTCCTCGGCCATCGTCGTGACGTAGGCGTCCACGACGTGCCAGACCCGGGCCTGCACCGCGATGGGGAACAGGAACCGGATCTCATGGAAGAGCGAGCGCGCCGGATGCGCGAAGTAGTGCGGGTCGGTGACCAGGCGCTCGATGGTCAGCTCGCACGCCCGGAGCATGCGCTCCTGGGTGGCGTGACAGCGTCCTTCGGGCAGCTGGCGAACGAGATCGCGATACAGGGTCCGTGAGATGTGGTACATGGCGTTGCGACGACGGTCGATGGTCGTCTGCTTGGTACAAACCCGCGGAATGTTCGGTTTCGGTTAAGGACGCTGTATTTATCCCCTGTTGAACTGGCGATCGGGGCCGGATGAGGGGGACTTTCGGCGGCGCCCAGGGAGCCGGCGTGGGCCCCCGCCGGGCTCAGCTCCAGCGCTCGCGGCGGGCCGTGGGCGACCCGTCGGGACCGGCCGGAGCGACCACGGTGTGGATGCCGTCGAGCTCCCGGGCGGTCCCCGGATGGTCGGTGCGGCGGTGGGCGCCGCGCGACTCCTCGCGGGCCAGTGCCGCGGCGCCGATCGCGCGGGCCAGCGGGTGCGGATCGTCGAGCAGCGTGCGCAGGCCGTCCGCGTCCCGTTCGATGCCGGCGTGCTCCCAGAGCGCGGCGCGGGTCTCCGGCGACGGGGCGAGGATCGCGGGCGCGTCCGGCGCGGGCTCGAGGCGCGGGGGCAGCGGCGGAGCGTCGAGCGCGGCCCGCGCGGCGCGGCCGCCGAAGACGATGCACTCGGCCAGCGAGTTCGAGGCCAGCCGGTTGGCGCCGTGCAGACCGGTGCAGGAGGTCTCGCCGATCACGTGCAGTTGGGGGACGGTGGTCGCGCCGTCGAGGTCGCAGGCGACGCCGCCCATCGTGTAGTGGCAGGCCGGGGCGATCGGGATCGGCGCGGTCGCCGGGTCGAGCCCCGACTCGCGCAGCGCGCCGACGACGTTCGGGAACCCCGCCGTGTCGACCATCCGCATGTCGAGCAGCACGTGCGAGCTGCCCTCCTCGTGCATCTTCTGCCAGACCGCCAGCGCCACCTCGTCGCGCGGCGACAGCTCCTCGACGAAGCGCTCGCCGCGGGCGTCCAGCAGCACGGCGCCCTCGCCGCGGATCGCCTCGGTCACCAGGAACCCCTCGCGTCCGGGGACGCCGGTGACCGCCGTCGGGTGGAACTGGACGAACTCCAGGTCGGCCAGCTCGGCCCCGGCGGCGAACGCCAGCTGCAGGCCGATCCCGATCGATCCCGGAGGGTTGGTCGTCCGGCTCCAGAGCGCCGCCGACCCGCCGCAGGCGAGGATCGTCGCGCGGGCCCGGATCCGTCGGCCGTCCTCGGTGACGACGCCGACGCAGCGGCCGCCGCTGGTCCAGACCGCCGCCGCGCGCGTGCGCTCGTAGACGGTCACCTGCGGCACGCGGACCAGGCGTGCGGCGAGCTGGCGGACCAGCCGCCGGCCGGTCGCGCTGCCGCCGGCGTGGACCACGCGACGGTGGGTGTGGCCGCCCTCCAGGCCGAGCACCAGCCGGCCCTGGCGGTCGCCGTCGAAGCGCACGCCGAGCGACTCCAGGTCGCGAACGGCGTCGGGCGCCTCGCGACAGAGCGCGTCGCCGGCGCTCTCGCGCATCAGCCCGCGGCCGGCCCAGGGCGGCGTCGCGGCGGCGCTGGCCGTCGACGACAGCCCCGCCGCGCAC
>CAZFIQ010000197.1:0-3929 GCA_964519185.1 uncultured Patulibacter sp.
TCGATCGCGCCGAACGGCTCGTCCATCAGCATCAGCGGCGGGTCGACCGCCAGCGCACGGGCGACGCCGACGCGCTGCCGCTGGCCGCCGGAGAGCTGCGACGGATAGCGCTGCGCGAAGCTCTCGTCCAGGCCGACCAGCGTCAGCAGCTCGGCGGTCCGCTCGGCGACCCGGGCCTTCGACCAGCCGAGCAGCCTCGGCACCGTCGCCACGTTCTGCGCGATCGTGCGGTGCGGGAACAACCCGGTCTGCTGGATCACGTAGCCGATCTGGCGGCGCAGCTCGGCGGCTGACCGCTCGTCGTTCGGCCGTCCGTCGATCAGGATCCGGCCGGAGGTCGGCTCGATCATGCGATTGACCATCCGCATCGCGGTGGTCTTGCCGCAGCCGGACGGGCCGACCAGCACGCAGATCTCCCCGGCCGGGACGTCGAGCGTCAGCGCCTCGATCGTCGGCCCGTCGGCGCCCGGATAGCGCTTGCCGACGTCGTCGAACCGCAACGATGCCGCAGGGGTAGTGGTGGACCCGTCGTCGGTGGGGGGATCAGCGGCCATGGAACTCCTGGTAGGACGGGCACGCTGCGTGTACCCGACGCCCCCAGGACGCTAACGAGGCGTACGGCGGAAGCGCGTCCGTGGACATTCGTCGACTGGACTGGACCGGAGCCGACGGGCGACGTATATTCGACCGCATCGCCGCCGGCCACCGTGGCCGGCGGGATCCCCCCGGAGTACCAGTGCCCAATTCACATGCCGTTGCCCGTCCGCGACCCTTCGCGGCGTCGACCGCCCCGATCCCGCCGCACCGCGGACTGCCGACGCCGCTCGACGTCGCCCGCACGCTGCGGACGATCGATGCCCGCTACCCCAGCGCGATCCCGCCGCACGTGCTCGACTGCCACCGACGTCTGCTCGTCGAGGGAGCGATCACCGACCCGTGGTCGTCCACCGCGCCACTGAGCGAGAGCGCCGCGCTCGCCGCCGACCTCCTGGACGACCTCGAGCGCGACCCGGCGACGGAGGCCGCGACGGGCGACGCCCGCGACGCGGCGCTGACCGCGCACGAGACGATCGCCCGCTGCACCCGCTGGGCCTGGTGCGCGCTCGCCGGACGCGCCCGCACCCTCGGCGTCTCGAACGGCTGGAAGGTCCGGGCCTGCGAGATCACCGAGCGCAAGCTCGACGACCCGCAGCTCGCCGCCTCCTACTGGGCCTCGTCCGGATGGCTGCCGGCCCGTATCCAGCCGGCGACGCGGGCGCTGCGGCGGCTCGCCGACTCGACCAGCACGCTGACGACCGCCGACTTCCCGCTGGCGCTGCTGGCCAGCGCGATCGGATCGCTCGGCGCCGCGCACTACCTGCTCGACGCGGCACCCGAGCTGTCGTCCTGAGGCCCTGACGGCCGCACGGCGGGGCAGCGGGGCAGCGTCCGCCGCGCCGCGCGGGTCGGGTCGGGTCCGCGGTCAGACGCCCGCTGCGCGGCGCGCGGCGGCGTGCGCGGCGTCCTCGAAGGCGTCGTCGAGCGGCGCCAGCTCGTCGACCTGGACGCCGAGCGCCGTGGCGATCAGCCGGTCGGCGAACCAGGCGTTCTTGGGCAGCAGCGGCCCGTGCAGGTACGTGCCGATCACGTTGCCGGTGCGAGCGCCCTCGAACCCCGAGCCGCCGGTGTTGCCGTGGCCCGCGAGCACGCGGCCGAGCGGCGCCTGCCCGGCGCCGAGCACGGTCCGCCCGGCGTGGTTCTCGAAGCCCGCCAGCGTCCGCCCGTCGACCTCGATCGCGACGTTGCCGACCAGCCGGTCGTCGCCGCGCTCGGTATGCAGGTCGAGCAGGCCGATGCCCGGGATCCGCCGCTCGGCGTCCAGCTCGTAGTGCCGTCCGAGCAGCTGGAAGCCACCGCAGACCGCGAGCACCGCGCCGCCGCGCTCGGCGTGGGCGTGGATCGCCGCCGCCTTGGTGGTGGTCAGGTCCTCCGCGCAGAGCAGCTGGTCGCGGTCCTGTCCGCCGCCCAGGTAGAGCAGGTCGTGGGCCTCGCTGTCGAGCGGGTCGCCGATCGACCGCGCGGTCAGCTCGAACCCGATCCCGCGCCAGGCGCAGCGACGCTCGAGCAGCAGCAGGTTGCCGCGGTCGGCGTAGATGTTCAGCAGCTCCGGGTAGAGCGCCGCGACCCGCAGGGTCCGGTCGGGGGCCTCAGGCACCGAGCATCACCACCTGGCTGCCGACGTGCTCGGCGGTCGCCACGATCTCCGCCCGGGGCAGCGGCCGCAGGCCGACGGCCCGGGCCTCGTCCTCGAGCGTCGGCGCGTCGATCAGCTCGAGCAACGTGCGGTCCTCGCTGCGGTCGCGGTGGCCGTTCGGACTGACCACCTCGCGGACCCGGTCGAGCACGATCCGACCGTCGACCAGCGCCACGCCGATCGGACGGCTGGCGTAGACGGTGCCGTGGAAGTCCTGCATGTCGGGCGGCACGCCGATCGCGTCGTCGGGGCCGAACGGCTCGATCGCGTCGACGATCGCGACCGCCGCGACGCCGTCCGGCAGCAGATGGCGGCGGATGCCGTCGAGCATCGCCCGGCGGCCGGCCGCGCCGGGCAGCAGCTGGATCGTCTGCATCGGCACGGCGATCAGACCGAACCGCTCGCGCAGCTCGAGCGCGCGCCCGTCGGCGACGACGACGTCGAGCGCCACCGCCTGCTCCCGCGCGCGCTGCTCCAGGGCCTGGCAGAGCACCGGATCGATGTCGGTCGCGACCACCCGATGGCCGGCGGCGGCCAGCGGCAGCGCCACCCGCCCGGTGCCGCAGCCGATGTCGAGCACGGCCCGCCCGCTCCGGTCGCCTTCCGCTGGCGCGTGCTCGGCCGCCAGGGTCGTCCAGAACCGGTGGTCGGCCGCGTAGCCGCCGCACTCCAGGTCGTGCCAGCGGACGTGGTCGAGGTCGGGCGTCCGGGCCGTGGTGGCGCTCACGCGAACGACCCCCGGGCGGCCCCGCGCGCGACGAGCTCCTCGCGCAGCTCGAGCATCGCGGTGTAGGTCGGCACCGCGTAGAGCGGCTGCGTCCGGTCGGCAGGCGCCGCGGCCAGCGCCGCGTCGAGCGCGGCGCCGATCCCGGAAGGCCCTCCCCGCCCGCCGCCGGACGACGCCTCGACCACGCTGATCCGCTCCGTCGGGACCCCGGCGTACTTCCAGCGGACCGCCATCTCCGCCGCCCGGATCCCGCCGCAGGTCACGTGCCGGACGCGCGGGGCGAGCAGCTCGTAGTCGGCGTCCCAGACCCACGAGACGTCGCGCCCGTCGGCCGTGCGGTCGTTGAGCACCGCCAGCAGATCCAGCTCGTGGTCGTCGAGCCGCAGCGTCCGCAGCACCTCGTTGGCGCCGGCCGGGTTCTTGACCAGCAGCAGCTGCAGCTCGCGCCCGTCGACGGTCACCGTCTCCGCGCGTCCGAAGGCCGCGTCGGTCCGCTCGAGCCCGGCGGCGATCGTCTCCGCCGGCACGCCGAGCACGTGCGCGACCGCCGCGGCGGCGAGCGCGTTGTAGACGTTGTAGAGGCCCGGCAGCCGCAGCCGGACGTCGATCGCGCCGTCGGGCAGCCGCAGCCGGACCTGGGCGCCGCGGGTGCCGTCCAGCCGGACCCGCTCGACGGCGACCGTCGGCGTCGGACGACGGTGGTCGCAGCGGCTGCAGGCGTAGTGCCCGAGGTGCCCGACGAAGGCCGCCTCGTAGACGTAGGGCGCCCCGCAGGCGCGGCAGGTCGTGGTGTCGGCCGCGTGGTCGTGGTCGTCGAGCGCCACGCTGCGGTCCTCGAGGCCGAAGAAGACCACGTCGTCGCGCCCCAGCCCGAGGTCCGCGACGGCCGGGTCGTCGGCCCCGAGCACCAGCCGCGTACCCGCCGCCGCGGGTGTCGCGAGCATCTCGCGCCAGCGGTCGGCGATCGTC
>CAZFIQ010000197.1:3939-4265 GCA_964519185.1 uncultured Patulibacter sp.
TTGAGCACCAGCCCGGCGCGGCCGGCGACGATCGTCGCCCAGCGGTCGGCGATCGTCTCCAGCTCGCCGTAGCGGTCGAGCTGGTCGCGGAACAGGTTGGCCAGCAGCAGCACGCGCGGCCGCAGGCGGGGGAGCAGGTCGGGGAGCCAGAACTCGTCGACCTCGAACAGCCCCTGATCGCCGTCCAGCCCGTCCCGGCGCCAGCCGTCGAGCATCGTCGCCGCGATCCCGCCGGTCATGTTGGCGCCCTGGCGGTTGTGGACCAGCCGCCGGCCGTGGCGCTCGAGGATCGACGCGATCAGCGCGGCCGTGGTCGTCTTGCCGTT
>CAZFIQ010000198.1:0-4209 GCA_964519185.1 uncultured Patulibacter sp.
CGGCACGTTGAGGATCCGCGCCAGGGTCTGGGCGAGCAGCGTCTTGCCGCAGCCCGTCGGCCCGAGCAACAGGATGTTCGACTTCTGCAGCTCGACGTCGTCGTCGCCGCGCTCGGCGGCGATCCGGATCCGCTTGTAGTGGTTGTAGACCGCGACCGACAGCGTCCGCTTGGCCGCGTCCTGGCCAACCACGTAGTCGTCGAGAACCGCGAAGATCTCCTGCGGCTTGGGCAGCCGCGCCGCGTCGAATCCGGGCTGGACCGCGAGCTCCTCGTCGAGGATCTCGTTGCACAGCTCGATGCACTCGTCGCAGATGTAGACCCCGGGACCGGCGATCAGCTTCTTGACCTGCCGCTGGGACTTCCCGCAGAAGGAGCAGAGCAGCTGCTCGCCGGTTTCCGTCGCTCGTGCCATGTGCGTCTCCGAACCCGATCGACGGGGGTCAGCCGAAGCGACCGGTCCTCAGGCCTTGTCGATCACCCGATCGATGATCCCGTACTCCAGCGCCTCCTCGGGATCCATGAAGTAGTCGCGCTCGGTGTCGACCTTGACCTTCTCCAACGGCGTCCCGGAGTGGTGGGCGATGATCTCGTCCAGCTTTCCGCGCAGGTCGATGATCTCCTTCGCGTGGATCTCGACGTCGGTCGCCTGCCCCTGGAAGCCGGAGCTGACCTGGTGGATCAGGATCTTCGAGTTCGGCAGCGACATCCGCTTGCCGGGCGCCCCGCCGGAGAGGATCACCGCGCCCATCGACATCGCGATGCCGCAGCAGATCGTCCGCACGTCGGGCTTGATGAACTGCATCGTGTCGTAGATCGCCAGGCCCGCGTAGACGGACCCGCCGGGCGAGTTGATGTAGATCGAGATGTCCTTGTCCTCGTCGTCCGAGGCCAGATGCAGCAGCTGCGCGACGATCAGGTTGGCGATCTGGTCGTCGACGGGCGTGCCGAGGAAGATGATCCGCTCGTTGAGCAAGCGGCTGTAGATGTCGAACGCACGCTCGCCGCGCGCGGTCTGCTCAACGACCATGGGGACCATCGGGCTCATACGGGAGTTCCCTTTTCGGTAAACGGAAGACGACGACGGCGGTGCACAGGGCACCGCCGGTTCGCACGGGTGCGGCTCGCTGTGAGCCTACCAATCGTGATCGTGCGCCCCCGCGGTTCCCCGCGGGCGCGCGGACGCGGGCGCGACCGCGCCGCGGAAGCGGCGACGGCGCGGCCCGCGAGGGCGACGCCTAGGAGGCGTCCTCCGCGGACGCCCACGGACGACCGCCGCCGGCGGCGGCGTCCTCGTCGGCCTCCGGGGTCCACAGCAGCTGCTTCTTCTTCGCCTCGTCGACCGAGACCACCGTCGCGCGCTCGACGAGCCGCTCGATCGCCTGCTGCTGGGCGACGTCGGAGACCAGCTCGGCGCGGTGGCCGTCGCGGTCGAGCCGCTTCAGCAGCTTCTCCGGGGTGGTGCCCTGCTGCGCCGCGGGCGCGGTCAGCGTGTCGAGCAGGTCGCCCTCGGCCGGCTCGATCTCCTCGGCGGCGATGAACGCGGCGACCGCGGCCTCGCGGCGCAGGCTGCGCTCCGCCTCGGGCGTCGCCTCGGCGATCAGCTCGTCCTCGCTCTTGCCCGCCATCTGGAAGTAGAGCTCGCGGCTGATGCCCTGCTGGGTCAGCTGGTTGATCGTGCGGTTGAGCAGCTCGCCGGCCCGTGCCTTGGCCAGCGACTCGGGCACCTCGACCTCGGCGCGCAGCATCAGCGTGTCGATCACCGCGTCGCGGAACTGGCGCTCGATCGCGGCCCCGTCCTGCTCGCTCAGGCGGCCGGAGATGTCGGAGCGGAGCTCGTCCAGCGAGTCGGCGCCGGCGGCCTCCTCGGCGAACGCGTCGTCCAGCTCGGGGAGCTGCTTCTCCTGCACCTCGTGGACGGTGACCGCGAAGACGGCCTCCACGCCCTGCAGGTGCTCCGCGCCGTAGTCGTCGGGGAAGTTGACGGTGACCTCGCGGTCCTCGCCGGCCTTCGCGCCCTGCAGCTGGTCCTCGAAGCCCGGCACCAGGCGACCCGAGCCCAGCTCGACCAGCTGGTCGCGGCCGGCGCCGCCGTCGAACTCCTCGCCGTCGATCCGGCCGACGAAGCTGATCAGCACGGTGTCGCCCTCGGCGGCCTCGCGCTCGACCGCGACGAGCTTGGCGTGCCGCTGGCGGAGCTGCTCCAGCTCGGCGTCGACCTTCTCCTCGTCGGCGGCCGGCTCGCGCTTGCCGACCTCGATCGTCTCCAGGTCGCCGAGCGTGGCCTCGGGGCGGACGCCGATCTCGACGCTGAAGGTCAGCGGCGCGCCGGCCTCCGGCAGATCGCCGATCTGCACGTCGGGCTCGCCGACGGTCGTGACCGAGGCGGTCTCGACGGCCGCGACCAGCCACTCGCCGATCGAACGGCGAAGGGTCTCGTCGAGCACCGCCTCGCGACCGTAGCGGCGGATGACGACGGGCGGCGGCACCTTGCCCTGGCGGAAGCCCGGCATCCGCAGATCGCGAGCGAGCACCTTGGCGGTGGCGAGCATCGCCTGCTCCACGGCCTTCGGTGCCACCTCGGCGTCGATCTTGACGCGGGCTTCGGGGAGTTCGGTGACGGTCGTGGAGACGGCGGACATAACGATCGGCAACGATAGCCTGCGATGCGCCACGAAGCACCCCCGCGGTTCGACCGGCTGCTCCTGCGGTGCGTCTCGGGCACCCTCGGGCACCTCGTCGGGACGCTCCTCGAGGTCGTCCGGATCACCCGGGCGCAGCGCCGGATCCGCCGTGAGGAACGGGGATCGACGGACCGCTGACGGTGTCCCGCGCGATCGCGGCGGACGGTCATGCGGGGGCGTTCCCCGCGGGGCGCCCGACCGGATCGTCGGGCGCCGCGGGGACGGGCGCGGTCGGAGCCGCTGATGCTCAGCAGTTGATCGCGAGCGAGAACTGCCGGTCGGCGGCGGTGCCGTCGCTGGTCTGCGTGTGGACCCGCAGGCGCGTCGCGTCGACCGGCTCGAGCGCGACGTTGGCGCCGTTGGCGCCGGGCTGGAAGGCCGTGGCCGTCGGCACGCACTTCGAGACGTCGGCGTCGGCGGTCACCAGGTAGGTGCCGACCGCCTCGTGGGCGACGGCGGTGATCCCGCGCTGGTTCGAGACGGCGCCGTCGCCGGCGACGATCGCGATCTTCGGCTGGGCCTTGGCGACGGCCGCGTCGATGATCTCCTGCGCGTGCATGTCGTCGACGCGGTCGGCGTTGAGGCCGGTCGCGACGCTGGTCGCGTTGGTCGTGAACGGCTTGGCCTGGGCCTGGGTGGCGGGCGTCGTCGCGTTGGTCGTGATCGTGCCGCCGATCGGACCGCGGAAGCGGAAGTTGAACGCCTGGCCGTTGTTGAGGTTGGAGGCCTCGATGCAGCCGCGTCCGCCGCTGGCGGCCCGGCAGCCGTAGATCGCGCCGCCACCGGCCCCGAGGTTCGACTGACGGGTGCCGAAGTTCGCGTTGTTGGCGATCACGCGGGTCTCCGCGCTGAAGGTGCCGTTGCGCTGGCCACCCTTCAGCGTCGAGCCCTCGTTGGCGCCCGTGGCCAGCGGTGCGGCGATCGCGGCGGCGACGACGGCCGCCGCTCCGACGGTCACGACGCGACCGGTGTGCTGCCCGATGAAGGTGCTGAAACGAGACATGTGACTCTCCTGATCGTTGTGTCAGCGCGGCGCGCGCCGCGGATGGTCACGCTGCGGTCCTCGGCCCCGGGGGGAGGGGCGACCGAGCGCCTGTCCATGGGTTCCAACCGGACCCCCACGGCAGAGTTGCGGTCGACGCGAAGAGCCGCCACGCTGCACGACGCCGTGCAGGCCGCGCTCCGGCTCCGGGAACGACGAGGCCCCGCCGTCGGCGGGGCCTCGGAACCTCATGCGCGGACCGTTCGGTCCGGCTGCTAGGGGCGAACGACGGGGCTCGAACCCGCGACCGCCTGGACCACAACCAGGAGCTCTACCAGCTGAGCTACGTCCGCCAAGTGCCGTTGAGAGTACAGGTTCGCCCACGATCGCGGCGGCCTCACCCGTTGCTCTCCTCGAGCGCCCCCACTTGGATTCGAACCAAGGACCTGCGGATTAGAAGGCCGCTGCTCTATCCAGCTGAGCTACAGGGGCGTGTCCTGCCACGGTACCGCGGAACTAGCCTCGTCGGCCACCGCGCTGCGAC